>JAWQFQ010000001.1:0-84944 GCA_035967975.1 Scytonema sp. PMC 1070.18
CGACTTACCCCCATACATGAATGTAGGGGCTTTCTCGTCGCGCATATTCCGGTAAATAGAATTTGGTAATCATTTATTTACCCTTGTGTAGGGTAGGCATTGCCCACCCTAAAAAAGTATTAACTTGCTCAACCTTCAGTTTAATACTTTAGCGACGAGCCAACGGGCTACGGCGGGGCCAAGGTCCCCAAATACAGAATGTGACACCGAGCCCCTGGGAGTTTACAAACAAAGTGTCACCCTCTGGAGAGAAGCAAGCACCAGCAAACTCGCTGTTATCAGGGCTACCTGTATCAGGTCTGACTAGAGCATTACGTGCAAACTGATAAAGTTCGCCTTTTGCATTGACACCGACAACATATTGTTCGCCACCACCATCTTCGCAGAGGAAGAGGTCACCAAAAGGAGCTACAGTAATGTTATCAGGTTCATCAAGAAGTTCTCCGCTTGGGGAAGCCTCGACAAGTAATGTGATTGTTTCCGCCTCAATGTCATAAACCCAGACTTGACCATTACCGCGTTCATCATCAACAGCGGGTGGACCACCTTGAGTGGCGGTGAAATAAACTTTACCCTGATCGTACCAAGCACCTTCTCCTCTATAGAAGATGGCGGCTCCCTTAGATTGAGCTTCTTTACGAACAGTATCTTCTGCAGGGTCAACATCTTCTATCCGCACCCACTCTACGGACATTGGTTTACCCACAGGAACTAAACTCAATGTACCGCCAAGGTTGGGATTATTAGATGTATTGATTGTGGGTTGACCCTTAATAACTAAAGCATAGAGTGTACCACCGTGAACCAATTGTCCTGGTGCGGTTGGTCTACCAACAGCTGGTACAAATCGGTAAAAACAGCTATCTCCACGATCCTCAGTTTCGTAAATGTAGCCCGTCTTTGGATCGACGGCGATCGCTTCATGGCTAAAGCGTCCCATAGCCTTCAAGGGTATGGGGTCTGCTAAACCAATTTCGGTACTAGCAGTAACTTCAAAATTATAGCCGTGAGGCTTACCTGTGCTGCTGTTGCTAAAGGTTTCTTCACAGCTGATCCAACTTCCCCAAGGTGTCGGACCACCAGCACAGTTATTGATTGTTCCGGACAAGGACGCAAAGTGTTTTAACAATTCTCGATTCTGTCCTACGACAAGGGTTGTCGTACCACCTGCATCAATTTGGTCATATTTTTTCTCAGGTGGAGCAATAACTCCTCTGCGATCGCCAAACTCATTCTCTCTTTCATTTAATTCGTGGTTGCGAACCAAAATGACACTTCTTCCAGGACCAGGAAAAGTAGCCATACCATCATGGTCTCCAGGAACTGGATTACCATCACTCATGGTTTGACCAGTAATCGAGATAGCAGTGTAATTAAAGCCTGGTGGGAGTTCTAAAAGTGGAACATTCCTAAGATCGCCAATAACGGTGTGAGCTAAATCTGCCTGATTCAAAGGAAGCTTGCGTTGAAGAGGACCAAAGCCAGCTCCCTTAACCATTTCACCACGAGCAATTCTGGCATAGAAAGCCTCTAAGGGAGAAACCACTGTTACACCAGCAGCTGTTACCCCAGCTAGGGTCAAAAACCTACGTCGTGAGAAAGCCACTCTAAATTGATCTCCTGTTTACTTTCCTGACGTTAAAATGTATCAACTTATGTTTAACGTCACATGAAGAACCAGTTAATAAATAAGCATTTACTTAGATACATATAGGACTCCTATTTGATTTTTGAAAAAAACTCGGTACACCTTAATATTGTAGAATCCCATTGCCTATTGCCTATTCCCTATTGCCTGCCTACACAAATCAGTTCACCAAATCAAACCGGATTCCTATAGCAGTCCTAGATGAAATGTAAAATCCTCGTAAAGTTCGCTAATAGCTAACGGCTAATTGCTTTCTTTACTATTAGCTGTGAGCAACCAAAATCTTTTTTACGAATCATTTAGGATTGCAATGAGGATTTCCGGAAATGTATTTTCCCCTACACCCCACACCCCATAACCTTTTCTGCTACTCCCAAGGTGTGCAGATGTTGACGTGTATTAGGTCGGGACGCAGGCGATGGAAAGTTTGCAGATGTGCAGTGAGACAAGGAATACCTTCCTCGGTAATACCACCTGCGATGCTTGCGGTCTAGAGTGTGCAATTGTATCGACAACCACTTGGCAAGTACCGACCACTGTAATATCAATATCTTGCGACACATTTGTTACTAAATGTTTGAGGCTAATCTCCGCATCTTCAATTCCAGCAGCGTTGGTATAGATAAGAATACGTATAACCACAAAAATATATGTAAAGGATTTTAAACAAATCTACCGTAAGGAGATTTAGACTCAAAAGCTATCCCAATTAAACTTTCAATGCAACCTCTTTTTTTATGTAAGTTTTTATGGTTGATGTTTATATTCTTGACCTGCTTGTGATTGGGTTACTCCTGCTGTTTGTCACTTTACTATCTGGGTGGATTTCACGCTTACCCCTTTCTTTTTCCATCATCTATCTATTGGTAGGTATTATTTTAGGTCCCTATTTCCTTAGGCTGATAAATTTACGTGGTACAGGAGTTTTTAATGCTGAAGTCTTAGAAAGGCTCACAGAATTTGTTGTCATTACTTCTGTCTTCAACTGCGGTTTAAAAATTGTGCGTCCACTCGGACTAAGGGGTTGGGATATTACGATACGGCTGATAGGCTTTTTGATGCCATTTTCCATTTTTGGAATTGCTATTGTAGGTAAATTACTTTTAGGTATGGATTGGGGAGGAGCAATTTTATTGGGAGCCATTCTTGCACCAACTGACCCTGTATTGGCTTCAGAAGTGCAATTAAATGATATTAACGACCAGGATGAGTTACGGTTTGGCTTAACATCAGAAGGCGGTTTAAATGATGCTTTAGCCTTTCCTTTCGTATATTTTGGTCTTCATGCAATCAAAGACAGCAATTGGGATAACTGGATTAAACAATGGGTTGCAGTTGATTTAATTTGGGCGATCGCCGCTGGAATTGTCATGGGAATTATCGTTGCCAAAATCATTGTTTGGATTGATAAACAAATCCAGAAACGCCGTCCTGCTGACGCATTAATGGAAGATTTTATTGCTCTAGCAACAATTCTTCTCACTTATTCCCTAACAGAAATTATCAATGGATATGGATTTCTTGCTGTATTTGTTGCCGGATTGATTATGCAAAAAAGCTACAGAAATCTAGAAAAATCAATGGCTCAATTGGAGTTTATAGAGCGGATTGAAAAACTTTCAGAAGTCGGGACGATTTTATTTTTAGGTTCAATTCTATTATGGAAACCAATGATATCCTATGCTATCCAATCTCTTTTAATCATAGTATCATTACTTTTTCTGATTAGACCTGTAGGAGCGTGGCTCAGTACAATTGGTAAACCACCCATATATCCAGATCGTCATAAATTACATCCGGGAACCCGCTTGTTATTCGGTTGGTTTGGTATTCGTGGTGTTGGTTCTCTTTATTATCTCGCCTACGCATTTGGTAACGGTTTAAATAATAGACTTGGGGAGCAAATTGCTTGGATTACATACACGACCATAGTTGTTTCTGTCATTCTACATGGAATTAGTGCCACTCCCCTCATGAATTGGTATGAGCACCGCCTTTCACCAAAACCTAAAACCTCTCCCCCAGCCACAGTAGATGAATTTGAGTAAAGTCAGGGGTGTAGGGGCGAACGGTTGTTCGCCCTAACAGTGGGGAGTGTAGGGAATAGCGAAAGAAATGATTCTTTTTCTCCCCTACATCCCTACACCCCTACTTCCCTGTGACTGTATCAATTAATTCTTTAGCTTTCTCACCCAGAGTTGGCTGAGCATTTTCTTCTTCAACGTTTCTTTCGTAAGCTTTTTCCATGGTTTGTAGGCTTTGAGAATCTTTGACTGCTTGTTGGTAAGCCTCTTGTCGGTCTTCTTCTCGAATACCAGCTCCTTCGCTATATTCATAAGCGCGGTCAATCTTCTCTTCTGGTGTGAGTTGTTGAGATGGGTATGTTACAGCATAACTAGGTTGCTGAACAAAAAAAAATACACCTGACAGACTGATGAAAAGTATTAAACCCAGGACAACAATGCTTTGGTGTAATGCCTTATTTAAAATTGCTAAAATGAGTCGCATACCACAACCCTCCATGTTAAATTTGTGAACTTTTGTTAAGCTTTAGTGAGCGTTCAGCTTTTAGCCCTCAGCTATCAGCTTTTCTAAGCTAGGTCGGTATTTAATGAGACTAAGATAAACACCGTGACAACGCTTGAAAAATACGTTTCAAAGCTGATTGCTGACGGCTAATAGCTGAACTCTTACAAATTCCATCGGAATCTTACATATTTATTTACAACTTTGACTTCTGCCATAAGATACAAACAGGGTTGCTAATGGCTAATTGTTAATTGTTAATGGTAGTGTCATAATTAACAATCGGGCATTAACCACTCATGATGAATTTTAATTCCTCGGCTTTGCATGGATTCTTCAAATAAGTCAGTTGGTAGTGCTTCTTCCACTGGAGTCACACCGGGATGTTTCAGCTTACCATCAAGCAACAACTGGGCTAAACTACCTGTACCGCAACCAGAAGCTACTGCTGTGTTCTCATGCACTAAGGTAGAACAGAAAATCGCTGTTTTTCCATCTTTTTGTCCAGTGATTTGCGATCGCACTGTGACACCAATACCACTGAAGCGATTGGTGAAATCGGTCATAGTATGACTAACATGAGCTAAAAACTCAATAGCATTGCGCTGCTGCATTAATGGTTTGGGAAAAATATGAGCAGCTATCCAAGTTAAGTGATTGTAAAAATCAGGAACCGAACCAAATTTAGTAATAACAGTTTTAACTGATGGGAAGGCGTGGGGTAATGTGAAGGTTTCTGGCATATCAAACCAGTATACTCCACTGCGACCATAGGGAGGTGGAAATTGAATGTTTTCACGCTGGCTGTAAGGCTTTACTGTCTGCCATTTGCCATCTATCCATGCTTGAAAAGGTTTTTGCAAACCTAAAAAAGTTGTCCGCATAACTGTCACACCAGCACCACCGGAACCAGAGACTAAATAACTTAAATGAATTTTTTCCGCTTCGTCAAATTGCTCAATCCCTTCACGTACCATACTATTAGAAACACCGGGAAATATACCCGTGTTTACAATTGCCGTAACTCCCGCAGCTACAGCATTATCATGATATTTTAGAGCTTTACTGGTAAACGAACGGTGGTCGCTGACATCTAAATAATTAACTCCATTTTCAATACAGAGTTTGAGAACACTGGCGTCGCGGTAGTGAAATGGACCTGCACAGTGGATAACTAAGTCGGAAGATGCGATCGCCTCCCTCAGTTTTTCCGTGTCTGCTAAATCCAATATTAAATATTGGACTCGCGGATTGTTTGTTCTGCGATCGCTCGTGCGACCAGTAATAGTAACTTGTGCTTGTGTATGGCTGAGAATATCTTGGGCTACACTACTACCAATCCGTCCCCGCCCTCCAAGAATTAAAACCCGATTTGTCATTGTGCAGCAATTGACAACAGCTTTATCATTACATCAAGTTTTGGATATCTTTGTCATCAGCTGTGAGTAAGAACTATTTATTTTAAGCTATCAGCCTTCAGCTAAAAGAGCGGCGTTGCTGATGGCTGAGTGCCTCTAGTCCATTATGACCTGCGCCAATTATTACAACATCATATGCTTCCATAAGTGTAACTTTGTTAATAAAGTATCTTGCCAGATATGAGAAAGTAGTTAAGAAATATGACTCTTTCGGGAGTTTTGACTCTTTTCCACCTATTGGAAGAAGATTGGTGATTTTTTGTATTATGTAGCTCTGTATACGGAAAATATTAACAAAACATCTTTCTTCTGAACGTTGTCGGTGAATGATAAAGAAGTTTATTTTGCACTCATCACTAACTTAAGAGGTAACCAATGCTTCAAAAAGCCCCTTTAGAGCATGAGTGTTTTCGCGTAATAGCAAGAAATATTGAAGATGGAACTTACTTTGTCGGTTGTATTAAACCATCTGCAGTTGAGCCAGAAGACTTTTGTTGGTGTGCTACAAATCAACCATTGAATGTAGGACAGTTAATACATGGGTATTTATTTAACTCTTTAGAGTCTAATAAGATACCGTTGCTTTTGATTATGTGTAATTAAATAGGGTTTGCTGAGATATCAGGGCGCTTATACTTTCTGGCGAATGCTTAGGGTATTGGAGATGGATTGGGTTTTTGTCGCCAAGCATTAATTGTATGAAATCGCCACGTCAAAACCCCAGCCGCTACAGCAAGAGCGATCGCCAGTCCCCACCAGAGTCCAACACCGCCAAAGCCTAATAAGAAACCCAAAGCATAACCACCGATTAAGCCCATTCCCCAGTAGGCGAAAATGCCAATAAATAGGGGGATTCGAGTATCTTTTAATCCTCGTAGCGCACCTACTGCACTGACTTGAATACCATCTACAATTTGAAACATTGCTGCTACACCCAAAAGAGTTTTTGCCAAGCTGACGACAGGTGCATTTTTTGGCTCGGTAGTATCGATATAAAGTGACACTATCTTCTCTGGAAATATCCAGAATAAGATCCCCATTATTGCCATAAACCCACCAGCTATACTAATACCCACAAAACCCGCCAATCGCGCTCCTTGGGGGTTCTCTTGTCCCATCAATTGTCCAACTCGGATTGTCGTTGCAAACGAAATACCAAGCGGAATCATGAAGGTTAAAATTGTTGTTTGAAAGGCAATTTGGTGCGCTGCTAGTGTGATTGTTCCCAACTGCCCCATTAAAAATGTAACAACTGTAAAGAATCCACCTTCTGTTGCTGTTAGTATGCCTATAGGCACTCCAACTTTTACCAGTTCTCTAAATATTTTGCTTTCAAACTGATGTAAATTAGAAAAAATATTATAAATCAAAAGCTGATTTTGCCAAAGAATGTAAATTGCTAAAGCAGCAAACATTCCCCAAAAAGATAGCGCACTTGCCAAACCAATTCCTGCTAATCCCAAGGCGGGAAATCCAAATTTGCCAAACATGAGGATATAATTGCCTGCAATGTTAAACAAGGTTCCAGCCACAATAGTCACAATAACAGGACGAGGTTTTGAAATCGCTGAGACAAAACTTCTCAATACCGCAAAGCCTAATGATGGAAAATAACCCCATGCGATCGCTTTCAGGTATCCCTCTGCTAATGCAACAGTTTCCGGGTTTTGTCCTAGTAAGCGCAGTAACAATCCACCATGCCAAATTAGTAATGTCACTGGAACCGCCAAAATAACTGATAACCACAAGCCCTGTCGTACCACTTTACCAACCTGCGCGACTTGTCCGGCTCCATAGGCTTCTGCGGTTAGGGGACTAACAGCTGAAACGATTCCAGTACCAACATACGTCATCAAATGAAATGTAGCAGAACCTAAGGCCCCACCTGCAATCACCTGACTTCCCAGAATGCCCATCATTACAGTGTCCACAAACGTTGTAGCAGATTGAGATAATTGCGCTCCAGCTAAAGGAACAGCCAGAAGCAGACACTCTTTAATTTCAGTAAAGACCCTGGATTTTGATATTGCGTCAAACATACCTATGAATCACGGAAGCTCACCGTGATAAATGACTCTTTCTTAAGAGTACTCATAATGAGTACGAGTTAACAAAACATGATTTTTGTAGTATTGTAGTATAAAAAGCATGAATAATAGAATGTTTTTGGTAAATCAGTCACGTCGCATTAAATTGACCACTGATACGTACATAAACTGGAAACTTTGCCAAAAGCATCACCCAATCGAGCTATGATCAGGAGATAATACAAAACCTAAAAAGAATCCTAATTGACAATTAATGTCCTTTGATAACCTGTGCAAACTGCTATCAGAAAAACATCCCATTGACGAAAGCTACTTGGGTGTTGGGTACACCGCAAACTACTGTCACAGTTCTAAAAACAGAACTCAGTATTGAGCCAATTCGTGCTGATTATGTCACTTTTTTACAACTAGAAGGGCGGATTCTACACCTGGAATTTCAAACCACACTAGAATCCAAACCACCCCTGCCCTTGCGAATGTTAGATTACTGGGTGCGTTTACATCGGTTGTATCGTTTACCAATTACGCAAGTGGTGGTGCTATTGTTAGCTCCGCCACCAGACACGGTGATTGAAACAGCCTTTCGTCTGGAAACCACCTATCACGAATATCGAGTGATTCGGATGTGGGAGGAAAATCCACAAGTGTTCCTGAATCAGCCAAGTTTGTTACCATTAGCACCACTAGCAGCCACCACACAACCCCAAATCTTGCTGCAACGAGTTGTCGAACAAGTTGATCGACTCGAACCAGAACAAAGACCAGAAATTTCAGCTTACACTCAAATCTTAGCAGGGTTAAAATACGATAAGGACTTGATTCGACGGTTATTTCGGGAGGGTATGATGCGTGAGTCAGTCATTTATCAAGAAATTCTGGCTGAAGGCGAACAACGCGGCGAACAACGCGGCGAACAACGCGGCGAACAACGAGAACGAGCACTGATTCTCCGACAGCTAAATAGACGAGTGGGAGAATTACCACAACAGGTGCGCTCGCGCCTTGAAACTCTCTCACTCGAACAATTAGAAAATCTCGGTGAAGCTTTGTTAGATTTTCAAGCT
The DNA here is from genome assembly GCA_035967975.1 of Scytonema sp. PMC 1070.18. Lineage (GTDB taxonomy): Bacteria > Cyanobacteriota > Cyanobacteriia > Cyanobacteriales > Nostocaceae > Scytonema. Next base: position 8,705 of record JAWQFQ010000001.1, read on the forward strand.
CTCTCAGATTTAGAAACCTGGTTGAGTACATTCAATTAGTGCTATTGAGCCGATGGATTGAAAGTTGTGTTTTCAACACCTACTCCCGGTACAATAACTTTTCAATCACCTAAACCTATCGGCTCCAACCAATGCTAGAGCGCTGGTACAGTATTGACTCGTTGGGCTAAAAAACCCGGAATAGTCGCCCTTAAAGACTGATTTTTCGTTTACCATCCGCGAAGAAACCGGGTTTTTAGGATTTCTGTATCGGCGCTCTAGAAGCATAGGTATGGGCTTTAAACTATATGTCAGAGCACAAGGTAACAGAAACCAAACAAAAATAAAACTTAGTGATAATCACCCCTTACGTGATTATTTTCACGAGAAATTAGAAAGTGTTATTCCTTCTGTTTGCCTTATTCAATACAGAGCGGAAGAACCTTAATTACTGAAGAACCAATTTATTTCAAGGTTAAGATAACTCTTCACGCCAAGAAAAAATTATTTTTTCTTCAGCTTGTCTAAACTCAATATTAAATTTATCAAATACAGCTTCTCGTCCCAAAAGCATGATGTCGGTAGTATTATTTTGTAACCACGCTACAGGAGCAATAAAACTGTGTCCATCAATTGTCATTTCAACATTACGTAAAACATACTCGACACTTCCGCCTATCGTTTGTGCTAATAATGTTTGTTCTCCATCAGCCAAAGCATATCCCAAATCTTGACCTACTTTAAGTGAAATTAAACTAAAATCTGCTCCCGAATCAACCAACATAGTTGTATTAATTTCTAACTCTCTGTGCTTGAAACTCACTTGATAGTTTGGTAGCCATTCATGGCGACTGACGGAGCGCAAACGAATGGGTAAAATAACAATAGAGTCAGTAAAACCGGGAACTAAATAAATTGCAAAAGTCTCTCCAGAAGCCTCAGCAAACTCCAAAACTTGATGCAAGTTACTACCGTGAGCAATTATGCCATTGGCATTGTAGGCAATATACTGATGGGCATACTCTTTCAATTGTTCGCGATTACGGTTTAGCCACTTCAGCATTTGCTGGCTTTCATCTTTGGAGGGTGTAGTACTCATATATTTTGCTATATATAAAAGTAATAGGAGCGACGAATGCGCCCCTATACAAATACTACAAATTTCTTTTTCGAGATAAGGTTAAATTTTAGCTTGTTCTTTCACCAACTTATCCCAACCCAAATCTTTCAGGTTGTTATTCCGGCGCAGTGGACGAGTGACTAATTCTAAAATGTCACGCGCATTGGTAAAGCCGTGAATTTGGGCAAAGGTAAATTCAACAGACCACTTAGTATTAATACCCCGTGCTTCTAATGGGTTAGCATGAGCCATACCAGTAATTACCAAATCGGGTTTCAGATCGTAAATACGTTGAATTTGGTTATAGTTATCTGGTTTCTCGACAATCTTGGGCAATGGTACACCCATTTCTTGGCAAGTTTTCTCTAGCAATGCTAACTCAGCTGCTTGATAGCGCTTATCCATGTAGGGAATACCAATTTCCGGGACAGTCATTCCACAGCGTACCAAGAATCTTGCTAGGGAGATTTCTAGTAAGTTATCGCCCATGAAGAATACAGATTTACCACGAATAAGTTGCACGTATTCTTCCAAGTTTTCCCAGATTTGAGCCTCCCTTTCTTCCATTCCTTTGGGAGTGATGCCAAATACAGAGCAGATTTTCTCAATCCACGCACGGCTACCATCAGGACCAATGGGGAACGGTGCGCCAATCAGCTTGCACTTACGGCGGCGCATTAAGGTGGTAGCAGTACGGCTGAGGAAGGGGTTGACACCTGCGACGTAATACCCTTCCTCAAGGACGGGAAGTTCGGTAAAGCGCTTAGCAGGTAGCCAACCAGAAACCTTGATACCTTGCTTTTTCAGTTCTAGGCTTAATTGAGTGACGACGGGATCGGGGAGGGAGCCAAATAAGACCAAAGGAGGGTGATCTACATACTCGGATTCTTCTTGGGCAACCTCTTCTTTCTTTTTACCAAAATTGAGCAGTTTTTGAATCGCGTTGCGATCGCCTTTCTCAGCTTCCACAGTAGGCGATTTATCGGGACAACGTGCAGCCATTGCAGCCAACACAGTATCTTCCCCTTGGGTGAAGGCGTAGTCCAAACCGTTAGCACGAGCGACAACAATGGGAATACCGATTTCGGATTCTAGCTTGGGTGCTAAACCTTCCAAATCCATTTTAATGATTTCTGTGGTGCAGGTACCAATCCATACAATCACACTAGGATTGCGATCGCGCTTAATTTGCAAACACAACCGCTTTAACTCTTCATAATCATTAAGTTGAGCAGAAATATCTCCCTCTTCCAACTCTGCCATTGCATAACGGGGTTCTGCAAAAATCATCACCCCCATTGCGTTTTGCAGGAAATAGCCACAAGTTTTTGTACCAATTACCAAAAAGAAGCTATCTTCAATTTTTTGATATAACCATGCTACGCAGCTAATTGGACAAAAAGTATGATAATTACCGGTTTCGCACTCAAAAGTTAAAGCTTCTGTTTGAGCAACTGTCATTTTGGTATTTTCTCCCATCGATTTTTAAATTATGAATGATGAATTATGAATTATGAAATTTTTTATCATTCATCATTCATAATTCATACTTCCTTAATTGTTGGGAAAGAGACTAGCAATTTCCGAATCATCTAAATCGCCAGAGGTGAGGTCTTCCCCTAAAAACATATCATTATCAGCATCGGCTTCTTCTTTATTAGAAGCATCTTCGTTACCCCAAACATCTTTAAGTACATTAGAAAAATCACCATCTTCTGATGTTACTGCGGCGTTTGTGGTCGTATCTCCTTCCTTCAAATCATCAAAGGAAATATCACCGAACTCGTCAACACCCTCTGGAGCGGAGGTTTGTTTTGCTTCATTGGGTGAAAAGGAATGCTCTCCAATACGATTGTGAGTTTCATCAATATGATTTTCTGAAGTAAACTCATCTATCATTGGAGTGGTTACCATAAGGGTTTCCCCATCAGTATCCATATCGAGCGCCGCATTTCCGTAACCATTAGTATGGTGATTTGTCAATGTTTCATCATTGGAGTTTTCATCGCCATCATCTGTTGACTCTTCTCCGTACGTATCCATTTTAGGAATAACGCGGTTACCAAGAGCGATGTCTGGATCGAAATGCAAATCCAGCACCTCAATCAGGGTATCAGCGTCAGGATTCAGTCTAGAAAAGGGCAACATTAACTGCGCTAGTTTGGGTTCCATTGCATTAGCGACTCCCAGGATGAGGTAAGAAGGCGGTCGCCTACCACCATCAGGAGTATAGACCGATTCAACCTCCATATGCAGGGCAATCCAGTCCCGATTGACCTGAAAAAACTGTAACCACTTTTGCTTTAGAGATTCCGTAAAACTATGAAAGAAAGCCATAGAGTAGTCCCCCATCCTGGAAACTTGATGTTTTATACAATCATCAAGTCTAATTCTTCTTCTTGATTAGGAACCTGTGGTTTACTCGGATTTAAATAAAAATCAGACAACAAAGAGAACAATTCGCGGTCTGGGGAGTCATTTGGCACTACACCTTCCGGGCGTGACAAAATCTGATCTGCAATATTGAGATAGTAATCGCAAACGTAGTTCAGAGAAGGATCTTGCTCTGCCATTTCAAACAAAGTCTTACCCTTGACTCGGGAAACACGGATATCCTCAATCAACGGTAAAACTTCTAAAACTGGCATAGGTACCGCTTCTACATATTTATTAATCAAATCCCGTTTAGAGGTGCGGTTACCAATTAATCCAGCCAAACGCAGGGGGTGAGTCCGCGCTTTCTCTCTGACTGAAGCTGCAATGCGGTTAGCAGCAAACAAAGCATCAAAACCGTTATCAGTAACAATCAAGCAGTAATCAGCGTAGTTCAATGGTGCTGCAAAACCACCGCAAACAACGTCACCGAGAACATCAAACAGAATCACATCGTACTCATCAAAGGCGTTGAGTTCCTTCAGTAATTTTACGGTTTCGCCCACTACGTAACCACCGCAGCCCGCGCCAGCCGGAGGACCACCAGCCTCAACACAGTCTACTCCGCCATAACCCTTGTAAATCACATCTTCTGGCCAGACATCTTCGTAATGGTAGTCCTTTTCTTGAAGGGTATCAATAATAGTTGGAATCAAGAAGCCGGTAAGGGTGAAGGTGCTGTCGTGTTTAGGGTCACAACCAATTTGCAGCACTTTCTTACCACGCTTGGCTAAAGCAACGGAGATGTTACAACTGGTTGTCGATTTACCGATACCACCTTTTCCATAAACTGCAAGTTTCACTGTTGTATGCCTCTTATAGTTTCTTATCAAACTCTTGACTCAAACACTCGCCTTCAATTGAAGGATGAAGTGTGTTCAAAGCAGTGTCTCCGACAGGAGAAGTATGAATGATGAAGTATGTCAGTGCCATTATTGTTCAAATTTCAAAGAAAAGAAAGGGGCTGTTTAAGTATATTGACTCGATAATCATTGCATTTTTATTTCTAAAATTGCTTTTTTTTGATAAATACTCATTTTCTTCACCTAAAAGCGTATAAAGCTATTTTTTATCATTTTTAAACATATTTTTATAAAAAAAGTTACAAAATACAAAAAAGAAAATCACCTCAATCACTGCGATCAACGTAAAAAAAACGAGCGTGGTTTTGGGTTAAGACTTGCAGATGGGCTGTTAAAGAACGTTTGCAGGGAATAGAAGAGAACAAAAAGTATGAAAAAAGTATTAAATATCAGTTATAACAATGCTGAAACCATGTATTTACAAAGGGTTTTAATTATGGTGTAGTAAATACTTACATAGCAACTCTGATTTCTTCTATAGAAGTCGAGAAACCCGGTTTCTTTAAGAAACCGGGTTTCTGTAACCTAAGGATTCTCATCAATCCCAACTATGTAAAAAATTAATACGATTAAAATTTCGGCTTCAAACTTCTGACCTCCTTACCGGTCTTAGGGATTTCCAAGAAATAAGTTCTTCATTTTATGGGGCTTCAAGCACTGACGTCTGAGACAGACGTACCACAAGAGAAATTTTTGGAGATGTTTTGAGTTGGAAATCCCTAGGATGACTTATATTTCTTGAACTCTTGCCTCTGTAGTTTCCATTTCTTGCAACGATTGCCAGCCTGCTTGCCATTGAGAGCCATCCTGTAGTAACTTGGCATTCATCCAGAAACGGACGCTAGGGTCACAAGCTGCTACCATCTCTGCATACACCCACTTACCCTGATTCTTGCGATTGACGACTTGAAAATGTCGCCAACCGTCTACTTTTTTCTGGGCTGTCCACTTAGAACCAACTAAGTAAGGAAATTTCTGCTTTTTAGGCATTGGTCATCAGTTACTAGTTATAAGTTACTAGTCACTAGTCTATCGTGGGGCGTGGGGGTGTAAGTAATACTTGTTGGGTAACAATAGTTGAGGTGCAGTGAAAAAATACATACTCGAATTAAAAAACCGCAGATGTACGCAGATAAACGCTGATAAACTATACTTCATTCAAACGAGAATCACTCTATATTTACGAAAACTTTAAATATATTTTGCATAAAAGATAATTTTTTCTACGAAAAATAGTTCATAAACAAAATATAGGACTCCTATTTGATTTTTACGAAGCTAGGTACACCCGAATCTTCTAGAACTCCATTACCTATTGCCCATTGCCCATTGCCTATTGCCTATTGCCTATTGCCTATTGCCTATTGCCTACAATAGTCATTCCAAAAAATTAAAGTTATTAAGGAAGGTATGGCTTCTACCAAACAAAAACTTCATCTTCCCTTCTTAGATGGCATGCGTGGTCTTGCTGCTCTCTATGTAGTTTTTTCTCATGTTCTGCCTCACCAAAGCGATCGCTTACCTGGATTAATTGAGTTGCCAACAAAAGTATTTAGATATGGTCCTATTGGGGTTGTGATATTTGTTGTTCTTTCAGGATACGGTTTGATGCTGTCGGTGGTCCGACAAAAAACAGGTTATCTTCCAGGGACTTTGTTAAATTATTTTAAACGCAGAGCAAGAAGAATTCTACCACCTTACTATGCTGCTATTGTTTTGTGTCTACTATTGGCAGCAGCTATATTGGGTTTGGAGACATTAACTCAGTTTGAATGGCGTGAAATGTCATACGATTGGTTTTCTCCTAAATTTTCGGTTTTAGATGTCGTTTTACACCTGCTACTTATTCATAATTTTACACCTGGAACGCAGGCATATAATATCAACTTGCCTTTGTGGAGTGTGGCGTTAGAATGGCAGTTTTACTTTATTTTTCCACTACTCCTCTTACCTCTATTGCGGCGTTGGGGTTGGTTAGCGACGATCGCAATTGCTTTTGGAATTGGACTTGCACCCCATTATTTGATGAATGGTTTTATGGATGTCAGTCGTCCTTGGTTACTGGGTTCATTTGCTTTGGGTATGCTCGCTGCGGATATTGGATTTTCAGATAAGCCCCATATGAGTCGGTTGAGAAAATCGTTACCTTGGGGTGTGTTGGCGATGATTTTTGCTTTGATTTCTTTAATAACAGAGTGGAAAGCATTAGGATTGGATGGATGGGTGTTTGAGAGTTTGGCTGGTGTGGCGGCTACCTGTTTGATAATTTACTGCACAAACTTTTTTCTTGAAGGAAAACCATTACCACAAGGATTGCGGGTTTTGGAATCACGAGGAGCGATCGCACTAGGAGTCTTTTCCTATAGTCTCTATTTGACACACGCACCAATAGTGACGCTGACATATCGTTTTCTTCTCCAGTTGCAAGTTCCTGCTATTACGTATACTTTTTTACTCTATATTGTTAGTATTATGATGTCTTTAGTATTTGGCTATTTGTTTTACTTAGCCTTTGAGAAAAGATTTACAACTCCACCTAAGCTGAAACAGAACCAATCAATAGATAAAGCTGTTAAACCGTGACGTAAGTTCTCAGTACCATACACCTTACGCAAATGTTATGTTTAAATTTGGTGCAAGACTGTCTTTTGGAAAATCCCATGACGCAGCTCCTTAAGCAATTATTTAGTTGGACGCAATCTATCCATAGACTCATTTTGCCATTAGTGGCGATCGCTCTAGCTTCTTCGATATTGATTACACCAGCCTCAGCAACGGGTGTGTATCAAATGCCAAGCCTAACCCCTGGTGGAACTTGGGTTGTGGATGAAGGTGAAGTTATCAGCCGTATTAATGAAGGTAAGATTAGCAGCGAATTTGAGAATCTTGCCAAGCAAACGGGAAAGGAAGTTAGATTAGTTACAATTCGTCGTCTTGATTACGGTGAAACGGCGGAAAGCTTTACAAAAGAACTTTTTGAAACATGGTTTCCCTCAAAGGAAGCACAAGCAAACAAAGCTATATTGATGCTTGACACCGTAACCAATAATTCAGCAATTGTGACTGGCGATGAAGTCAAAACTGTGATGTCAGATGAAATCGCCCAAAGCGTAGCATCTGAAACTCTATTGCTACCATTGCGAAACGGTAACAAATACAATCAGGCGTTTTTAGATGCGTGCGATCGCATTGTTACCGTCCTCTCTGGCGAAACCGATCCCGGACCTCCTGATATGACGAAGAACGTACAGGTAGAAGGAACCTTTACAAAAGCAGAAGACACCGACCAAGGTAACGCCACTGCTTGGGTAGTAGGACTGTTAATTGCCGCAACCATTATCCCAATGGCTACTTACTACATTTACCAGATTAATCAACCATCGTCGAATGGATAGTGGTTAATGGTTAATGGTTAATAGTTAATGGCTAATGGTTAATGGTTAATGGTTAATAACAATTAGCAATTAGCAATTAGCCATTAGCAATTAGCAACTTAATCCTGAACATACTCTTGCCCTGTTACCAAAGCAACCTCAGCGCGGACAAATTCACGACCTAAATATGCGGCGTGGTCTAAGAGAGTGACTGGACAGGGCTTGGTTTCTTCAAAAATTTTCACGCACAGTTCCTTGGCTGTTCTCCCACTGAATACAGTTGTGTGAGTGCGTTCTACTTTTCCCCGTGCGGGAATAACCTCTCCTGTGTCTGGGTCAACAGCTAAACCACGTTCATCAATAACATTGGTGAAGTGCTTGGCACAAATGATACCTTCCTCCCTATTGACATAAATAATAAAATACCCATTGGGGTCAAGGTCAATGTGACGATGAGAGAGTTTATCATCAATTGCCGCCAAATTTTCAACAGTCAAATCCATAATCACCATATCAATCCAAACGTTTCAGGGTTTTCACCTTATTTTTCAGTGTAGTTCTTTTCTTCATTAGTATTCTTCGTACTAAGTAGTCTTTATGTACATTCCCATATTTGAGAGGTACTCGAAAATAATTAACCGCAGATGTAAGCGTCACACAGATAGACACAGATAAATTTGGACCTCAGCAGCTTCTAGGAAACGCTATAGCTCTCCTTTTTGATGAAAAGGTAACTCCTCGTTTATCGCCTCAATTTCCTGCTGTTCTAATTCATTCACCTGATTGATGTAAGGACGCAAAACTTGTGCTAAACGGCTATTATAAAAGCGATGCAAACTGTAATTAGAAGTAGCAGGGAAACCGCGACGTTTTTTATGGCGTCCGCCAGCACCGGGATCGAAAAGTTGAACACCATTAGCTATTCCCCATTCTATAGGAGCATAATAGCAAGCATTAAAGTGCAAGCAATCTATTTCTTGAAAAGAACCCCAATAACGCCCGTATAACCTGTCATCTTTTATTAGACAAAAAGACATACCTAGGGGGTGACGATTATCTTGTGTACTGTAGGCGGCAAAAAATACAACGCGATCGCGATAATGGGTATGCAGGTTTTCAAAAAATCGCTTCGTTAAGTACTTACTCCCCCACCAGCCAAATTTATCACAAGTATCTGCGTAAAACTGATACATTAACGGATAGAGAGATTTGGGAATTTCATCACCATGTAGCGGTTGAAGTTTCAAACCAGCTGTTTCTATTGCTTTGCGTTCGCGTTTGATATTGCGGCGTTGGTTAGCGTTAAAAACTGCCAAATAATCATCAAAAGTGTTAAATCCAAGATTTTGCCAGACATAGCTGTGGTGTAGCCAAGCTGTAAAGCCCTGACGTTCCAAAATAGGACGCCATTCAGGATCGACAAATAGAAAATGACAACTAGAGATACGGTGTTTGGTACAGAAAGTATCAATCTCATGCACCATCATCGCTGTTATCTGTTCTTCATCTTCCCCCGCAGCAATTAAAAATCGGTAGCCTTCAGCCGGAGTAAAGGGCGACATCCCCAGCATTTTTGGATAATATTCCACACCTACCCGTGCTGCTAACTCTGCCCATTGATGGTCAAAAACGAACTCGCCATAACTATGTCCTTTCAGGTACAATGCAGCTGCTGCAATCAGAGTTTTGTCTCGCCATACGGTTAAATGATTTGGTAACCAGCCAGTGTTAGCTGTAGCACTATGGGAAGATTCGAGATTATTCAACCACTCCCACTCTAAAAACGGAGTTTTGAGTGGCAAAGCTAAAGCATCCCATGCTTCTTTAGGGATTTCAGCAATTTTGTTAATCCAAGTCATGGAATAGCGAGGCTTGATGTTTTCCACCATTGTGGGGTTCCAAGAAAAGAATGAACTGAATCCGTGCAAGACGCCAATTCTTTACATAAGATAACAATTCTGGAAGGAATTCTACTCCTATCCCGCTTGAAAATTACCAAATAAACCGCCTTCCCTCCAGGGAAGCAAGCTACGCGCAGCGTCTCGTTCGCATTGGTGGAGCCTCTCGAAACAGAAGTGTCTCGTTCACGAAGTGTCTTGTTCACGAAGTGTCTCGTTCACGAAGTGTCTCGTTCACGAAGTGTCTCGAAGAGAAAAGAAGAGAAGAGCGCCAAGACGAGCACGGTAATCTTCCAACACGGTTCGGATAAGCCGCCATAGAAACCCGGTTTCTTTGAGAAACCGGGTTTCTGGTCACGCGAATAAACCTTAACCGAACCGTATTGGGTAATCTTCCACTACCGAAGGAAGCAAAAAGTCCTTCGTAAGTTCTTCAGGGGACAAATTGGAAGATTTATTGGTAAAATTCTGTAGCTACTGCTGTAAAATCTACTCTGTACTTTCAACATCAGGGTCTTTATTATCTTTACAATCGCTTAAGTTAGAGTTAACTTATGTTAAATTCTGATCTGTTGCGTCTTGTAGTTGCATATTTTGTCGAGACAACTCCTATGAGTTATTAGGGGCTTTTGATCCGGTAGTGCAGAAAGACTTCTTGCTCAACGGTGCGAACTTCGAGCAGTTGCAAACAGGGTGCTAGTTGTGGAAAAAATCCGGTCCCTTCTACTGGTGTGGGTGCAGTTGCACCGCCTAAAATCAACGGACAGACAGTTAACCAGAATTCATCAATTAACTTATGTTCTAGCATTGAGGCAATTAACTGACCGCCTCCCAGTATAGCTAAACGTTTTATACCCAAACTTATTAAATGTTGTAGGGCAGCACTTATGTTAATGTCTCCTGTAGGTGTTTCAAAAATCATAATTTGCTCAAATTCTGCATTTTTCTGCCAAAAAAGTGCGCCTTTGGTTGAAGTTAACAACCAGCGTTGCACTGGCTGCTGAAAGAAGCGCATTTCCGGATTTAGCTTTGCAGAATGTGTAATGACTATATGTATCGGTTGGGCAGTCTTGCCTGCTAAAGCGCGTTGTTGAAGTAGCTTTGGATTAGATACAGTTAATGTTGTACCGTAGGCACGGAGTGTACCAGCACCAAAGACAACAGCATCAGCTAAAGCGATTTGCTCTTCCAAGTGTGCTTTATCAGTTTTTGAGCCAAAACGAGCAGGCGATCGCATGACATCTGCTATCTTGCCATCTACACTCATTGCCAGAACTACAGTGGTATGTGGACGGTGTTGCACCATTGACTGAAATTGATAGTGTTTATGTTTTTCCTAAAGAATATTGATTCTCAATAACCACCGATTATGGAAACTATTTGTCTTTAAGTTTCATCATGAGATATTTGTGTGTAACAATTAGGTCGCGTTGGCAACTTATTTTATGAGGGTATGTGTACTGGACTTCCTTTTGCTATTAAACTATTTTATATTTTAATAATGGTTGTAGAATGAGGAAATTTTGTACCACAATAACCCCAAATGCTCTCATCAAATAAAGTTACTGCTGTGATTGGCACTTAGTAAGAGAGACTGCCGATGGCTAAACCCCGTCAATCATCCTTTCGTAGAATTTTAGTATCGAAAATTTTACTACTGTCAGTTCCAGTCTTATTAATAGGGGAGTACGTAGCCTACCGGAAGGCACGCTCTAGCTTGCTGGAAACTGCTCGTCACAACTTAACAGAAAGTGCCATTATTAAGGGAGAAAAGATTGTAGAAGCAAGCGCTGCTCTCAAAACGAATTTGCTGAGTGCAAGTCAAACAACGATTGTTCAAACAGGTTCGCCTCAAGACGTACAGCGATTTCTCAGTCAATTGACGCGACAATTATCAAGACAAATAGAGTGCATTCAACTGACAAATCCAGAAACTGGCGAGCTCATTTCTAGTACGTGTGGAGAGACCCCAATCGGTGAGGTGAAATTTCCTTTTTCCAGTGAGGGAATTAGTGTCAAGCCAATATTACCAGCCAAGGTAGGAACGACAGGTCAAAGAGATACACAAAATCAACTGCAACTCATGTTATCAGCCCCTGTTTATGACACAGAGGGACTAATGCGTTATACCTTGAATTTTCAAACAGTGATAATGCATGAAAAAATGAATAAGAAACCTGGATTATTAACAGGTTCAACAATAATTGTTGATGATAATGGGGCAATTTTAGCACATCCGATTGCCACAAGACTGGGAACAAATATTGCCCAACACGCGGATGCTTCTAGATTAGAAATAATTGTGAAAAATGCTTTAGCAGGAAGGCAGGATTCTCTTCATTTCTTTTTTGAAAAAGAAGGTCAAGAACTACTGGCGGGATACACTGCAATTCCCAGTCCCATAACAACTAGGGAGCAAAAAAAGTGGGTTGTTATAGCTGTTACAAGTTTAGATAATGCTCTTTACAGTTTAAGGCAAATAAAAATAATTCTTATCGTTTTGACCTGTGGTTTGATTGGTGGGACTGTCTTAGCATCATTGTATGTAGCTCGTTATTTAGCAAGTCCTGTAGAAAAATTACGAGACTATGCTTTGAATCTCCACCTCAACCATTCAGCAGCATCGATCCCCAACAACTTTAACATCAAAGAGTTTAACCAATTAGCACAAGCACTTGACCAAATGGTAGAACGACTCAAAGCTTGGGCGGAAGAATTGGAAAGTGCATGGAAAGAAGCGAAAGCAGCCAATCAGTTGAAAAATCAGTTTTTAGCAACAACTTCTCACGAATTGAGAAATCCTCTCAATGCTATAATCAATTGCGTTCGCTTGGTTCGAGAAGATATGTGCGATGACCGAGAAGAAGAGTTAGAATTCCTTTTGCGGGCTGATGATACGGCAATTCATTTATTGGGTATTATTAACGATCTACTTGACATTTCTAGGATAGAATCTGGCAAGCTTTCTGTTGTATTAGAACAGATTGATTTAAGAGAATTACTAAAAGATGTTATTAATATACAATCAGTTAACGTTCAACAAAAAGGCTTGCAGTTGAATATTCCTCAGATGAATGAGCCGATTCTAGTGAATGTCGATCCAGCAAAATTAAAACAAGTATTGATTAATATCATCGGTAATGCAACTAAGTTTACAGAAGAAGGAAGTATTACAATTTCTGTTGATACTCAAAAAAATAAAAATCAATCCATAGTTATTGTCAAGGTCACAGATACAGGTATAGGAATCGAACCCTCCCAACAGCAAAAACTATTTCGCCCCTTTGTTATGGTAGATGGTTCAACAACACGTAAATTTGGCGGTACGGGACTAGGACTAGCAATTTCAAAAAACTTAATAGAACTGATGGGGGGTAGTATTACTCTCAATAGTCCGGGTCTTTACCAAGGCACTACAGTTACGATCACTTTACCTCTGATTGATTCCTCGCGATCGCCTGATTCTGGTCAATCTGAAGGTTCTGAAAACATTGCTCTTTCCTCTGGCGATCGACAAGCCAAGATAATTACCTACAGTATCAGCCCTGAATCAAAGTGCGGACTGAAAACTCAAACCCGTTAAAACTTTCAAGAAACACGGGTGTAGGGTGTAGGGTGTAGGGGAAAGAAAAGAGTAGATTAAATAAGACCAAATTACTTTCGCAGGTGGGAGTCGGATTGCGTAAGACGATTGTAAATCAAAATTTGACGGTATGTGCTCACCACTGTCATCACCCCGAAAGCACTTGCTAGTGTTGTCAATAAACAGACATCCGTACATGGGGAGTGGACGCGCACGATTGTCGATGGTCAGGGCGTCGTGGTAGCCCACACCCGTTGAGGTCATTGAAGGACCAGCTCGACGAGCGATGTGGCTCGTCGTCGGGTCTGGTTTGGTTTTGCTCTTGATTAGATCTGCAACTTGCTACTGATGCGGAACCTGTCTTGGGCGATCGCAATCGGCTTCAGCAGGTTGTATGGAACCTCCTCTCGAACGCGATTAAATTCACGCCTCTTGGTGGGCGAGTTGAGGTCTTGTGGTGCGGGCGTCTCGCCCGCCTCGCCTCGTTCACGGGCGAGGACGCCCGTACCACAATAAATTTTTGAAGACTTTTTTATTTAGAACTCCCTACGGGGCAAAACAAATCCTGCTCCTCCACACCCCACACCCCATACCCCAAACCCTTATTTTCAAGCCGCCCACGTTGGCGTTATGGGATTGGCAGAAGTAATCGCATGAAAAAATGCGAATAGTCGATGACTTGCTCGACCATCTTCTAAATATCGACGTAGGTCAAAATACCGTAGTTCTTTATCCATAGCATCCTCAACCTCAGGAGCTATCTTCAACCTGTCTTCATTTAGATAACATTCTGTTAAAAATAAACTTTTCTCAACATGAATTTGGTTAGTTTCCCATTGAATATCAACCGGAATTTCGTAATTTTTTCTGAGTGTCCCGCCTCTGTAAACAGTTTCTGCAATTGAGTTCCCAATAAAATAGTTAATTTTATAAATGTTGGAGAATTCTATTAAATCATCAGCAATTGGCTTTAGTCCAAGCCGACGACGTAACAAGCAATCTATGATTTCATATCGACTATTGTCTTGAAATACTTTGACTACAACCGCTGCAAAAGCTTCAATATTGGCATAACATCCGAGGATGTTTTTACTCTCTTCAGAGTGTAAAAATAAAATATCCATTACGCTACCATACCTATTTACAAGTAGAATTGCAGTTTCGGAATTTCGGAAGTCAGAAGTCTTTGACAAAACACAATGCCAACAATCTACCAGATTCTGTTGCAGAAACTCGTTCAAAAAAAATATTTATTGATTAGATTTAGTTATATATACTTTGAGCGGTCAGCACTTAAGCTATCAGCTAAGAGCCAAGAACTATTTAGCCTCTCAACTCACGGGACTCTTGGCGAACTCTCCCAGTCATTGCAGCTTCCTGTAAAGTCATAAAAGCGTTGAAATCTTCCAAGTCATACTTTGTTCTGAGAAGTTGTCGCAATCTTTCTTCTGCAGAAACTGTCAGATAACCAGTCTTTATAGCCTGTTGAACAATTTCACGAATTAATACCATGTTTAAAACTCACCTGGTATCGATACAACTGAGTTGAACATTGAAGTATTGCTCTAACTGTTTCTCTTGCTACTACAACTCGTTCTCTGCAAAATTTCGATTTTTCTTTACAGAAATTAATATCTTCATATGCTCTCCTCTTTACGCCAAAACCGGCATGGAATTTTAGGCGTTGCATAAAATGGGGATGAATTATTGAACCGCCTTCCCTCCGGGACACTTCCCTTCTCTTCGAGACGCTACGCGAACGGGACGCTCCGCGAACGTGAACGCGTAGCGTCTCGCAGAGAAGACGCCAAGAGCGCCAAGAATTAAATGGTGTCTCACCCATCTCCGCTCGTTCACGGGCGAGGACGCCCGTACCACAAGAAAATTTTGAAGACTTTTTTATTTGGAACTCGCTTATACACTTCTAGGCATTTTCAATCATCCACACAAAAAATCCTAGAATTTTGTCTACTGGTTGTAAAGGATAATCAGTCAAATCCACAGTCACAACCTGCCCTTCTAGTTTGAAAAATCGCCATAGGATTCCATTGGTCACACAACCATAAATAGCATTTTTAGAATTTTCTCTTAGTTGATTAAACCGTTGAGCAGCGACCATTTCAGCAATGCACTGACCGATCCCCGTCCTCAAGTCCGCTTTCTTTGCTTCCACTATGACAATGACTGGGGCTTCAATTTCTAATACTTCAGAAGAACTACTGATGAGAAAGTCGCACACCCCGTTCAACCCCAAACTCTCATCGACCGTAAATTCTTCACCGGAAAACAAATTGATTTTTTTGTTTAAGATACGTCTGACTTCCAGCAGAATTGGATAGATAATTCCTTGAGAACGCATCTTCTCACTACCAGACGCAGCGATCGGCAGGCTTTCTGCTAAATAATTTAACAGCATCTCAGATGGAGCGATCGCATCAATTTTTGAAAAAAAGCGCTCCCCCTCTATTGTTGTCAGTCTAAAAGCGTCTTTGGCTTTCGTAATTGTTGTAAATTGACTGTACGGCATCGGGTTTTTAGCTTTGTTACTTGAATTTACCTAGAAAACGCATTAAGCCGAAAACAGATGATTACAAGCATTATACTCATAATATCTACCTCTCTCTGTGTCACTGCGGCTTTGTTTTCTGCAATGTAGCAGGATTTATGACA
Organism: Scytonema sp. PMC 1070.18; assembly: GCA_035967975.1. Classification (GTDB taxonomy): domain Bacteria; phylum Cyanobacteriota; class Cyanobacteriia; order Cyanobacteriales; family Nostocaceae; genus Scytonema. The sequence continues at coordinate 24,625 of JAWQFQ010000001.1, forward strand.
AAAGTTTACATTTGAAGTCAGTATTGCCAGCCGTCTTCGTAGAGTATGTTAAGTTTTGTAAAAAAAACATCGTTTCACATAAAAGACTTCCTAGTGGTGCGAGAAAGAAATAGAGGTTCACTTTGGTTCTTCTAGAGAGTTTTTAATGATGGAGAGACATGAACAAGATTTTTACCTATTACAGCTAGCGACTCAAGCACAGCAAAACCCGCCGCATTCTGAAGAACGACAGCTAGCTTTAACAAAACTGGTTTGTGGGATTATACGCTTTGGTTATCTTTGGTATCCGTCGAAAAATTATTTTTCTAGTGATGTTCAAGATATTTACAATGAAGCACGTCAAGAGCTTTTCTTTTACATTTGTCAAAATATCGAGAAGTATGACTCACAACGGGGTACGGTTATGGCTTGGGTTAATGTTCTTTTAGAACGACGCTTTTTTAGAGACGCTCTTCGCAAAAACCGGACTTACGATCGCATTACAAAAATGACTATAACTGATTTAGAAAATCTTTCTTTAGCTGAAGAACCAGAAAACCTGGCAGAAATAGTTAAGGAATATATCATATCAGATCCAGAAGACGTTTTTAAAAGCGAACACGTAGAAAAATGTCCTCAAGCGAACTTTCAAGCATTAGTCATGCGACGAATATCAGGAAAATCATGGCAAGAGATTTCTGAAGAATTTGAAATTAAAGTTTCTACAGTTAGTAGCTTTTACTACAGGTGTATAAAAAAGTTTTCTAATAAACTAAAAGAGTATTGTCTGTAGCAACTATTATTAAGTTAGGAAACAGGTGAACAAATGATTGGAAATGCATCAGAATTTTTAACCTTTACCGTTCCACTCGGCTTAGAAGCTCATACACTGGCAAGACGTTTCCTAAGAAAACACACTCATACTCAAAAAGCTAAACAGGTATATCTCAATACTTTAGCAGTGTCTGCAGTGAACTATTACTTGCGTTGTATGGGAATTCAAACTTCCTGGGAAACAAGTTTGAGTTGGAATCCAATTATGCAAACTCTCATGGATGTTGCTGATTTAGAAGTCGTTGGTTTAGGGAAGATAGAGTGTCGTCCAGTACTACCACAAGAGCAAGTGGTTCAGATTCCACCAGAGGTATGGTCGGATAGAATTGGCTATGTAGCTGTACAGTTTGATGAATCACTAGAAGAAGCAACACTGTTGGGATTTGTCAAAGTAGCTGCAGAAGAAAATTTACCGATAAGTCAATTGCGATCGCTCGAAGATTTGCTTATCCACCTGAATCAATTTACCAAAAAAGTGAAACAGCCAACTCACTTGAGCCAGTGGTTCATGAATGTTGTAGATTCTAGTTGGCAAGCGATAGAATCCCTCTTGAGTCCGCAACAACAAGCAGAACTCGTTTTGAAATTTAGAGGTACCGAACAAGCGTTAACTCTTCATCCAGAAAATTCAATTTCAAGCGTGGAGAAAGGTAAGCTACTAGACTTTGGACACGATTCAAAAAGTCAACCAATAGCTTTATTGGTAGGATTGTTACCAGTTTCTAAAGAAGAAGTCAATATTGGTGTTAAGGTGTACCCAACTGGTGGTCAAAATTATTTGCCAGAAGAACTTGAACTTTTCATATTAGACGAAGCAGGAGTTGCTGTCATGCAAGCTACTGCGAGAAGCACAAAGAGTATTCAATTAAATTTTAGCAGCGAAGTTGGAGAAAATTTTAGCGTTAAAATTGCTTTAGGTGATGTTAGCTTTACTGAGCTTTTTCTGACCTGAATCTCAGAAAACCAAGATACTGGTGCTAGTTGTAATCGTCACATTTTCAATATCACGGAGTTAATCTAGTGTAAAAGACTTTACTATTTGATAGTGTTATTTTAAGACTCCAAATCCCAAATTTCAAATGGGTCTATGGCGAAGTTAGTTGTTCTCAAGTTGGATGGTGATTTAGAAGACCAAGGATTTCGGGTGACACTAGAAATTGGTTCAGATTCTACTCGCCCAGAAATAGAAATCTCTGGCTACTTACCACCTGCACCCGACTTGGCTACCTACTTATGTCAATGGCAGATGAAGTATCGCAGTTTAGGGATGCCAAGTCGTATCAAGCCACAAGAAATTATTTATGATGGTTCTATCAACACACGACTCATAGAATGCCGTAAAATAGCTAAGATTGTGAGCGATCGCCTACAGAAGTGGCTTGATTCTGAGGACTTTCGCTGTATAAGTAACACACTACGTGAAGAATTAAAACGAGATGAAACAATTCGATTCTTATTCCGCACCGATAATGATGAATTACAGAGAATTCCCTGGCATTTATGGGACTTCTTCCATAGATACTCATCAGCAGAATTTGCCCTAACGACAACAGCCTCTCAAACTCCTCCAAAACCACCGCGCAAACCCAAAGTCAGAGTTTTAGCGATTTTGGGCAATAGCAGTGGGATTAATGTTCAACTTGACCGTCAGTTGTTAGAAAATTTACCAAGTGCCGAAACAGTTTTTCTAGTAGAACCACAACGTCAAGAGCTAAACAATTATCTTTGGCAGCAATGGGATATCTTATTTTTTGCAGGACATAGTGAAACGGCTAATAATCAAGGTAGAATTTATATCAATAAATCCGATAGTTTATCAATTGAACAGTTAGAATACGGTTTAAAAAAAGCCATTGAACAAGGTTTACAGCTAGCCATTTTTAACTCCTGTGATGGTTTGGGATTAGCATGGCAGTTAACTTCTTTAAACATCCCGCAAATGATTGTCATGCGGGAACCCATACCAGATGAAGTCGCACAAGAATTTTTGAAGCATTTTCTGATAGCTTTTTCTAGTGGGAAATCTCTGTATCTAGCTTCACGAGAAGCAAGAGAAAAGCTACAAGGTTTAGAGGGTAAATTTCCCAATGCGACATGGTTACCAGTCATTTTCCAAAATCCCAGAGTTGTCCCGCCCAGTTGGAAAGAATTAAGCACTCCAAAAATTGACCCTAAACGTCATTTTCTGAGCGTATTTATGGTCAGCGTACTTGTCACAGCAATTGTCATGGGAGTGAGGTATCTAGGAATGTTACAACCTTCAGAATTACAGGCTTATGACCATCTCATGCAACTGCGACCAGCAATTGAAAGCTCAGATCCGCGTCTGCTGATAGTGGCTATTGATGAAGCAGATATTCGTTACCAGTACCAACAGGAAATGCAAGGGCGAGGGTCGCTCTCAGATCAAGCACTTGCTCAATTGTTGCAGAAACTAGAGCAGTCTCAACCAACAACTATCGGTCTAGATATTTATCGTGATTTTAGTGCAGACCCCAATTATCCGGATTTGATTGCTCGCCTAAAGCAGGATGACCGTATTTTTGCGGTGTGTAAAGTTTCTGCTGATTTTGATGGCGCACCAGATGGTATTCACCCCCCTAACGAAGTTCCAATAGAACGTCAGACCTTTAGTGATTTTGTAGTAGATGACGATGAGGTTCCACGTCGGCAATTATTGTATTTAACTCCCTCTCTAAAATCTTCCTGTACTGCAGAGAACGCTTTCAGTCTTCAGCTTGCACGCCATTATTTGCTTTCTAAAGGTATCAAAGCAGATATTACTCGACAAGGGTACTTAAAAATTGGCAACGTTTTGTTTAAACCATTAAAGGAACACACTGGCGGTTACCAAACAGTGGATACATCAGGATATCAAGTACTACTGAATTATCGTTCGCTACGTCCTCAGGAAAACATTGCCGAAACTGTATCTTTAAGAGATATCCTTAATAACAGTCACCAAATTAACTTTGCATTATTAAAGAATCGTATTGTCCTTATTGGCGTAACAGCCCCAAGTACTGCCGATCATTGGAAAACTCCGTTTCATCAAAAGAAAATACCAGGAGTGCTCGTACAAGCCCATATGGTCAGCCATATTCTCAGTGCTATTGAGGATAGTAGACCTTTGTTGTGGTGGTGGTCTGGGTCAGTGGAAGCACTCTGGGTTTGGGTATGGTCTTTAGTGGGAGGAATGATAGCATGGCACTACTCAAAGCCAGAGTACCTTGGTTTAGCAGTAGCTGGAGCGCTACTATTATTATTTGCAACTTGTTTTAGCACCTTTACACAGTCTGGGTGGATACCACTAGTTCCACCTGCCTTGACATTAATATTAACGGCTATGGCTGTGGTGTGGAAAATACGAAGATAAAATTCCGAAATACAAGTATTGCGTCTTGAAGTCATATAGTAATATTGGCATTTGGACACTTAATTATGAAACTTGCTGGCGTTATTCCTGTGATACTCCTTTGTCTTGCAAGTCACTCCTCACAAGTGCATGCACAAGTTACTCAACCCGACAAAAATTTTAATATAAATACACAAAATCGCCTTGGAAAATTGAACTTTCCACGCACTGGCTCACCTGTCGGACGCCGCCAAGGAGGAGCAAGGCGTAACGGCTGTCCAGATGTGAAACAACCTGTTACTGCTTTGGTACCAGGAGAGAAAACTCTAAACAATGAATCGGTATCTTTTTTAGCACTGACAGTTTCTGAATATCCAACCTTTTGGGTTTACACACCTGAGTTATCCACTAACCTCCGCAACGGAGAGTTTGTGTTTCAAGATGAGAGGGGCAAAAATATTTACAAAACACCTTTAACACTACCAGAGAAATCTGGTGTCATCGGCATTAGCCTACCACAACAACCTGAATATGCCCTCAGGACAAACAATAAATATCAATGGTATTTTAAAATTTATTGTGGCAATCCAGAAAATACATCAAATTATTATTATGTTAAAGCATGGGTGCAAAAAGTCGCCCTCACCCCCAACCTTGAAAGTCAGTTAAAGGCAGCAAAACCAAAAGAATACACTGCCTATACTGCCAATCAAATTTGGCAGGATGCTTTAACGAATTTGGCTGAACTGCGCCGTAACAACTCAAATTCGCCTGGACTTGGACGGGATTGGAATGATTTATTAAAAGCTGTTGGCTTGGAAGAATTTGCCACTGCGCCCATTGTTGGGCGTTATGGTTCGGAAAGATAATTGGTAAGGGTTCAGCCATCAGCTTTCATGAGCTATAGGGGTGTTTAATTAGCTGAGCAAAAACGCCTAGAGAACGCCCGAAATGTGTTTCCAAGCTGACAGAAAAACGGCTAAAGTGCTGAACGCTGACGATAATTGTGCTTTTGTTGAAGTGGCGGGAACCATTGTGGAAAAAAGAATCGACTGTTATTTACCCTGTAAGAATCAAGCAAAAACTCATACGATATCTACTGTTGAACCTTCTATGGGAGACACAGAAGGTCAGTGATAAGTAAACGTCTTGGTAGGGATACTCATTGCTCTCATCTCCTTGACCGGGCACAAAAGTCAGACTTAAGCCACGTCTTTAACCCAGTTGATTCCTTCAGAACACCACTGAATCAATAACCAGCGATTAGAATCTTTATCCAAAGCAGCCAGAACACGAAAGTTAAATACTTCCTGCCACACTTCCACACCATGCTGGTTGACAAAATCTGCCTCTAGGTCTTTGAACTGCTGCCATTGACGATTACCGATAGTGGTAAGTATAGGAATGATAGCGGTAATTGGAATTTGGGTAGCTGCGGTCATTTTGGGTAATCCTTAAAAATACAAATGAACTGCATTGGCGGTTTTTTGGTGTTGATGATTTTAATCAACTGCTTGCCTTTGCGTCTGGCAAGTGCAAAACAAGCTAATTCTGTCTCAGTTCATTGATTTAAGGCAAGATACAGGGTTCTGCCATAAACTGTGAGGTGTTGTCGGTGCATTCGCAGTGAGAACGACCTCGCCTTTGGCGTTGAACGTCCACCCAGTCGCTTCAACAATGGTTTCTGGGGTGTGTTTTGTAGGATTTGTCGAGATAGATGGACTCTTATAGTTGTTAATGTTTGGGTTGAGACTAACCCAATCTACCTCTATAGCATCAGGAGTGAGAACATCTTTAGGGTTGGAGGGTAAGCCACCGCGTCCGGTGATGATGAAACTACTTTGGGCGTAATTCGGACTGTTGCAACCAGAGGCGACTTCAGTATCTACTGGTACTGATGGCAATTCAACTAAGCCGCTATTCACGTCAACCTCAGGTCTGTTTAATTCTACAGTTCCGCTTAATGTTGGGTTTGTTTGCGAAATAGCTGTGATGTCATTCGTCAATAATTGATTAGGGTCTAAATCGTCAGGACGCAATCTCTCCAGGTCTTGCCGACTCAGTGGTGCGATTCCGAAAATGTCAGTAGCTTTGATTGATACTCTCCCACCACTACCACTAAACGCATTGGCAGTAATATCGCTATTTTCATCCGGGACTGCAACAACAAAACCTCTAGAGGCATTAATGGTAATATTACCACCATCTCCTCCTACACTACCAGTTCCTGCCGTAGTGGATATGAAACTCTGATTGCGTAAAAATAGTAAGTTGTTTATGTTTAATTGAATATTTCCGGCATCACCTGTACTATTGTCCCCAGTAGCGCTACTAACTTTTGAGTTATCAAGCTGAAAAGAATCAGCACTAATACGGATTACCCCGCCTTGTCCTCTACTATTTGTTCCCGTTGTGCTTAAAATATTTGCATCTCTGATAATCTGTAAAGACTTTGTGTTTAATTGAATACCCCCAGCATTACCAGTGCTATTGTCCCCAGTAGCGCTACTAACTGTTGAGTTGTCTAGCTGAAAAGAATTAGTATTAATATTGATTACCCCGCCTTGTCCTGGGTTATCTGCTCCTGTTGTGCTTCTAATCGCTGCATCTTGAACCTGCAAAGAATTTGCGTTAATGTTTATTGTACCAGCGTTCCCTGTACCTGATGTTTCAGTACTTAGAGAGACGCCTTTTTGTAATTTAAAAGAGTCTACAACATTGATATTGATTTCTCCTGCATTTCCCTGATTACTCGTGTTACTAAATACACGACTTCTGTTTTCAATCTGCAAAGAATTTGCGGAAACATTAATTTTGCCACCGTTACCGATCCCCTGTGTTTGAGAATTTAGAAAAGCGTTATTTTTTAATATAAAAGAGCCGACAACATTGATATTGATTTCTCCTGCATTTCCTGTGCTATCGTTACTTGTCTGACTGAGAACTTCTGACTGTTGAATCAGGACGGAATTTGCATGAATACTGATGTTTCCACCATTGCTCTCCCCGTCATCTGTACTACTATTTATCTGTGTTCTATCTAAAATTTCCAATGAGCCTTCAACGTTAATTTTGATTTCCCCTGGTTGACCTGTGCCAAAAAGACGACTCAATATAGCTGATTGTTCAGTCCTCAGAGAATTAGCACGAATATCTATTGTTCCAGCCTTCCCTTTTCCAGAGACGTCGGTTTGTATACCCGCAGACTTCATCGCCATTGGACCTGCAACGTTAATATTAATATCTCCAGCATCTCCTGTGCTTCCGTAGTATGCTAGACTACCGAAGCCTACAGTGTCTCCCTCATTATCAATTAGCAAAGAATTTGCTACTATGTTGATTATTCCTGCATTTCCCTGGCTATAGGTATTCGTATTAAGACCCGCTCGATTCCTGAATATTAAAGAGTCTGCATTAATTAGAATTTCTCCAGCATTACCTATGCTCTCTTCCGCTGCAATATTCACTTCACTGTTATTCTCAAAAGTTATGTTTTTAGCATCTATTCTAATCAGTCCGCTATTCCCCGTACCGTAAGTATTAGAGTTGATAGTAGATTGATTGAGAGCTATAGAGTCGCCTTTTATACTAATTTCTCCACCATTGATACTACCTAAGGTATCTGCTAGTAAAAGTGATTGCTCACTCAAAGTTATATTCCTACCTGCGATCGCAATCCCTCCTCCACCATCTCCTGTAGTACTCACAAACGATTTTCCAGAAATCTGAATGTCGCCAAAACTGGCTATATCTTGATTATTAAAGTTCCAAGGTTGTTGAAGGTTAAAGGATTGATTGCTACCAACGCTGACAATTTCAATTTGTCCGGATGGTGCTTTGAGAATGCCACCTTCAAGGATAACATTTCCGCCAATCAGTCCTAAAGTTTGCCCTGATTTGACTTGCAATCCCTCTTTTTCGGTGTTAACTGTGCCACGTTTGTCTTGACCACGGGTGCTGTTGGTAATATTTTCATAAATAACATCATGTCCCACTCCTTGGAGCGTAATTTTTTCTGGATTGGAACCGAATTGCAATCCAATTGGCACACTGATAGTCAATAGGGGCGCAGACTGAGTATTGCTGGCGCTATACTCAAAACCATCTGCAAACTTTAGACCACTTGCTGTGCTAGCCAGAAATGAACCACCAACATCCAACCGCGCATTCGGACCAAAAACAATTCCATTGGGATTGATCAGAAATAAGTTGGCTGTACCACTACTGCGAATCAACCCGTCAATGTTGGATACAAACTTACCTGTTACCCTACCAATAACGTTTTGAATATCAGCAGGATTGTTAAAAAAAGCTGTACTTCCGGTTGGGACAGAGAACTGTTGAAAGCTGTGGAATAAATTGCTTCCTGCTTGGGTTCCCCCTGTAATGTTGGAGGTGTTCCCGTCTGGTGTAACTATAGTATTATTCGGTAAAGTTCCATCTGATGATATTTGAGCTTGCACGCTATTTGCAGAAAAACCACACGCAGCAGTTATTGCGATTCCAATCAACCAGCACCAACGAGAATTGATGGTAGACATATAGCAGCACCATGACTTAGTTAAGTTCTAATTCTGTGTCTGATTCTTATTCTCTACTTTTTTCCTGTGCCTAGAGACAAATGCAAACTTCTGTCACAACTAATTTTGATACGGACCTCTCCAAGCGCGAAAATTGCAAGTTGAGCACGTTGGAGTGCTTGTAATACTGCAAGGGATACAATTGATGAGGAGCTAGAAACCCGGTATCTTGGAGATAACGGGTTTCTAATTGTCGCTATCCCTTGTAGTATTGAGAGTGGAGTAACAACAGATGACTCAAGCAATTGGTATCGAACAAATCATCACGGAAAAGGTGAAAAACCTTTCCCAAGAAAAACAGCAACAGGTGCTTGACTTTATAGATTTTCTGCTCCTCAAATCACAATTGGTGGAGTTTAAACATTCTGATGGCACTCCAATGTCTGTATTGGAAGCAGCAGGGGACTTAGTTGGCTGTGTGGAAGGTTCCGGTGATTTGTCTCTAAAAGGACATAAAGCCGAATGAAGCAAAATGTTCGCATTTGATACTTTACTTGTTGCATGCGCTGAAGCGCAACTACGAACAAAGATGATATTACAACCAATTTCCTAACAACACGTAAGGTGCCCAATGATAGGGGCTGTTATCTTTGGCAAAAATTGCGAGTTGGGCATGTTGGAGTGCTTGGGCTTTACTTACTCCAGTCTTTAACTGTCGGTAAAACTCGCTCATTAAATCGGCGGTGGATTGGTCGTCTACTGACCACAGGCTTGCTAGTGTACTGCGTGCTCCCGCCCGGACAGCGACTCCGGCTAATCCTAATGCGGCTCGTTTATCTCCTAGAGCAGTTTTACAAGCACTGAGGACGAGTAATTCGATGTTGCTTGACCTGCTAGATTTGCTCACTCGCAGTAAATTGTCAAAGTCTCTGACTTTAAGCAGTTTATCCCAGGTGAGAATAAAGGTTTTTTCTGGGTCAGAACTGAATTCTCCGTGAGTTGCTAAGTGAACTACTGAGACTGGGGCTGATTGCAGTTCTTTTTGCAAGTTTTTGTCAGTAAACTGCTGATTTAATAGTTCTTCACTTCTGGGTACCTCTGATTGGATTTCTTTTAATTCCCGTGCTACGTTTTGCAGTGGAGGAAACCCAAAGCGTTGTTCGCCTACTCCAGCAATGAGGGCGTTTAACTGTACTTTTTGTAAAGGTTTGGGGTCAAAAAGTTGTAAACCAGGGGTGAGGGCGATCGCATATTTCTCGATTAGATATTTCTGCTGCTGTCGATCGTAGAGAACTCCCATGGGGATATTCTGCAACGAGCTATCCAGTACAAATACTAAGGTTTTGATTCCCATCTTGGTTAATTCTGCTTCTGCAGGTCGAATTAACCACTCATATATCTCCTGCGACTTTTGTTGAACTTGAAAAGTCTCTGCTACATCTACTAGGCTTTTCCGCAAATCTTGTACGGTGTTTTCAACGTTCTCTTGGGATATAACCGTTGTGTATTTACGAAGTTCCTTTTGTTCTGGTAAAGTGAGAATAACTTCTATGCGGTCTGGTAAAACAATCGGATATAAAATAGCAGCTTCTTTGTCTTGCTGGACTACCGTGTCAATTTTGACTCTAGTTTCCACACAGGGTGAGCGGAAGAAGTTGTTCAGTTCCGCTAATTGCAGTGATTCAATTACATTACGAGCTTGTATAAGATTATATTGCGTAGTTTCAGAGTTTCCCTTGGTTCGCAACTGCAAATCAACCAACTCCCGATACACTGGTTCCACAGTTTCACGGAAGGAAAACTGGATTTCCGGATTCATAGCGACTAAATCGCGGCGTAAGGATTCAAGGGTTTTGAATGCTTGCTGGTATAGGGCGATCGCCCCTTTAATATCTCCCTCCTGTTTGAGCAAACGTCCCAACTGCCATTGCCACTGGTATGCAATGTCTTGCGGTTCAAGAGTTTGAGCAATGAGCAGTGCTTCTTTGGTGATATTTTTTGCCTCAGTTAACTGCTTGGTTTGTTCATATAATCCACCCAGAGTACCAAGTGCATAGGATTCTGCTCGTCGATCTTTCAGGCTTCGCGCCTGTTCTACAGCCGTAGACAACAGCTGAGCAATATCTAGCCATGAGGGAGTATCTGTGGTAACTTTCTGTTTTAATTTTGTGACATTTTCAACAAAATTAATCCGAGAATATATTGAATTTCTGTCTGGAGGCAATTTGCTCAAGTACGGTTGAATTTGAGACACCAAAGTCAATGCATCCGGAAATCGCTCCTTTTCTACAACTAGGCTAAGTTGATTTAGCTGTGCCTGAATACTCGTAACAGGTTGTGCAACACGAGCAGCTTCTTGGTAGTATTTTAATGCAGCTTGAGTTTCTTTTTCAGCTAAGTCCTTATTATCCAGATTGCGTTGGGTTTTTCCCTGAGCAAAGGCTGTGTTACCCAGACTAAGCAGAGTATCACCGATAGCTGTTGAAGATTGCACTTTTGTTGCGACTGCCAAACTTTGCTCTAAAACATCTCTAGAGAGGCTTAAATCACCAACAACTCGCAGAAGATTACCGAGACTACGCAATCCTGTCGCCTTCAGTTCCGAGTCCGGAAGATTTGTTAGGGATTGCTCAACCTCCTTTAACACCATACTAGCCTGACGGTAAAGCCCCAAAGCTTGCATAGCTTGAGCAGAATTAATACGGTTCCGAATTATCGTCGCCTCATCGCCGATTTGCTTGTAAATCGTTGCAGCTTCAAGCCAAGTAGAAAGTGCAGCTTGCGTTTGCCCTTGTGCCAATTGTAACCTTCCTTGCACATCCAAAGCTTGAGCAAGGATGACAAAATGCTGTGTTGAGCGATCGCCATTTTTCAACAGATTCAAGCTTTGAGCGATCGCCTTTTCTGCTTGGTTCCACTGCCCCAATTGTTGATAGACTAGGGAAATATTACTCAGAGCCATAGCTTCATTGAGTCGATCCCCAGTCGCTTTGAAAGTAGCAGCCGCTTGTTCGAGAACCATTAGTGCTTCAGCGAACTGTCCAGCATCATACAGCGCTTTACCCTGCTGCAGTTGGTTTTCTGTTTGAATTGTAGAATTTTTGATTTGAGATTGAGAGCTTGAAAGGTTAATGTGAGAAAAGCTTGGCTTAGCCGATACAAAAATAACACATAGTATAGCTGTTCCTAATACCAATGAAGAAAATACCAAAAGCCGTCTAAAGTCCTGACAACGTACGTATACGACTTTCAAAAGAGATTTTAACTCACCAATCCAAAGTCTTAAAAAGGATTGGATTGGATGTAAAAATATACACCATTTTCTAGCCATATTCTTTGCGCCATAATTGTAGTTGCACCAGTTTCAAGACTTGCTAGTTAACAGTATTCATCTGCGTAGCCTGCGGCAAGGCTGACGCCAACATCTGCTACAGGCTGCGGTTAATTTTTTCTGACTGTACCTCACTTAACTAGCAATTATTTAGCGTGCTTTCAGTAAACACACTAGATTCAATAATATCAAACTTTGTTTCTATATAGTTCTACAACAGCGCTTGCCGAATTTCCGAAAGCCACTTGATATAGCGCCAAGACTTAAGGTGCTAGAAACCCGGTTTCGTAAGAGTTACCAGGTTTCTAATTAATTAACATTAGAGGATGTTTGAAAAGTGGTTTGTTGTAATTTCAAGCACTGGTTGATCCCCCCTAGCCCCCCTTTCCAAGGGGGGAAAATCTCTAACGGTCCCCCTTTTTAAGGGGGATTTAGGGGGATGTGAAATATGCATGCTACTGACGAGAAGACTTTTAAAACATCCTCTTAGATATAGTGCTACTATTTATATACTGAAAAGTAAAAATACACAAAGTATCAGTATGTCCGTAAATTTGTTAGACACGAATTTTTATCGTGCTGCGAACTCCGATCTCAGGGGCTTAAGTGATACACAAGCGCGATCGCACTTTCAGAACTACGGTCTTAATGAAGGACGCAGCTTCTCACCATTCATAAACTTAAACTACTACCGCGCTAGTAATAGTGACTTAGCAGGCTTTAGCGACAGACAAGCTTACGAACATTTATCCAATTATGGTATTCGTGAAGGACGAAGATTTTCATCTCTTGTCGATCTCAACTTTTATCGAAGTAATTACAACGACTTAGCTAGCTTAAGTAACGAACAACTCTTTGAGCATCTGGGAAGTTGGGGCGTCAATGAAGGACGCCGCTTTAGTGAATTTGTGGATTTCAATGTCTACGCAGCAGCCAACCTAGACCTAGCTCAATTAGGTTGGAACAATACCCAACTCTTAGCACATTTAGTCATTTATGGTGTTGCTGAAGGACGTAGGTTTTCAGTTGCTTTTGACAGTCAATACTACCGCAGTACTTACTCTGACCTCGCACAAGCTGGTTTGTCAAATACCCAACTGTTAGAACACTTCCAAAAGCATGGTCTCAATGAGGGACGTGCTTCTTCTGAAGCATTTAATGTCAGGTACTACCTAGATAACAACTCCGATCTCAGGACAGTTGGCTTTGATAACCTACAAGCACACCGACATTTTGAAATTTACGGCTTTCGCGAAGGTCGTCTAGGGAATCCATCAGGACAAATTTTCTTATCAACCGACCCAGGAAACGGGACATCCAGCGCTTTTAACTTTGGTGTTCTTAATGGTATCCGCATTGTTCAAGAATTTGTAGGGAGCAATGATGGTGGGGATTATTACCGTTTCATTCAAACTAATACCAGCAACTTTAGTCTCAGCTTGAATAATTTTAGCAGCGATATAAATGTAGAACTGCTTGATAGTAATGGTAGCATGATTGTAGGTTCTTATAATTCTGATACCACAGCTGAAACGATAAGTTGGCAATTGAATTCAGGAACTTACTATATTAGAGTTTATCCAGGATTTGGAGCGAACACTAACTATAACCTTACGGTCTCGGCTACATCAACATCTCGACCTCTATCCGTTTTTAACTCTGTGGATGGATACGGTTTAGTTGATGCAGCATCAGCTGTTGCAAAAGCGATTGGACAAACCCCGTTTGCTTATCTCGCAGATTTAGGAGGGGACAACTGGGGTAATGATATCCTTAATGTTCCGGAAGTCTGGGCTAGGGGATACACTGGACAGGGAATTATTGTGGCTGCGATCGACGATGGACTGGACATAAACCACGAAGACTTAAGAGGTAATATTTGGCGCAATCCGCGAGAAATTGCATCCAACGGTATTGATGACGATCGCAATGGCTATGTAGATGACATCAATGGCTGGAATTTTGCCGTTAACAACAACAATGTTTTACCTTCTGGAGGACATGGGACTCATGTAGCTGGTACAATTGCAGCACAGAACAACGGTTTTGGTATAACCGGAGTTGCTTACAATGCCAAAATTATGCCACTCCGACTTACAGATGAGCAAGATATATTAAATGGAGATTTAGCCAGAGCCATCCGGTACGCTGTTGATAATGGCGCTCGTGTTATTAATCTGAGTTTGATATCAACTGACTTTCCAGAATTGCGCGATGCTTTAGCATATGCAGCTAGCCGTAACGTAATCACAGTGAGTGCTGCTGGTAATAGTGGTTTAGATACGCCAAACCCCCCAGCTATCTATGCAACTGAGTATGGTATTTCAGTAGGATCTGCAGATAATAATAGACAAATTGCTGAGTTATCAAATTTTGCTGGTTACGACAGCCGGATAAAATATGTAATTGCGCCTGGAGTTGGTATTGTTTCTACCACACCCAATAATACATATAGCTATGCAACCGGAACATCAATGGCGACAGCCCATGTAAGTGGTATTGTTGCCCTCATGCTTAGTGCTAATCCTAACTTGACCCATACGCAAGTCAGAGATATTCTGACTAGTTCTGCTATCCACGTGGTTTAGAAACTTTGGGGAGTACGGCTATAGTGAGAGATTGGAGTGAAAAAGTTAAGCTAGAATGATGATTTGATTAATTAGTTTATAGAATATAAGTTGACCCTATGAATCGTTCCGCTTGCCTTATCTTTAATCCTGTTTCCGGTCAAGGTGATGCACAGCAAGATTTGGCAATGATTCGGGCAATTTTAGAGCCGGAAATTGACCTGGATATTCAACTGACAACAGAAGAAATTGACACCGCAAAATTAGCATCTGAAGCGGTCAAGCGGGGTGTAGATACCATCATTGTGTCAGGGGGAGATGGGACTCTCTCTGCTGCTGCCGCTGCTGTTGTAGGTGCTAATATACCATTGGGTATTATTTCACGGGGAACAGCAAACGCCTTTGCCAATGCTTTAGGACTACCTGACACAATTGATGATGCGTGTAAAGTTATTTTGCAGGGAGTCACTCGGACAGTAGATGCTGCTGATTGTAATGGTCACCGAATGGTACTACTGGCTGGTGTTGGCTTTGAAGCTGAAACCGTAGACAGAGCTGATCGCGAATCGAAAAAGCGGTTTGGTATTCTAGCGTATATACTAGCAGGGCTGCAAGAATTGCGGCAATTAAAGCCATTTGACGTAGAAATTGAAACTGAAGAAAAGATCATCAAAACTTCCGCTAGTGCTGTAACAGTAGCAAATGCTGCACCGGCTTCTTCCATTTTTGCCCAAGGACCAGCAGGTGTTGTTTTTGATGATGGACTATTAGATTTAACAATAGTAGCTCCAATCACAAAAGCAGGCGCTATAGCCGCAGCCTTACATCTATTTCAGACTGCTTCTGTGGGTCAAGCAGCAGAGCGAAATGATATTGGTTACCTGCGAGCAAAGCAATTCAAAATTACTGCTGACCCTCCACAAAAGCTTGTCATTGATGGTGAAGTTGTGGGAACAACTCCTGTAAAGATTAAATGCATTCCTGGGGGCTTGAAAGTTTTTGTACCGTCAACTCAAGAAGAAAAACCAGTCGAAAAACTAGAGGGATTACCAAACTTGACAATTGAGGAGAAACAAGAGGAATAATTCGTAAGAAATTTTAGTGGCTAATGGCTAATCAATACTGCTCGGTTAACGATAGTCGCGGTGCCAGAAAACGGGTTTCTCGAAGAAACCCGTTTTCTAATTTTTTGTCCAAAGTCCAATCTCCTTGATTCTAACGAGGCATTAATAAGGGCGCTGAGTTTCAAGGGCGATAAATTCGGATTGTGCCACCGTCACACCATTTTTCCAAAGCTCATACTCACTCAGATCAATCTCTTCATTCCATACAATTGCATATCCCCCTTTTTCAACCTTAAAGTTCTTAAAAAATGCTGGTTGACGGAGTGGGGCAAACATAGGATTTTCTAGAAGATGACGAATATCATATTTCTTGACTTGTTGATTCGTGAATTCAATCATCAAGGTGTGATCGTCAATTGCTTGAGCGGTGTAAATTCTAGGACATTTCATAGGATTCTTAACCTGGCTTTACTTTAGAGGAGGTAGTTTACGAAACTCCTGAGTCTTCCACATTTGCAAAAGATCTTGCTGATATAAAGTCGCCCACTCCAATACCAACTTCTGGGCACGACTGGGGAGATCTCCTTCAATCATTTCCAGTGATTCAATACTCACTAATGCATTGTACTCACCATAGATTGCATGAAAATGCGGCGGAGGGTGATCACCAAAGAACACCTTAATCACAATTCCATAAAACCGAGCAATTTCTGGCATAATTGTTTAGATTATTCTTGACCCTATTGTAATTTATCCCCAATGATGTTGCTAGTCTAACGGTTGGCAATCCAGAACGGCACTGGAAAGTCCCTCCTGTAAACTGTCGTGAGGTACTTAGGCGAGACAACCACACCTGCAAATGTAGTACACTATTGCCATTTTATAAGACATTATGTAATACAACTGTCTAGTAAACAGTCTATGCAGGTTCAATTCCTGTGTGTGAATCAATGGTTGTAACTCATAATTTAGATGAAGTGATACGCGTTTTTTGTGCCTTTGTCGTTCAAAAAACCGCAAAGACACAAAGAGCACGAAGGTAAGATGGTGACAGTGAGCTAACTCAATCAGACTAGCTTCGAGCCACAGGGAAGCCGCTTCATCCCGCATGAGATTTTGTCGTGCCATGAGTAAGGCGATCGCCTGAAATTGTTCGGGTCTATTGTATGTAGCGGTAATGATAGATAACTTCATTCTTCAAGACCTCTCGACTGGTTGTTTTGCTGGATATCTATTCGGTGTTGAGCGTGCAGCTGCTGTATGTTGATGACATCTTGTTGGGTTAACCCTCGATTAATGTCAATTTGATTGGTAGTCAGATTTTCTTGAATTAAAAGAGTCTTTTCTTGCAAGCGAGATATCATGAATATATTTTTCTCGGTATCGAGGGTCAACTTGTAGTCACGGAGTTCTAGAGCGCCGGTACAGTATTCACTCGTGGGACTAAAAAACCCGGTTTCTAGCGTCAAAAAGACTAATTTTCCGTTGAGCCAACACAGAAGTTACCGGGTTTTTGGCATTACTGTACCGATGCTCTAGTACAAACAATTCCGATTTTTCTGCTGGTAGTCTAGAAATATCGTTATTATTTGTAGTAGCAAGTATCTCCTTAGCGAGGGATGTAATTATTTGTGCTTTCCATCTGTTCTTGTGCTAACTGTTGGTAATTGCACTTAGGAAGTTCAATCCCTAATTCCATTTTGATGAAGCGCTCTGCAAGGATAGCCATTTCGGTAGGACCAATGCCACCAGGAACTGATGTAATGTTTTGGGGGATGTTGTAAGCACTCTTGTCAACGTCACCTTTAGGCAGATATTGTCTAGTTTCTCTTGGAGTGAACCTGCTATAGCAATCCTAAATCATTTGTAAACGCGAGAAACCCGTATTCTCAAAGAATACGGGTTTCTGGGTGCTCGCAATTTTACAAATCAAATAGGATTGCTATATTAGCAATCCTCACAAAAATGCTTTCAGAGGGAACAGTGAACTGATAACTGTTAAATTATTCATATGGAGATAAGAAATCGGATTTCTCAAAGAAACCGGGTTTCTAAAGTTTCGCTCTATCAATCCCGAATATGTTGTGCGTTTAGGAGTAAATAGCATTGAAACTTGTATCCGATGCGGCTATTGCCGATAAAATTCGTAAGATGAAACAAAGGGTGCGGTGGAAAGACCCTTTAATTGTGGAAAAGGGGATTGACCAAACTCGGTTAGTTCTTGAGGATGGAAAGTCTGATAGTCCAGAGTTCTCGTTTTTAGTTGTAGGTGACAGTGGTACGGGAAGCCGTTGGGGATACGATCCCCAGAGACAAGTTGCTGAACAGATGTTACCCTATCACCAAGAATGTCGCTTTATGCTACATACGGGGGATGTGATTTATCTGGTGGGGGCGAGGGAATTTTACTTGGAAAACTTTATCAAGCCTTATCGAGAATTTCTTGTGGGGGGAGAAAATCCTAAGGAAATTGCTTTTGACAAGATGGTTTTTCAATTACCTATCCTACCAGTTCCAGGGAATCACGATTATTACGATCTGCCGTTCTTACTGAGCTTGGTATCCTTGACAACACAACCGTTGCGCCGCTTGATAGGATCGCGTCTCGACCTTGATATTGGTTGGCGTGGTTCGGGACAGGGAGATGTCTACGCACGTGCATTTCTGGATTACTTGACAAGGTTTGTTTTTCCGGGAGAGTTACTTCGTCACCTAGATGAGCATTACACAGTAGAGACAAACGCAGGTCGCTGTTTGCGTTACGAACCAGGGTGTTTCACTCGCCTTCCCAATCGTTATTATACCTTCCGCTATGGTGGAATTGATTTCTTTGCTCTGGACTCGAATACGTTTAATCAACCCTCTCCCATCCCTACAACTCAAGAAGGGGTAGCGTTTCGGAAGACTCTAGAAGAACGCCGTCTTAAACTGGAGCAAGAGAAAATGCAGATGATGGACGCCTCTGCGAATCTCAATCCAGACAATCACAATGATGTGGAACAACTCGAAGAGATGCGAACTCAAGTCTCTCAAATTGAGGAAATTATTGTTGATATTGACAAGCAACTTACGACTTATCAAGAAATCGCAATTGACTTTGAACAACTGGAGTGGCTTAAGCAGAGGCTGATTGAGTCTTGGAATACCCCAGATGTGCGAGGACGAGTGATTTTTTTTCATCATCCTCCTTACGTCACTGAGGCGACAAAATGGGAGCAGGCGCAAACTTTGGCTGTACGGAGTCGTTTGCGGAGTGTGTTGAATGCAGTTGAGAGGGAAGTTGGTTCTCAGACTGGTGGTCGTCCTTTGGTGGATTTGGTCTTGAACGGTCACGCTCACTGCTTGGAGTATCTTAAAACGTTAGATACGGGAAATGCGGATTCTCACATTCACTGGATTGTTTGTGGTGGGAGTGGCTATAGTTTAAGACGCCAACGGTCTGAGGGCGCGGATTTATTTGAAACTTTTAACGATAATGGTAAAGAAAATCAGCAATTGGTGGCGCGATCGCACCTTTTCGTAGGTCGTAATGGTCACGGTTCCCAAAAGCGAAGACCTTACACCAGTCTGCGTATTGATGTTAAAGATGGTTGTCCCCCTCAGTATATTATCCGCCCTTTAGTTGCTGAATGGTATCAAAAGCAATGGTATAATTATGAGATGGAACCATTGACTGTTAGTTGGAACTCTTAGGGACTTCTAAGAAATAAATTATCGTATCCGCTCAATAAATTGGGGCGAACTACCAGTTCAGGAACGATTTTACGTTGTTAGAGACTTGTCGAGCAGCGATTTACAGAATAATTCGTAATTCGTAATTCGTAATTCGTAATTAAAAGAAAAAACTTTAGTTGTGGGTACAAGCCCATTTAAAAAAAATGTTTTTCAAGACACGTAGTGCGTAGGAAAAATGCGTCCTTTTTTTGACAAGCCCACACTTTTAAGTGTGGGTTACAATTACTCTTGAATTTACCGTTTGTTCGGACTTCAAGTTGAAATGGATTGTGTGCGATCGCAAGGATATGATGAGTTAAACAATGCTCTGGAATTGAATGTGCTGGATGAGAGTAATAAAATACACCAATACTCTCCCATCCTGCTTGGTGACTTGATAGAACAGGTGCTTGTGGTAAAATTTGCTCTTGTTCCTTCTGCTTAGTTAAATTGATTGGGTGTTTCTTGCTATCTATCATTCCACAGCTACAGTTACTGACAATTAATTATTTGCGGTTTGGATTATTAAGGTAATAGTGCCACAAAATTCTGGCTGCAACTGCACGCCAAGGTCGCCAACTTTCTGCAATTGCTTCGAGTTCTTGTGGTGTTGGACGTGCTTCTAGTCCTTTTAACTTTTGTAAAGCTATAGCCAAAGCTAAATCACCTTTGGGAAAGACATCGGGACGTTGTAGCGCCATCAGTAAGTAAATATCTACCGTCCAATCTCCAATCCCTTTAATGCGTTTAAGTTCGGTTCGGATAATGGCTTCGTCCATAGTCTCTAGTTGAGTTAAATCGAGTTGACCAGTCGCGATTGCATCCGCTAACGCCCGACCGTATACTATTTTTTGCCGACTAAACCCAATCTCCTTCAATTGCAAATCATCAAGCTTGAGAAAATTTTCTGGTGTCAGCGGTACAACCACCCCACATAAACGGTTAAAAACAGCCTTTGCAGCTGCCAAAGACACTTGTTGTTCTAAAATTATCTGCAGCAGAGTAGGAAAACCTGCTTCTCTGTTCCAAATTGGTGGAGAACCCAACGTTTCTAGAACAAGAGCAAAATCGCGATCGCGACGCCCCAGTTCCATCAATCCACGCGCAAGACTCTCTTGTGTAAGTGATTCTGAGTTAATAAACATTCTTTTTCGGTAGAATCTAATGCATCAAAGCTAACGGTTAATGACTAATAGCTGAATGCCTACAATACAAGCTACCTTATTATTAGCCAACTAATTAATCCTATTTTGACTGTGGATATACTACGTCCCTTCGTTGATAGACAAACAATTATAGATTTTGCCAAGCAATACCCCCATTTAGATATTGCTGCATTAGAAGCTTGTTTGGCTTTTTTACACACGACGGCTGATGTTTATCAAGCCATAGATGTTCATTTTGCTCGTTATGGTCTTTCTAAAGGAAAATTTACCTTATTGATGCAGTTGTTGCTAGATAAAAAAGGTTTAACGCCCTCAGAATGCGCTGAGCGTTCTGGTGTAACAAGAGCAACAATCACTGGACTTGTAGACGGACTCGAAAAAGATGGATTAGTACAACGAGAACCCGATCCAACCGACAGGCGAATGCTGCGTTTGCAATTAACTCCTAAGGGGCGGAACCTACTTTCTCAAATGCTTCCAGACCATTTTTGTCGTACAACTGGTTTAATGGCTAACCTGACTGAGAGCGAAAAAAAGACCTTTATCGAGCTCCTCAAGAAAGTACGCGCTGGAACCCCAGCAATGCTCGACCCTTAGGAATGTCTCACACCTGTTGTGCTTGAACCCGTCATGAATCAAAAAAATATTATTTCCTACACCCCCACACCCTTACACCCTACAGTTTCTTGTCTACCATCTGCGTACTTTGCTATCTGCTGACCGCGAATTCTTATACCCAGTTGCTGTACAACCTGCATAGGGATTACAGTACGTACCGCTCCCGTGTCTACTAGTGCTTCCGTCTCATAGATACGCAGTTGGTTTGGGTTCAGCAATCCACGATTAACTAATTCTTCATCAATTGCGTTTGTTAGCTTCACCTTCACTCTGACTTCTCCCATCTCCTCTCTCATCACATGGTGCGAATGATTGAAATCTAACATTGTCTTTTCTCCCTAAACAGGAAACACAGAACAGCGGCTCCCCTGTTCCCTTTTTCATAACAAATGAAATTAACTTAAATCTAATTCTCCCGGTGACATTACTGGAATCCCAGCACCCACAAAACCAGACGCATCACGAGTTACAATTGCATCAACGCCATACGCTATTCCGCAAGCACACTGTAGCGCATCCTCAAAATCTGAGAAATTCAGTGCAAGCGCTTGTTCCAAAATAGTTCTGTCAACTGCACAAATGTGTAAATCTCTAAGAACTTGAGCGATCGCCTCACCAGCCACCTTCATGCCTGCTGCTTTCCGAACAATATAATAGATATTGGTGATTGTTGTTGCTGCGATAAACCCTTCAATTTCACCAGCATCAATCTTCTCAAAAAGCCTGACGGCATCTTCAACAAAAGGCTCCCGCTCTTGCAATAAATCAAGGACAACATTAGTATCAATTAGAAGACGCATTACTGGTATTTCTGGGTAAGGTAGGTGACATAATCTGCTTGAGTATTTTCATCATTGGATACGCCTGAATCTTTTGCAATACCCCGCAACCGGGATAAGTTCCCTTTCTTTTGCATTGGATGAATTTCTTGCTGTAAAGATCCCATCAGGGTTTGCACCAGTTGCCAACGTTCGCTAATCGGTAATTGTAGTGCCTGTTTTTGCAATTCTTGTAATGTCATTAATCCTTTCCTACCTGAATCTATTCTACCCCGATTATAAAATCCTCCTTATTTATTAACCATTACATAGCTTGAATTATACGAAGTTGCCATCAAATCATATCGGGATGTGTTGCTAAAATCTCTATTCTGCTTGGTTTTCAGACTTTTTCTTACGCCGAACTCAGGTAATTGAAGTTTAGGTGTAAACTATTAATTAGGAGGCTAATTATAAGCCAGCTAATCAAATGGGAGGAAAACTGATGAATAAGCTAAGCATCAAGCAAAAAAACTGGTTGCTAGCGTCTCATGTAGCCTTTGGCGGTATTTGGTTTGGGACTGTGTTGTGTATGATTGCTATTGCATTGAGCAATCGAAATACTTCCAACGGGGATGAACTCTACGCAATCAACTCCGTGATGAAACTGCTGGACGACTTTGTTATTATCCCCTCAGCCGTCCTAGCCCTGAGTACAGGTGGGTTACTCAGCTGGCTAACGATTTGGGGGTTCTTCAAACACTACTGGGTGATTACCAAATGGATAGCAACAGTAACACTCATTGTCGTTGGTACCATTTGGTTGGGTCCGTGGACAAATGCAATGACGGCGATATCTGAAGCAGAAAGGTTACAAGCACTGCAAAATCCCTTGTATGTATTCGACCAAAAAGCGGTACTGGTAGGTGCAATCATTCAAACCATCAGCCTTTTGGGAATTATCACTATTTCAGTTCTTAAGCCCTGGGGAAGGAGAAAGGTGAAAAAGCTCGAACCACAACAGTCAGCTGCATCAGGTGTGTGACAGTTCCAATATTACAAAAGCGCGAAGATGAGAAACCCGGTATCTTTGAGATACCGGGTTTCTGATAGCTTTTTAAGGTAAAAATTAGGAGAAAATCAGAAAAAATTAGCAAGTAATTTGGGTTGAATAAGTCAAGAAGTCTGGTTTAATGAGTAAAGTGTAGCTATAGGTGGAGAATTGTATGTCTACCATAAGTTCTAGTTGGAGCAGATTGTTAGGGATTGTAATATGTGGTGTGTGTAGTTTTTCTACAAATAGCGTTCAAGCTCAAATATCGCCAGATGGAACTTTACCGAACAATACTATAGTTACACCAAATGGGAGCACTTTCAATATTACCGGGGGAACTCAAGCAGGAACCAATCTGTTCCATTCTTTTCAAGAGTTTTCAGTTCCTACGGGTAACGAAGCAATATTTAACAATGCTGTTGACATTCAAAATATTATTAGTAGAGTAACAGGTGGGTCTATCTCTAATATAGATGGTCTAATCCGCGCTAACGGTGCAGCCAACTTATTTCTGATTAATCCGGCGGGTATTGTTTTTGGTTCTAATGCTCGTTTAGATATAGGTGGTTCGTTTTTTGGAAGTAGTGCGAATCGGCTGAGATTTGCAGATGGAACGGAATTTATCGCAAATCCAGCCAATACACCCCCTTTATTAACGATAAGTGTTCCAACAGGATTGCAGTTTGGCTCAAATCCAGGGGCGATCGCAGTGCAAGGAATTGGACATGAATATGATTATCAGTCAGATGTGATCGAGCGTAATCAGAATCAGAAAGACAAACCGGGCTTACGTCTTGACACTAAAAATCCAGGTTTGCAAGTTCCTTCCGGAAAAACCTTAGCACTGGTAGGAGGAAATGTCTCCCTTGAAGGCGCGATTCTCAAGTCACCCGCAGGACGTGTTGAAATTGTCGGTGTTGGGAGTAATGGAGTTGTGAATCTTGAACCTGTGACAGAAGGTTGGAAGGTGGGATACGATCGCACCAACACTCCTTTTGCAGACATCCTAGTCTCGAACCGAAGTTTTATTGGGACAACAGGAGTTGGGGGAGGAGAAATTGCGATCGCAGGGAAAAACCTCAGTTTCACATCTGAAACAATAGTAAGAGCGGATACAACAGGCGATCGCTCTGGGAAACAAATCAGTCTGCTTGGCGACTCCATAGATATCAACAGGTCAAATATTAACTCTATTACCTTTGGTTCGGGAGACGGTGGACAAATTCAGCTAGACGCCAAAAGCATCAACTTCCTCGATTATGGTGGGATAGGGACTCAAACTCAATCACTTGAATCGAGTGCAGGAAAAGCTGGAGATATTACTCTCAATGCTGATTCTATCATTGCCAAAAATCAAAGTGGACCAGGAAGTGATAGCTTTGGTGCGGGTAACGGCGGACAAATAAATATTAATGCCAATTCTTTACGGTTAGAAGACAGATCTGGTATTGGTGCAAATCCTTTCAGTACTGGGAACAGTGGAGACATAAATATTACAGTTGGTAAATTGGTAGCTGCTGATAACTCAGGTATTGGGACAACAGTCACAGATAAAGGTAGTACTGGAAAGGTCAACATTACCGCAAATTCTGTTGAACTCACAAATGCAGGTATCAATAGTAGTACCGAACAAAATAGCACAGGTAATGCTGGAGAAATTATCTTTAACGTCTCCGATTTGATGACGGTCAAGAACGCCGGTATAAGTGTAAGGTCAGAAGGTCAGGGAAATGCAGGGAAAATTAGCATTAATGCAAAGACATTACAAATAGAAAGCTCAGAGGTTAGTAGTAATACAACCAACTCAGGTCAAGCTGGAGAAATTAGCTTTAATGTCACAGATTCTTTTACTTCAAAAGGAGTAAATATAAATACAAACACAAGTGGTACGAGTAATGGTGGTTTGATCAGCATTAAAGCCAATTCTCTAGATATTCAAGGATCAATCAGCAGTAGTACCTCGTCAGGTAGCACGGGGAACGCAGGCGAAATCAACATTCAAGCCATAAATAATATGGTCTTTCAGAATGGAGACATAAGAGCTAACACAGAAGGTACAGGAAACGCAGGAAAAATTAATATAACTGCAAAGGAATTACGAATAGAAAGTGCAAACGTGAATAGCTTGACAACGAGTACAGGTAACGCCGGAGAAATTAGCTTTAATGTCGCAGACGCTTTTGTACTTGAACGTGTAGGAGTCAATACTAACACCTCCAGTCAAGGGAATGCTGGTAAAATCAACGTAACAGCCAATTCTTTAAAACTTGAAGGTGCAAGTATCAGTAGCAGTACGGGTAACAATAGCATTGGACGAGGCGGAGAAATTAACATTAATGCTGCTTCTATAGTTTTCCTAGGTAGTGTAAGTACCAACACTGAAGGTGAAGGCAACGCTGGTACTATCAATATTAGTAGTTTGGGCGATTTGACAATTGAAGGTGGGAGCATCACTAGCGGTACAGGGAGCGGTACGGAGAAAGCAGGA
Source organism: Scytonema sp. PMC 1070.18 (assembly GCA_035967975.1). Lineage (GTDB taxonomy): Bacteria > Cyanobacteriota > Cyanobacteriia > Cyanobacteriales > Nostocaceae > Scytonema. Next base: position 50,073 of record JAWQFQ010000001.1, read on the forward strand.
ACAGGCGGAGAAATTAAAATAACAGTCCCTGGTACCCTAACGTTAAAGGATTTAGGTATAAGTACCAACACACAAGGCAATGGTAACGCTGGTACTATCAGTATCAATGCAAATTCTTTAAAGATCGAAGGAACAGGAGTTAGTAGCAGTACAGAGAAAGATAGTTCTGGTCAAGGTGGAGAAATCAAAATTGACGTGGATTCTATCAATTTGGGAACAGGAAGTATACTTGCCAATACGGAAGGTTCGGGAAAGGCTGGAAATGTAACTATTAAGGCAAAAAGTGTTGTTCTTGATAACCGGATGGAAGGCGAAGATGTTACAAGATTGGGAGTGGAAAGTAAAGGTAACGGCGATGCGGGGAATTTGACAATTGAGGCAGATACCATCAAGCTAGATAACAAAAGTCAAATTATAGCAACATCAACAACGGGTCGTGGTGGTAATATTGAGTTGAATGTCGGACGATATCTTTTGTTACGCCGAGGCAGTCGCATTTCTACTGACGCGGGTAGCACTTCCCAGAACACTAGTGGTACTGGTGGTAATATCACTATTAATGCACGCAATGGCTTTATCATAACAGTCCCGAATGAAAATAGTGACATTACAGCTAATGCGTCTAGTGGTCAAGCAGGAAAAATCACCATTAAAGCGACCGACTTATTTGGAATTGTACCCCTAAGTCGGGAAGAACTTCAGCAGTTAAGCCCAAGTTTAGATCCAGCTGAACTACAAACAAACGATATTACAGCAATTTCACAGCAAAATCCTTCTTTAAGTGGCATTGTAGATATTAATAGCCCTGATGTTGACCCCACTCAAGGATTAGTTAAATTACCCACAGCGTTAATCAATACAACAAACAACATTGATACTGGCTGTTCTGCTTTTGCAGAAGGAGGGGGAAATGAATTTATTGTTACTGGGAGAGGCGGTTTACCCCCTAGTCCCAATGATCCCCTCAGTTATGATGTCGTGTGGACAGATACTCGTTTAGCTGCTGTTACACAACAGGACTCTAAAAAACCAGTGAGTCAGTTACAACCTAAATCCGATGTTATCGAAATAAATCCAGCAACAGGCTGGGTATTTGATAATCAAGGAAATGTTACCCTTGTTTCTCATGCATCTAACAGCAATACTAACTTTAGTTGTCACCAGGGGACTTCCAAATAAAAAAGTATCCCAAAACTTCTTGTGGTGCGGGCTTCTAGCCCGCCACCAATACAGGACACAATACTGCAAGGGATACAATTGATGAGGAGCCAGAAACCCGGTATCTTGGAGATACCGGGTTTCTAATTTTCGCTGTTTCCGAGTAGTATGATACAGGACGGGCGTCTTGGAGATACCGAGTAGTATGATACAGGACGGGCGTCTTGGAGATACCGAGTAATATTGATGCAGGACGGGCGGGGACGCCCGTACCACAAGATGGATAATTTATTTCTTGGAAATCCCTAAAATGTAAAAGGAGGAACAGCTGCAATATCCGGGTCTGAACCGCCTACTTGACTGCTGCTCAGTATCCATACGGATGCACCCTGTTGGAGAAATACCTTCGTCACCGTATCGCTAGCCTTGCGAGGGATGAGAGTACGCCAACTGATTAAACCTCGGAAAAGTTGTTGGAGGGGATTGTCTTCTATAGAACTTCCCAAAACTTCACTGGAATTTTGCCAATCTGCTCTTGCGACTCCAAAGGGTAACAGTTTGCGTCTGAGAACTGTACCTAAGCGTACTAATTGTTTGAAACTGGTGGCTTGTTCGGGATGGTGTAGCAACCAATCTTTAAACTTGGGATGGTTTTTGATAGCAAAGGGGATGTCTGTGGGAAAAGGTTTGATCGCAGCATGAATGACTTTAATTGCTGCATATAATGATTGATTGGCGTCTTGAGAACAGTTGTTTGCAGGTCCGACATACGCCCCACCTGTACCATCTCCAATCCGGTAACGGGCTGTCATAACTTCTAGTTGGCGGGTGAGAACGCTTAAGGGCGATCGCTCGACTCCCTCTATACTATATTTATCTGATATTGCATCAAATTTGATTAAGATGTCTGTCACTGGACGAAGACCTAACCAACCAAACTGGCGATCGCCCATATATCGAGTCCAGGACAAAGTTCCGGCGATGATTCCATCCACGTTATGGGTGTAAATCTGATTATATGCAATTTCAAAGCGCAATTCCCCTGTGAGGGGTTCCCGCACGACCTCAGCCACCCCGTAAGCACAATGACCGAAGTAGAATAATGGGATGCGGGCGGCTGGTTCTCGTTTTTTACCACCGATACCACCAAAGACGTGTACGACCAAAGCCTGATCGCCTTCACGCCAACGCGATACAGCTTTTTGAATATCTGACCCTTTTTTATTCAAAAGTACAGATTGTATTTGTCCTTTATGCTTTTTGATATATCGCCAAGCTAGTTTTCTCAGGTAGTGGATTGCTGCTTTTCTACCAAAAATCACCTTTTCAGGTTGTACTCGCAACAAAGCACGGGGTGCAAGGGATTGGACAACAAACTGCCCAAATGCATTTTTTGCTCCGTAAATGTACCAACCTGTAGGATTTAGAGGAGACTTTTCGATACCACGATTGGTAGATGAGTAAATATCGCCCTCAAAAGGGACAATTTCTTGCATTAGTACGACTTCTTCAATCCCATCAAACTGACCGGAAGCACGGTTAAAGTGAACGACTTGGAATTTTTCGCTACCTGGTTTGATAGGTTGCAGAAACTTGACTAACCCGTAGAAGCGTCCCGATATTTGAACGGGTTCGCTGGTGATGTGAAGAGTCACAGACCCGCTTTCTTCATTAATCGTCACAGGTTCACGCAACATCACTACCACATCATCATTGGGTCTTGCGCCAGCAAGGGATTCCAGGGGAGTCACCTGACGCCAATTGTTCAGGCGGATTGGATGGATGTTTCCTTGTTTGCTACTGTAAAGTGCTTCCTCATTGAAGTAAACATCCTTTGTCATCGCTTGAACCGATACTTCAGATTCGGGGTCATCGTGCCATTGCAAGTATACCACCCGTCCCACCAAATGCATATGTTCTATATCTGCGTGATGCACTTCAAACAAAACACCAAATTGTCGTTGCTCTTTCGGTGGTAAAATCAACCTTCCCATCCAAATCGCGATTGGTCGATAAATGACTGGGTTAACTGACTGATTTAAGGGATAGTATTCTGGTCGATTAAATGGTGCTTCCTGCGCTCGCTTGTAGTTGTTCAGCTTGACTTTGGTAAGTTCGCGATCGCTTGGAAGTTCCTCACGCAAAATTCTAGAAGCGATGTCAACGGTTTGGCGGAGGAAACTGCGACCATCGGGAAGAAAACTATTAGCGTCTAAAGGACCACCTGCACCCATATGATCCACTGGACCCAGGGGTATAAAACTTACTTTGCTCCGGCGTTTGGCGCGATTCCAGTAGGATAAGAAAAAGACCCTCCAACGTTTGGGAAATAAAATCAGACATAAACGCTCAAACAGGTCTTCGCCGCCAACGAGATGGTAAAGATGTGATACTTTTAATACGTTGTTGGTTCCACTGAGAACACCAGATAAAGAAATCACTTCAATGGGTGCTGGTAGTGACTGCTTGAGGTAGGAAAGCGCTCCCATCGCTATTTGTCCACCGCCACTGACACCAATCAACGTAATCGGGACACCGCTACCGGGTTGATAACCGTTATCGATGAGACTGTTGTAAATAATCTGCGCTGCTTGTTGGTTATAATTAGGTCCGTAGCGTTGGTCTGCTGAAATCGCCACCACAAATAAGTCGCGAATTTTTCTGATTAAGCTTAATAAAGCACCACTGAGACCGCCACTTTTTCCTCGCTTTTGTCGTTGAGCTAAACGCCAAAACAGCGATCGCATCCGGTCTTCTGAAAGCGGTCGATTGAGGAAAGAGTTGGGCATCAGCCCTCTGACAATGACGATATTATCTGGTAATGTAGCAGCTAACTCATTTAAAAACGTTTCCCCTTCAGGTAAATATTGGAAAGACGCCTGACCAATAGTGTCAAGATAAATCACGTAACGAGCTACATCAGTTGGCGGGGTGGAAACCTCAGGCAAGAATCCTGGATGACTTCTAGTCTTGATTTTATCACCGTACCATCCTGCCCACCACCCCAAAGATTCAAAGGGAACCAAGACGGTTGCAAAGAGGACAGCAATGAAACCAACTTGGACTAAATCGACCGTTAGCTTTGTTGCGCTTCCCAAAGCGTTATACCACCACAACCACGCAGTTTGGATTTGTGGGAACAGGACAACACAAAGCAGGGCTACTAAGCCAATTCCTAAAAACACGGTCACTCGTTTCATACTCGTCCCTCGTCCTCTTTTTCACCAGTGTTAGTTCGGTTAGCGCTAGGAGGAGTGTGCAGTTTTGCTTGCAGGAATTGTTCGATTCCTTGCAAATCTGTAACCATCTGCGCTCCTGTTGTCGTATTATTAGACACCCAGGTACCAAGTGTTGCCACTGGTCGTCCAATAATGCGCTGCAAAATCTGAAAGACCACCCATCCTAATATGCAACAACAAAATGCTTGCCAAACTCCCAGACCCAGGAGGATGTGCAAGCCCATCACAAATACCAATAGAGCCCAAATGGAAAGAATTATTTGAATGGGGACACCCAGATAGGGAAATGCAACTAATACACTCAACATCAGTGGTGCGTAAGCAAGCCCCAGAGCAGTCCCAATGATGTTAAATGAGATATCAGTGTTGATTATTATACGGCTAATCAACCACGCACTCCAACCCCAAAACCACGCAGTAAATGCAAATAATAAAGATGCCATCAACAGGCTTAAAAACAAGCGAATCGGCTTGGCTCTGTTGATGAATAATACAATCCCCTGACCCAGCGCCTGAGAAACTCCGGCGATGAGTATAATATACGTAGCAATTGTTGAACCGAACGGAATGGTGAGAGTCATCTGAAAGGTTTCGGGGTTGAGGGCGATCGCTCCGAAGACCAATTCCCAAAATCTGTCGAGGGCAGTCATTTGTTAATAGGGTAATGATTCTAGCATTAATTGTATAAATTGTACAGCCTTAAAAGCAAATTAGTGTAAGATGCAGGCAAGACTGCAAGGATTTTAGACGAAATCTATCGTCGCATTAAAAGCTGATAATAGTTTTAGAGATAGTTATTCAAGAGGTCTGATTGTGGTCTTTGCTCAAACCAGTCCCCCAGATGTAATTACAACTCGCCTAACATTGGACGAGTATCGGGCGATGGAAGAAACCAACCCAGAACGCCATGAATACCGCAACGGAGAGATTATTACTATGTCGGGAGGTTCAGAAGCCCACAGTGCGATCGCCAGCAACTTATTAATTTACTTGGGATTTTTGCTGAGAGACACCGATTTTCGTTTGTATAACAGCGACTTGCGAGTTTGGATTCCTGAATATCAGTGTGGGACTTATACCGATTTGATGGTTGTTAATGGCTTCCCAGAGTTTAATGGCGATCGCAATGATGAAATTCTCAATCCTTTACTCATTGTCGAAGTTTTATCGCCTTCTACCGAAGCCTATGATCGAGGTGAAAAGTTTAGAAAATACCGCTCTGTTGTCGGCTTTTGTGAATATCTACTTGTGAGCCAAACTGAACCCTACGTAGAGCAGTATCACAACCAGGATCGTAACAGTAACGATCGCTGGCTATGGCAAGTGTACTCTGATCTTGAGCAGGCGATCGTTCTGCACAGTTTAAACGTTGAGATTCCCCTGACTGAAATCTATCGTCGCATTAATTTTTAAGGGGGCTCGCGTTGAGTTAAGCCCTAAATTAAAATTTGGGCTTAAAGCTCAAACCCGTTCAAACGGGTTAAAAGTCAATACAGTTGGTGTTAAGCAGTTGTTAAGAAACACCGTTTCGTAAGAGTTACCGGGTTTCTGAGTCCTTAGCAATCCTTAACACCAACCGTATTGAGTTCAAAGCTATATCAAGTCAGATAAATCTAAATTCCCTAAAAAGCCGTTCTAACTGGTACGGAAGTGTATTGCTTTTTAGGTTTTACCTTAAATGTGGGTGTAATCAAACGACGAATCTCATTCACGACTTCTTGAGGGACTTGAAGAATTTTTGCCATACGGTCATGCAATGCTATCTCTTTATCATCAATATGACCATCTGCTTTAGCAATTTCCCAGGCGATCGCCAAAAGCAATCTGCGTTTAATCTAAAATCAGCGGTGTGATCACATTAGCGCTATAACCAACCTGCTCACAGCAATCTCAGCCTGTCGCACCACATCCACTTAAGTTGCGATCGCCAATCGTTCTAAAGTACTCAATCTACACATAGCATTTGCATAGAAAACTGTTTGGGAGTTGTCATCTTCACAAAAATCTACCAGTTATGAAGATATGGTAAACACTGTAATAACTCGGAAGACATTGAAATAACTAAAAACGATGATGAAAGTGGCAAAAAAGAAATCTAATGAAAGTTTCTTTCTAACCACTCATTTTCTTTCGGAGAAGTTTTATGCCAATTCCATTTATCCTTGGTGCGATCGCTATTGGTTCTGCTGTGTTCGGTGGTGTGAAAGCCACTGAAGGTATTAGTAATATGAATCAAGCTAAGGAAATAGGTGAAAATGCTCAAAAGCGTTACGAGTATTTTGTCAAGGAAGTTCAAGCAGACTGGGAAGTGACTAATAATCTTGCCACTGAATACGGTCAACTCCAGATAAGTATCATCAAAAATACAATTGGGCGCTTCGTTGAGTTTATCGAACGGATTGGTCAGCGAAACAAAAAAAGTGAAAAGGAATTTTTAGAAGGGCTTGATGGCATATCGGTTCAGCAGGTTCAAGAGTACAAAGCTGCTGTCATGGAAACCGAACAATTTTTTCTAGGTGGTGCTAAGGCTGTTGGAGCCGCTGTGGCAGGATATGGTGGCGCTATGGGACTAGCAACGTCCGTGGGAGTGGCAAGTACCGGAACGCTAATTGGCAGTCTGAGTGGTGCCGCAGCTTGGAATGCTACTTTAGCGTGGTTGGGTGGTGGTTCCCTAGCCGCAGGTGGTGGCGGTATGGCATTGGGTTCTGTTGTCTTAGGTGGTATTACTGTTGGTCCTGCTGTGTTGATTGGTGGATTTGTGCTTGCGGGTGAGGGTGAGAAAGCTTTAACAAAGGCACGAGAGTATGAAGCTGAAATTAACGTTGCGATCGCAAAGATTGAAGCTGTTGAGGACTTTTTGCTACAGGTACGACGAAGGATTGGTGAGTTAGAGGCTTTGTTGAAATCTCTCAACGACCATAGTATTGCCCTACTCAACCAACTTGAATCGAAAGCATCTTTTGACAAGACAACAGATGCTCAGCAATTTCAACAAGTGGCACTGCTCATTAAAGCACTTGCGGAAATCATGAAAACTCCTGTTTTAGACACTCAAGGACAGCTCAATCCTACTACGGCGACTATCCAAGCTAAGTATCGTACTCTTGAAGCTAGTTAAAAATGTTCAAAAAAAATTTGATATTACTCCATGATGTAAATCCAGCAGAGTGCTTACAGCAAATTGTTTTAGCTTATACCGATTATATGAAAGTTGTCGAGCAAGAGCAAACTAAGCGCCAAGAGATTGACGCGTGGGAGAAAACGACAATAGCCAGGATTCATAGTCAGCGAGATTTGCTAATGGCGTACCTTGAGCGATCGTTCGACGAACGTGCGGAGAACTTTCGCACTCTTTTTGCTATCGTTGAACAGTCGCTTGCCACAGGTAATAACGAGCAGTTAGCGTTAGTTCTGCATTCCATCACAGAGCTAGCTAAGTCAAGCCCGTTTAAAGAACTTGCTAGTTTAGCTTCTGTGCAAGCAGCGCTTGGTAATCCAGACCACGAATGGGAATTTTAAGTCTCGTCATTGATGGTATTGTGATTCGACAAGCGAATGGTAAATTCGTTACATTTTTAGAAGCACCGAAAAGGAGCTGCATTAGGATATGTTCAAATATAATCCTTTAGAGTGCCTACCTTCATCGGCAGAATTACCAGATTCCGATGACACTCCTGTGGATAACGAACTACAAATACTCATACCTAACTTATTGTTAGCTATCTTAGCCTCGATTTGGTACAACCGCGATGACTGGTTTTTCGGCATTAACATGGGAGTTTATTATACGCCTAGTAAACCCGCTATCGTTCCCGATGGGTTTTTGAGTTTAGGTGTAGAACGTTTTGTAGGAGAAAATGGACGTTCTAGTTACGTTTTGTGGGAAGAAGAAGGTATTCCGCCCATTTTAGCTTTAGAAGTTGTTTCTCAAACTTACAACGGCGAGTACGAACAGAAAAAAATTGATTATGCCGAATTAGGCATTTTGTATTATGTTATTTATGCACCAACCCGCCTTCGGCGTAAGCGTCAACGCTTAGAGGTTTATCGCTTAGTTGAAGACAAATACATTTTACAACCAGGAGATAAAGTTTGGATGCCGGAAATTGGATTAGGTATTGGACGAGAACAGGGGACTTATCAAGGACGAATACGAGAATGGCTGTTTTGGTATGACGAAAATGGTAACAGATACTCAACACCAGAAGAGATAAACGCCGAACAGCAACAACAATTGACACAAACTCAGCAACAGCTTCAAGAACTTTTAGCGAAATTAAAGCAACAAGGAATTGATCCAAATATCCTTTAAAAAGCTGAGATCGAAGTAAGAAAACCTGAATGTGATTAAGAACGAAGAGAAATAACAATTTAGGTGAGAGACTTTCATTATGGTCACAACTGTAACACCCGCAGAAACCAGAACCCTACTGGAAAACATTAGCTGGCAAACGTTCAAAAGTATGCTGGCTGACATGGGATCGGAGCGTAACACCAGACTAGCCTACGACAATGGAATAGTAGAAATCATGTCTCCACTTGTACCGCACGAGAACTCCAACCGCTTAATTGAAGCTTTTATTGTGGTCATGTGTGAAGAACTGGGTTTAGAAATAAAACGCACTGGTTCGCTGACTTTAACAAGAGATGACTTGGAAAAGGGAGCTGAACCAGATAGTAGCTACTATATTCACAATGAGTCTTTAGTGAGGGATAAGGAAAATATAGACCTAGCCACAGATATACCACCAGATATTGTGCTGGAAGTGGAGTACTCACGTTCTGCGGTCAATAAATTAACTCTTTACGCTTCAATGGGTATACCTGAATTCTGGCGGTACAATGGTAGTGTACTGCGAGTTTACAGTCTCAATGGTAAGAAGTATTCAGAGATTCAAACCAGTCCTACCTTTGGTCGTATACCAGTACAAGAAATTCCCCAATTTATCCAAGCGACTAAAAAAAATGGGGAAATAGCAACAACTCGTGCTTTCCGTACTTGGGTTAGGAGCTTCATATGACTCAAATCTTCACAACTCCACAGCTGTGTCGTTCACCAACTGAACTTTATACATAAATATTAATCATAGAACATATGCTTTGATGACAAATAGAACTGAATCTCTAAATCGTTTGAATTTAACCACGCAACAGGTATTTGAATCTGTGATTTAATTAAATTGATACCAGAGATGATGTTAAGTTAGATTATAATATAATATTATAGGATATTTTCCAATCATTACAACTAACTAACAAAACAGTCACATAATGGATACACTGACGCCTGAACATGAACAAATTGTCCAAGCGATTCAACACCTTCCTTCGGAAGCTCTACCTGAATTTGCCAATTTTACCCTTGTATCTCCGCTATAAAGCAACTCATTCTGCTAACTCAGAAAATAAGTTAAAAGCTCGTGAAGGATCTACATTCTTGCTTTCAATTGCAGGTTTAGGGGCTAGTGTTGAAGATGATCTCTCTGAGCGCGATGAAGAAATTCTAGCAACGGAAATTAACTCTATTCGCGGCTTTTGTCTTAAACCAGATCAATCATCATGACAGCCCTGATAGATACAAGCTTCTTAGTAGCTTTAACTAACCGTAACGACCGTAACTACACCCGAGTGTTAACTATAGCTCAAACTATAGATTAGCGGAGGAGGCAGCCCAAGACCGTCAGCAAGCCGCGCTCGACCGACAAGAGTTCCGTAGGCAGATGGAGGAACGCCAAAGGGAGATGGAGCAACGCCAAAGGGAGATACAGCAAATTTGGCAATACTTGCAGAATCGTAACGGTGGTAGTAGTCTACCATAATAGCACGCAATGCAATTAGCTACTAACACTATGACAATGGAAGTTCAAGATACTCCTCTTAAATCTGAAATCCAAAAAATTATCGCTCCGGAGTTTTAACCATGAAACGAAAAACTCTTCCTATTAATTTCTCTCCCGAAGAAATTCAAAAATTTTGTCAAAATCACTCGATTCGCAAGTTATCTTTATTTGGTTCAGTATTAAGAGATGATTTTACAAGAGAAAGTGATGTAGATGTTTTAGTAGAATTTGAACCTGGGAAAACTCCGGGTTTAGCGATTATTACGATGGAAGATGAGTTATCAAAGATAATAAATCGCCAGATAGATTTGAGAACACCAGCAGATTTAAGCCGTTATTTTCGCGAGCAAGTCTTAGCAGAAGCAATGATTATTTATGAGCAAAAATGACGATTTAACTCGGCTAAAACACATCAGAGATTCAGCAAAAGAGGCGTTGTCTTTTGTGAATAATCGCAATAGGGAAGATTTAAATCGTGATAGAATGTTGTCTTTGGCTCTTGTAAGATTAATTGAAATCATCGGTGAAGCAGCTAATCACGTTTCTGAACCTTGTCAAGCTAAGTATTTTAAAATACCTTGGCGACCAATTATCGGTATGAGAAATCGTATTATTTATGCTTATTTTGATGTTGATTTGGATATTGTTTGGCAAGTAATCACTCAAGATTTAGGTTCACTTTTGATTGAGGTTGAAAAGGCAATTAAAGATTTAGAAACATGAATTATGATTAATGGTGCTTAAACAAAAAATTCCCAAAAAAAGACCTCAAATGTATATAGAGAGAGACTTTGACATCATTTTGCCCAGTTTCTTGATATATCTGGGTTTCAGGCGTTAAAGGGCATTTGACGTATTTTGCTTGCCCTATATGGGTTTTAGGCTTGTTTATTCCTCAAAAATACTTAAGTCCCGTTAACCCGTTTTAACGGGTTTGAGCTTTAAGCCCGAATTTTAATTCAGGGCGATCGCTGAATTTATTGTTAAGATTACAATTTATCTCAATGCAGCTTTCATATCGGTAGCCCGATTTTCACAGAACCGCAATAAGATTCTACACGCGATCGCCCGTTTTTGAGAACCTGTTGGGCATCTTGCAACACCTTTTGAACCTGTCCTTCCGCCAGCAAATGGTTCTGAAAATTGAGGATTTCTTGCATGAGTTGGGCTTGCAATCTGCAAAAGTACAAAAGCGATCGCTATACTCAATCATGCAACGATTATTGCCTCAAGTTGATGCAGCAACTCAAGCTGAACTAGTAGCTTTAGAGAAACTTTTTAATCATCCAAAACAAACTTAATACTATTGTTATACAGAGCAAGCAAAATGTGCTTGAAAGCTGATGACTGACAGCTAATAGCTGAACGCTTACTTAAGTCCCGTTATCTGTGATGAGCTTTTGAAACTGCTCGTAGTCATTATATGTATCCAGATCGAATATACCTTCTGGAAAAGGAAGACCAAAAACTTTCCCAGCATTTTGCTTAATCACCTGTCTTGCACCAGCAGCGCCATTTAGTGTCAGTAATTGTGCAAACAAATTGTGTTTGAATAACGCTGGTACACCTTGCACTCCTCCATATTCTGAAGCAACAATTTGCCTATCTGTAGCTTGGAAGACGTTAACCAGTTGATTGATGATTTGAGTAGAGACGAACGGCTGATCGCATAGCATTAACACAACAGCTTCTACATCATCATGAAGGGCTTCCATCCCACACCGAATTGAAGTACCCATACCTTCTGACCAGCGATGGTTTTCAACAATTCGGACATTATATAACTCCGCTTCTGGTCGAATACGGTCAGCGTATGCTCCCAGGACAACGACAATGGGGTTGCAGACTGAAGCAACCGCCACCTCAACCATATGACGAAGCAAGCTCTGCTGTTGATACTGTAGCAATTGCTTTGGTGTACCCATACGAGTGGATGCACCCGCCGCTAGTAAAATCAAACCAATATCGAACATTAGATATGTTGCTCGGTTAAAGATTTATCTCAGTATATAACTAGTATTTGATACTTTTCAATACGGTATTGATTTTTAACCCGTTTTAACGGGTTTGAGCTTTAAGCCCGAATTTTAATTCAGGGCGATCGCGAAATTTTCGTTAAATTGATACCAGAGGTGTACGTTCATCGTTCTGAGAATGAATAGGTCTAGTGCGCTCTCTAAGAGAACTACCACCCCGATGAGCAACAACACCTTGAATTTCAGTGACAATTGAAAGAGCAATTTCTTCAGGAGTATTAGCACCTATGTCGAGACCAACCGGACCATAAAGGTGATGCAATTGGTCTGGTGTAAGCATAACTCCAGAAGCTTGTAAGTCTTGAAGCAATCGCTCTCGTCGAGTTTTCGGTCCTAGCAAACCAATATACTGTAGAGGGGACAATAGTAAAGTTCTCAAAAGTTCTAAATCATTAAGGTATTTATGGGTCATCACTACAGCAACCATGCGTGAATTGAAGTTGAGATGTGATTCAAGGTTTTCTGGATCGCAAAAAATGATACAATCGGCGTTGGGAAAATGATCGCGATTTGTGTAACCCGGTCGATTATCAATGACTGTCACATGCCAACCAAGTTGTTTAGCAAAATCAACAACCGGAATGGCATCGTAACCTGCACCAAATACTAGCAAAGGGAGGGGCGGTTGAATAACTTCCAGAAGGGCTTCAACACATCCGTTAACGAGGGAATAAGATTCGACACGCGATCGCCCGTTTTTGATAACCTGTTGAGCATCTTGCAACACCTTTTGAACCAACTCACGGTCTTTAATATCGGTGGCTACAGCACCATCTTGTTTCAAAAACAACCGAGAGGCAACTTTTACTTGAGTTTCTCCCTGAACATGAAAGATAGTTGCGATCGCGCCGGATTGATTTTGAAGAAAACACTCAGCGATAAACTCAAGCTGACTGCTAGCAGAGGTGTCAGAGAGAGATTCAATTAATACATTGACAACTCCGTTACAGCCAAGACCAAAGCCCCACACAATATCCTCGCTAGATGTTGTATCATATTGTACAACGATTGGCTCACTAGAGTAAAACATTAACGGTTGCGAGCGCTCAAAGACATTGCCTTCCAAACAACCACCACTGATAGCACCAATCATTTGACCGTTATCGGTAAGCAACATCCGTGCTCCCGGTTTACGATATACTGAGCCACTCGTTTTAACAACAGTGGCGATCGCACTACGTTGACCAGATAATTTGCATTGCTGGAAGGTTTTTAGAATATTTTGAAGTTCTTTCATTTCCTCAATGATAAAAAGACATAGACCCTATAGCAGCTTATCTGGGGTAATTGGTAAGTCACGAATGCGCTTCCCAGTAGCATGATATATGGCATTGGCGATCGCACCTGCAACACCAGTAACGCCAATTTCTCCAATACCACGTATCCCCAAGGGACTGATGTGTGGATCGGGTTTGTCAGTAAACAGCACTTCTATTTCTCCGATATCAGCATGAACCGGCACATGGTAATCAGCCAAGTTCCGTACAATAAGGCGACCGCTTTGGGGGTCAAGAACAGTCTCTTCCATTAACGCCATCCCTATCCCAAAGATGACTCCACCCATAATCTGGCTGCGTGCAGTTTTGTAATTAAGAATACGTCCGGCATCGATTGCACTAACAACACGGCTGACTCGTACCCGACCTAAACGGGGATTAACACGCACCTCCACGAATTGTGCGCCAAAGGATTGAAACGCATATTGCTGCAAATCGGCATTTTCATCTTTGCCAACACAGATTCTAACAGATGGGTTGCGTCCTTCTTGTTGAGTTTCCATAGAAGCAGTGTTTGCCGTTGCTTCTATTTCAACCATCGGTAAGTTATTGCGTTGAAGAATTTCTGCGTAGGTTTCACCTCTTGATGTATCACCTTTCAGAAAGACTCGTCCATTTGCAGTTGTAACATCTGCTGGTGCGACTCCATACAAAGGGGAGGTGCGATGCAAAAGTGCCAATTCAATCACCCGATTCCGCACTGCTTCTGCTGCTCCAGCTACCGCAGGTCCGACGCTGGCTGCTGATTGCGAGCCACCAGCAACAGGAGCATTCGGCATTGACGAATCACCCAGTTTGAACTCAATTCTTTCAACGGGAAGCCCGAGCACATCAGCAGCAATCTGGGTCATAACAGTGTAAGTGCCAGTACCGATATCATGTGTTGCACTCGATACCACAGCCCGTCCATCAGCAAATATCTGCGCTTTTGCCGACGCAGGAGAGCGGTATGCGGGGAAAGTTGCGGTTGCCATTCCCCAACCGATGATATCATCGCCATCCCGCATTGAGCCGGGAGTAGGATTTCTGCGTGACCAGCCGAATCGTTCTGCCCCCATGCGGTAGCACTCCTTGAGGTGCTTGCTTGACCACGGTTTACCTGTCTGCGGATTCACATCAGCATGGTTGATCAGACGAAGTTCGACGGGATCGATTTTTAATGCATACGCTAGCTCGTCCATTGCCGCTTCCAGCGCAAACATGCAAGGTGCCTCTCCGGGTGCCCGCATGGCAGTTGGTGTGCCCGTATTGACTTGGACAAGATTGTGCTTGACTTCTAGATTAGGAGATGCATACAGACTGCGAGTTGTCAATCCGCAAGGTTCTACGTGTTCATCAACCTTAGATGTTTGTGAAGTTGTTATGTGCTGAATTGCGGTGAGTTCCCCATGACGTCTCGCGCTTAGGGTAATTTGCTGGATAGTGCGCGGACGGTGACCGCAGGAGGTAAAAGTCTGCTGGCGTGTTATAACAAGTTTGACTGGACGCCCCGTTTTACGTGCCGCGATCGCTGCCAATATCGGATGCCACCACGTCCACCCTTTACAACCAAATCCACCACCAAGGAAATGCGAGATGATACGTACGTTTTCGCTCTCGATCCCAAGGGTATAAGCTACCACTTGTTGAGTACCAAAGACCCACTGTGTTGCATCATAAATCGTGAGACAATCTCCATCCCATACAGCTGTAGATGCGCTGGGCTCCATTGGATTGTGATGTTCGATAGGAGTTGTGTAAGTTGCCTCCACATTAACATCTGCCTCAGCAATCGCTGTTTTGACATCGCCTCGCTGTATTTGCAACTCTTCTCCAAAGAAGTTAGAGGGTTGATAGGCTTGCGATAACCCCTGTTCTATTTCGATAGTTGGCTGTTCTTCTTCATAAGTGACCTCAATTAACGAGGCTGCATACTGAGCCTGCTCTAGCGTTTGAGCAACGACAATCCCAATGTTTTGCCCATCGTAGTGAACTTGGTCAGATTGTAGTGGCACAAACTTTTCACCAGGCTTGCCTTTAAACGGGTTTCCACCTTCAAATTCATTAAGTTTTGGGGCATTCAAATGCGTAATAACACTTATAACACCAGGAGCGTTCTCTATATTCGTAGTATCTATTGTAACAATACGACCTTTAGCGATAGTGCTTTGGATTAATACGGCATGAGCTAGATTCTCTAAGGGAAATTCTGCTGAGTAACGCGCTGCTCCCATGACCTTAAGCCGTCCGTCAACGCGGTCGATTGGCTTCCCGACAACTTGCTCCCTTGCTTGTGTAGGCGAACTGACACCTGTGCTCATAATTAACCTCTTTCCATTGCTGCTACTGTCTTCAAAGCATCCTCTAAAGTCCGCTTTGCTAATTCAACTTTGAAATGATTGTGCCGACGCGGGTTAGCTGCTTGCATTGCTGCATCAGCTGCTCTTGCGAAAGTCTCTTCGTTAGCTCTTGCACCAACTAACACCTGTTCTGCTTCTTGCGATCGCCAAGGTTTAGTACCAACTCCGCCCAAAGCAACCCGCGCATTGTTAATGACTTCACCCTCTATTTCAAGAACCACGGCAGCGGACACGAGGGCAAAGGCATAGGAGGCGCGGTCTCGTACTTTCAAGTAGTGCGATCGCTTAGCAAAGGGCATGGGAGGTAGATCGACTGCTACAATCATCTCGTCATGTTCGAGCACCGTTTCTAGATGGGGTGTATCACCAGGTAGCAAGTGAAAGTCTGCAATGGGAATGCTGCGCTCACCTCTAGTCGATCTCGTTTGTATAACTGCATCAAGTGCAGCTAGCGCAACGCACATATCACTAGGGTGCGTGGCAATACAGTGTTCGCTGCCACCGAGAATTGCATGGGTGCGGTTAAAGCCGTTGAGTGCAGCACACCCAGATCCAGGCTGGCGTTTGTTGCAGGCGAAGGCAGTATCGTGAAAGTAAGAGCAACGGGTTCGTTGCATGAGGTTACCACCTATAGTTGCCATGTTTCTCAGTTGGGCGCTAGCTCCAGCGAGAATAGCTTCTGACAAAACAGGATAGCGATCGCAAACGAGGGAATGGTAAGCTACATCACTATTGCGTGCAGTTGCGCCGATGCGAATCCCACCATCGTTATTGGTGACAACTTCAGTTGCGCTGAGTCGGCGAATGTCCACAAGTTGACTGGGTGTGTGTACACCTTCCTTCATCAAATCAAGCATATTCGTACCACCCGCAATAAACATAGCTCCTGGTTCGCGGGTGATAATTGCGATCGCGTCATCTTGATTTGCAGCACGGACATAAGTAAATGGCTGCATTGGTGCTACCTCACTTCACTAGTTTGATGTGTTACGGCATTGTCCCGTACTTCACGGATTGCTGCTAATATATTCAAATAAGCGCCGCAGCGACAGATGTTACCACTCATTTGTTCGCTAATATCGGCATCAGTTTCGGCGTGTCCTTCCGCCAGCAATCCTACAGCAGACACAATCTGTCCTGGAGTGCAGTAACCGCATTGAAAACCATCGTGCTGGATAAAAGCAGCTTGCATAGGGTGTAAGTCTTCGCCATCAGCTAACCCCTCAATCGTCGTAATTTGCTCCCCCTCGTAGGAAACAGCTAGCGCTAGACAAGAGTTGATGCGGTGACCTTCAACCAGTACAGTACAGGCACCACATTGCCCATGATCGCAGCCCTTTTTCGTACCTGTCAAACCGATGTATTCCCGAAGCGCATCCAGTAGAGTCACACGCGGATCGATTTGCAAACTATGTTCTGTACCATTAATATGTAATTTGACCAAAACGGTTCCTACACCGGGCGTAGGGGCAGCAGGTGCCGATTTTGGTAAAGGGATTTGGTCGAGTATTGAGAAGCGATCGCTCAAAACGAATTTCTCCTGGTATCTTCTCTACTAATTCCGGCAGGATTCCTGTTCTTTGACCAAATCTTCTTCTAGAGAAGAGAGGAAAAAGAACAGCTTCCTACTTATCTGTGACACTGCTGCACATAGCTTTGTACTCCGTTTCAGTAATATAACTTTGGACGGAGTAAATTGCCCTAAGCAATGCCAGTTATGGTTATATACTTTAAGCGGTCGGCTTTGTTGCTATTAGCTAGGAGCCAAAAACTTATAGCTCATAAATTCTAGCTAAATCGAAAGCTCAGTTTCCGTGCAAAGTATACATTGACACATTTAGGTTGAACAGCTGCTGTGTTCCTCTTATTTTTGCTGTCTTTGATCCAATTTGGCTCTATCTTTATGAATATTCTTTTTGGTGAAGTTCACCGCCAGCAAAAAGACCTAAGACTTATCTTTAGTAATATCTTTTTGATGGATAACGTAGCATATTCCATCTAGACCAAAGCAATGAATTTTTTTCTCATACTCAAAGCCAGCTTTTTCCATGACTCGGACAGAAGCGCGATTTTCGGGTAATGCAAGGGCAATAATCCGTCTCAATCCAGACTTGCTCAATCCAAAGTCAATTGCTGCTTTTACTGCTTTCGTTGCAATTCCTCTGCCCCAGTAATCTTTAGCTAAACCGTAAAGAACTTCAATATCGTTCATTTCATCTAGGTAGCGAAGACCACAATAACCAATCATTTGCGAAGACAAATTTTCCTCAATAGCCCAAACCCCATAGCCATAAGTATTCCAATGTTCAATGAAGGATATGAGCGCCTTTTCTACATTTTCTCGTGAGATGCGAGCACCGCGACTTGGAAGAAATTGAGTGACTACAGGATCTGACCAAATTGCTGCAAGTGCATCTAGGTCAGATATTTGGAAAGGTCGCATGGTAAAATCATCAATCTGTAAAATCTTTTCGTTAACTTGGATCATAACTGTATCGTCTCCAGTTAATGTACAATCGTTGGACGACTATCAGGCTATGGAAGGACCCAACCCAGAATGCTATGAATACCGTAACAGAGAAATTATTACTATGTCGGGAGGTTCTCAAGCCCACAGTGCGATCGCGGAGCGTGCGCCTCGCGCAATCGGATAGTTTGACGCACAACACGAGATAGGAGAAGCTACAGCCCATTGCCAATTAAAATGAATGGTGCCCAGTAATAAGGATGTACATAAGTGTGTCTGGCATCGGCTCTTAACATTGCTATTGGCTGACTCTTAAGCGCGATCGCTCTCCAAACCGACTCAAAACCCAAACACCTAAAACCCGTCCTTTATGAAAGTCCTTTTTCCTTGCATTTAATTAAGATATGATCCGAGCAAGTAAATGATTTAAATTATGACCAACGCACAACCGCCAAACGTTGAGGAGCGACTCAGCCGCCTAGAAAATCTGTTCGCTAACATTGGCGAAACAGTGTTAGCCCAAAATGACACCATTGATGTTCTGGTTGCTAACGTCCAGCAGTTAACAGAGAACGTCAACGCTGTAACCAACCGAGTAGATATCTTAGCCATACAAGCCGAGCAAGACAGGCAACAAGCCGCAGTTGACCGCCAAACTTTTCACGAACGGATGGACGCCCTTGCATCTGAAGCAGCCCAAGACCGAGCACAAGCAGCCCAAGACAGGCAGCTTGCAGCAATTGACCGCCAAGAATTCCGAACCGAGATTCGACGGATTTGGGAATATTTGCGCGATAGGAATGGCGGTAGCAGTCCGCCAAGGGGCTAGGACCTCTGCCTTCTGCCTTCTGAAGCAGCATGAAGGGCGGATAGCAACATTGGCTTCATAATATTATGTAGTATTTCATAGAGAAAAAGCCCAAACGCACAGTTACACGCAAACGCACCCTCGCAACTATTTAGGGTGCGTTCACCAGCATTGTAGGAGTGAGATCACTCTAATAATTGAGCAGGAAATGTTAAAAACCGTTGGGATATTGCTTGTTGACTCACATTCAGAGAGCTTCTTACTTTCTATTGACTGATTATAATCTTTAATAGATTCTTCAACATTTCCTATTTCATGATGAGTAAATCCCCGATTGTGATAGGCAGCGGCAGATGCATTCATGCTAATGTTAATAGCTTGGTTGAAATCCTCAATTGCTCCCTGTGAATCTTTCAAAGCAGAACGAGCAAGTCCCCTGCTGTTGTATCCTCTAAATTCATTAGGTTCAATCTTAATTAAACTATCAAAATTATCAATAGCTCCTTTATGCTCTCCTATTTTATACAGTGCAACACCTCTCCAAAAGTAAGCATTTCTGGATAGCAGGGGAGACATGATCGTCCTCAACAGACGTTCCGCGATCGCAATACAAAACAAAATCCCAGGCTCATCACCTAGGATTTTGCGCGTTTCAAATAATTTGTTTCAAATATTGACCCCGACAATTAATCGGGTAAAAGCAGTTGCTGTTTTTTGTGCTGCGTGTCTTTATACAAGACCCATTGATTCGTACAATACTTCCCCTACTCACGGGGTTGTTGCCAAATTGCCATATTGAGATTAGTGGTGCCAAAACTATGCCGCCCTAAGTTAAAACTTCCAATATGCATGAAAAATTAAGAGAGTCAAGACAGTTTGAGAAGTTACTCTCCAAACTTTTTGAAAAATTAGGAGAGTAAAGACAGTACGTTCGGTTACTGTTGGTCAATCGCTAATAAAATTCTTCTTCCTTCCTGTGTGGGTGTAGTCTCTCTGAACCCGACGCGACTGCTTTTCCTTCTACCGTCTCATTTTTCAAGCCTTCTTTAGCAATGATTTGTCTTAAATCAGTCAGTACATCATCTGCTGTTCTCCACCCAAGAGCTTCGATTATCTTTAGCGAGTTATTACGATTGGGTTGAATATTAACGTTTCGCTCACTCTTCAACAAACTGAGCGTCTTCTTAGTAGCTTTTATTTGTTTTTCTTCGGGTTCTTCCCAGTGTAAAGCGTGATTTCTACCTCGCCAAATGATTTCAACAATGCTCTGAGTGCCAATTTCTCGTACGCTATCAACCTTGTGAAAGTCATGACCAAGTTTACCAAATCGATAAGATATTACCTGCTTTGCAATCTGTAGTACTGCTCCCCCAAGTGCTGCCATAGATTCTTCAGTAGCTTTTAACTTATCTGATAGTTGCTGACGACGTTCTGATATACGCTTGAAGTCTGCTAAATCTGCTGAAAGCTTTTCTCTTTCTTTGGTAAGTATGTCCATGTGCTCTACATGAAGCTTATACAAATAATTAACACGGGGGGATGGTTCCCATTGGTCATGTTCTATAAATTTAAAACGTTCACCCTCTATTTCTTTTTCTAAATTTTTAATCTGCTCACTAATCTTCTCAAGAGATTGGTTTTGCTTACCTAATGCTAGATATAAATAGTGGAATGCATACTGACATTCATCAATAAAAGCTTCTGTCTCTGTTTGTGAGTGCAGCATATAGAATTAGCCCGATCAAACTATACTAGTATCTGCCACTACCAAGTGTAATGTCACCCCTCTTGGAGATTTTGTGCATCGCTGTTACTTTCTTTTAGGATAATCTTGTCCCCTATCTAAGATAAACTGTCTGTATAGAACGTGGGGAACTGCGTTCTGATATTGATATTGAAGCGGTCATTGACGCGCTTTACAGTCCCCTGTTTTATCGCCTGCTGTTAAAACATACACCGTTAACTGAAGATTTTGTTGATGAATTAATTAATATAGTCATGCCAGGATTGAATGCATCATGACATCCATTGAGGAAGTTTGTTAGTGATTGGTGGGTAATAGCGTTTGTATCCACTGAAAGGTTTCCTCGGTAACAGGGGGAACAGGTTGTTGAGAGTAGTCAATAACCAGTTCTAATGCAGCCTCCTCATAAACATCCTCCAACACTTCATACAAATTGACGATAGGTTCGTCATCTTTTGGTTGCAAGGGGAGTTGAAACATTGGAATAGGGTCACGCAAGTTGAAAGGATACAGTTCTGCTTCTGGGCGCTTGTCAGATCGGCTTACAAGAATTCGATAATCTGAGCGAACAATACCTGAAATTGGTTGAGGGTCGCCAGTTCTCAGTAAATCAATTTCTACCAGGTGGCTTTGACTATCTAAAACCAACATACGCTTAGTGTTATACTTGCTTCTCCCTTCTCCAACACGCTTATTTTTGGGGGACAATACTTCAATAACCGTCACCACTTTTCCTGTTCCAACTTGCCGGATTTCGAGGTAATTCTCTCGCACTTCTTCTGTCATCGGTACATTGACCTTTAAGGGTTGCGAGAGCGTTTTGGCTGTAGTCGCTCTTTGAGATGCTGGCAATTTCGTTTGAAAAACAGAAACATCTGGAATACCAACAAGCAGCGAGTCTGAATACACTCGTTTTTCAACAGCTGCTCTGTACTTTGGTGTTAAGAGTGGATTGAGCGATCGCGCCAGTAAAACAATCAGCCAGGAATGTACTTCTGACCATAACTCAGGATTTTCAAAATATGGATTCATTCCAGGAAAAGTTGGCTTCATAGAACCTCGAATTTGCAATTTTTAGTGTAAATAGCATTGGTCACTCAAACTGCGGAAAAAGCCCTAAAAAATTCTAACATTTCTGCCTTAATTGCTGCAATTGCCTCTTCTAAAGACTCACAAGGTTCCGTATTCAGCAAATGGGCATCTCCAACATCAGCACTTGACCAAAGATAGCTATGCTGTCCAATTGTTAAACATCCTTGCCACTTATCTTTATCTATGTCGAATGTAAGAAAAAAACGACGTGGCATTAGTTCTTCCGGGTTGAGCACAAACTCTCCCCAAACAGAGAAGCCAAAATATTCCTCATTTTTTTCATTATTGTATTCCCAGTCTGTCAAGTTAGGAAAAGCAGCTTTGAGTTGGTCTAAAACTTGTTCGATTTCAGGTTTTGATAGTAGCATCTCATTGTTCCTTAGAGAAAGACGTTTTCTAGCGTTTCTCATTCCACTGAAGTACAAATTTATCTGCGTTTATCTGCGTTTATCTGCGGTTAATTCTTTCTTCATGTACCTCACTGAGATGAGAATTGCCATTTCATTCTAGATGAAACAGTGTCGTTTTAAAGAACGCCCTTATAGAAAACAAACAAGCATCAAGAGCGCCATTTTTCCCATAAAGGACGCATATCTTCCGGCTGTCCCTCATAATTAAGCATTAAATCTGAAATTATTACCCAAGGTTGGGCGCTACGCGTCCAGAGGTTACCCACAGGGCGCAGCCAACTCGTATCGTCTAACGTTCCTGCTTTGACATTGATAGTCTGTTGATTGTAGCTTTGCTCATGAAATAATCGCGTTCCACAATTGTCGCAAAACAAGCACCTTAACTCACGCCCACTATCAGCCCTACGAGTCCAAACTTTTGGTTCTCCTTGGACGATGACAACAGCATCTCGTGGTACAGTTAAAGACATACCAAAGGCACTAGAAGATTGCTTCTGACACTCAGTGCAGTGACATAGATAGAGCGTTAACGGTTCAGAGCGAATTTCATAACGAATCTGCCTGCATTGACAGTGGTTGAGCAGAAAGGCTTAATCCTATGCAAATCTTAGCAAATTCAGGGAACTTGTCCTCTTGCCCACTTTTCAATTAAGTCACTGATACTTCGGCAGCCGCGTTCTCTGGCTCGCAGAAGCAAAAGGCTCTTCGCTGTAGCCGTCAAAGTAATGTGAATATGGGTTTTCACCTCGTCGTAATCTTGCCCTACTCCTCTAAGTTTTTTCTTTCCCATTTTATTTCGGTTAGATAAGGTAGCTTGTCTAAATATATGCTAATATAAGCTCGGAAGTATGGTAATACCATGAAAAAGAAGAAGCAACAGAAAACTGAATACACCTACACTCAGGTTATTCCTGTTGCTTCTTGCTCAGATGAAGCACAGGTAAACAAAATTATGGACTTGTGTGGAATCCCACGGGCGTTAACATACAACAAACTTGGCTCGCTGCAAGGGTGGGGTATAGATTGGAAAAAAGCAGATCCAATAGTTAGAACCATACTAAAGCCAGAGAACGTAGGACTTCCTGGCAAGTTGTGGGAGTGGTCGGTCAACGACACCATGAAGGCTATCTCTGCTCAGCAAGAGGCAGCGAAAGTTTTCCTCTCCCGCCAAATATGGCGAAAATATCCTATACAGTCGAGCCAACAGCTGCGTGCTAAGTGGCTAGAGGAACGCAAGGAAAAGAAAAAAGGAGAAGAACTCAAAACTCTTAAGTCGCAAGCCTTAGAGTTGTTCCCGCTTTGCGATATTGAGATAGAGAGGAATAGATTGCTTGAGTTGTTAGAAAAAGACCCAACTCAAGATAACTGGTTGCATCGCAGGTTTAGAAAACAATATCTTCGTGGTCATACATTTGTCCGAAACCAAATTGTTTATCAGGGTGCGGGATATTCGTGTAACCGGATAACTCGGAATACTATACAGTTAGAAATCGCCGGATTAACTAGAGGCAAGCGTATTACTTTAAAATTGCGTTGTCGTCACATCATTAAAGGTCAAATCCGTTTAATCCGCAACGAATACGGGATTCTAGAAATTCATTGCACCCGAACAAAAACCTTAATGATTCCACAAGACAAACCTAGTAAAAAACTAGGAATTGATAAAGGTTACACTGAAGGTTACTTCACTTCAGAAGGCACTAAGATTGCTGACGGCTTAGGTAACCTTCTTACTTCAAAAACTAACAGGATTACTAGGACTAACCGTAACCGTTACAGATTGTTTGCCCACGCACAAGCTAATCCCGCTAAGTCAGCAACTATTTTAAAAAATAATTTAGGATACAAAACTAAGAAACGTCGCCTACAACGAGAGAAAGCGACTATACAGAATTTTATTCGTAGAGATTTAAGGCTAAATATCACAACAAGCGTCGAAATCTTCTGCGAAGACCTCACCCAACCTATCAAAGGTAAACAGCAAGCAAAGGCGGTTAATCGCAAGCTAAACCAATGGATGAAGGGTGAATTACAAGCTTCAATCGAAAAAGTTTCATTGGAGACAGGATCGACAATATCAGTGGTCAATCCTGCTTATACATCGCAAGTTGATAATCTGACCGGGACGCTTTTAGGTCGTCGGTTCGGAGATCGCTTTATCCGTTATATGGGGGATGTAATTCAGGCTGATTGGAACGCGGCAATAAATATCCGCGTTCGAGGGCAGGACAAGCAAATCACTAGGTACATGAGATTTAGTGAGGTGCAAGCGATTCTTGTGGGTCGCACTGTTCAGTACTTGCATTCAATAGGCTATTCCGTGTCGGCAGCGTTAGACCTTGGATGGTTGTCATCCAAGTTTAAGACCAACGCACTGGAATATGAGAGCAAGTACTACCCGCAGGGGTAGCGGGTGCGCTTAAGCTCTGATTTGGGAGACAATAGCGAGATTAGTCCCAAAACGTGCTACAGCCACGACCAAATCAGATGATAGCAGCAATTTTAGACACTTCTAGTACGTCTGCATAGATTTATCTAGATTTAGTTTACCCCTCCTGTGTAAGTCATGCTCATAGCCTTTCATCCCGTTACAGTTGGTGTTGCATCAATATTACGGTTTCACTTTCTCTAGAGCAGCCTCAGCGTCGATCAAACCACTACCAAAATAATACTGCTCTGGCGACACAGGTTTTGTTTTCATAAACACACCAGAAGGACGGACAAAGGGAAAATCAGCAGCTGCACCAAACCCAGTCTCTGCTTGTAGGCGGTAACGATTAATATCTGCCTTACTCAGCGTTAACCCGTTGTAACTTGCGGTGGATTTAAGAATTTTGACAAAACTATCTCGATTTAATCGCCGTTGTGGGTCTTTTCCTTTCATCAGAGCTACTACACCTGATACAATCGGAGCTGAGAAGGAGGTTCCCTGAACTTGTACGTATTTGCCCATCGGGTCTAATGCCACACCCCATGCATAATCAGGCAGATTAATTCCTTTCCAAAAACCTTCTAGGAAAGTGCCTCCAGTAGTGAGAATTCCACCACTAGGAGAAGTTGCTAACTCTCCACCAGGGGCGACAACTTCCAATCCACCACCGTAGCTACTGTACATGGTGCGATTGCCCATAATATTTGTTGCCCCTACTGACACAACACCAGGTATTGCTGCTGGGAAACCAACACCATCTAAGTTGTCGTTACCCGCAGAAGCGATAATGACTATTTTGGGATTATTATCCAGCACATCAAAAATTTGCTCAGTTAATCCTTCATCTGGGAGCAAATTACG
Organism: Scytonema sp. PMC 1070.18; assembly: GCA_035967975.1. Classification (GTDB taxonomy): domain Bacteria; phylum Cyanobacteriota; class Cyanobacteriia; order Cyanobacteriales; family Nostocaceae; genus Scytonema. The sequence goes on from JAWQFQ010000001.1 coordinate 75,775, forward strand.
CAAACTCATATTAATGACATCTGCACCGCGTGCATTGGAATAACCTATTGCTTCAATTAACGATGCAGAATCGATCTTACCTGCCAATCCAAACACTCGTACGGGTAAAATTTTGGCATTGGGAGCCACCCCTAACACACCAGACTTATCTTGAGAGTTAGCAGCAATGACACCTGCGCTCCAAGTACCATGAAATTCACTAGCAACTTGATTGCGAATGTAATTTTTGAGAAAAAGTGCGATATCGCTTTTGGAAGCATTAGGAAATTTCTGCTTTAAAACCTCAGCAAGAGAGGCATATTTCTGAAGTAATTCTTCTGCTGAAAGCTTAAACGTATTTTGGAAATGCGCTTGTATTGTTGCAAGTTCATCGACAGTGAGGCGAGTATCTCCATCACCCTCTTCTCCACTAGAAAAATCCCAACCGTATTCTTCATTCGGTAACTTGTCAGGGCTATTTCCAGAATTGTAGAGATTCTTCGCTAAGTCTGGATGATCCCACTGTATGAGGCTATCAATTACCGCAACGACTACATCACGACCACCGTTGCTTTTTTTCCAAGCTTCGGTAGCGCGGATATCTGTACGGGGTAACAACTGACCTCTCCGAGGAGTGCTGTTAAGATGCCATTGTAAGGGTAGTAAAGACGTAGTATGGGGTGTGTCTTTGGGTTGAGGTAGGGAGGCGAGTAGACTTTGCAGGTGTGTGTTGGCGTTAGGAGTTTCTTTTAATGAATCTGATGCTAGAGTTTGGTAGGATGTGGACTGAATAAAGTTGGGAGTTGCTGACTGTATTCCCGCCATATCAGTTAATTGATTAGCAACAGCAAGAACTGCTGTACCAGATACGGATTTAGGACGTACTAAATAATGATTTTTAGTAAAACGTAGCGGTCTAACAACTTCTAAATTATTGCGTAATAAAATTAACTGCTTTTGGCTCTCTGATAGTTTTGATTCAAAGTTAACGACAATTTCATTTGGTAGCACAATTGTTTGTTGCGTTTCTCCTGACTGGCTATCACCTAAAGTCCGAGTTAAGACGGGTAGAGTTTCTTGGACATAGGGTTGCTTTTGGATTTGCTGTTGTAAGTTTGCGACAGAACTACGAGTTGATGTTGGCAGTTTTACTAAGGCAAAGTTAGAACCTAAAGGGTTTACCTCTACGTTTAAACCAGTTCCTTGACTGGTGCTGCGAGTTCCACTGCTAGGCGATCGCAAATCATCTTGTAGTTGCTGAAATAGTGCTTTTCCTCGCGTCCTTACGGGTTTAAAAGCTACTGCTACAGTATCTTGACGCAGAGATAAAGGAATTGTTTGACCGTAAAATGTGTAGTACAACTTATCAGTTTTCTGGGCTTGCGCGGAAGCTTGGTGTTGCAGGGGTAAAATTGTTAAGTTGCCAATACCAAGAAGATAGCTGGTTATAGCAATGCTGGAGATAAGACGTTTCACAAATACTTCCTCCTCATTTGGGTGTTAACAGTTTTTATCTCTTAGGGGTAAGGGGGTATGCAGATTGTTCTAAAATTTGGTAGGAGTCCAATCACCAGAGGGGATGAAAGCCGCCCAGTAAAATGGATGTTGATATTTTTGAGACTGAAGCATTTCTAATTGAGTCTGTCGAAGGGCTTCGGAACGTCCTTCACTTTTGATTAATCGTCCGTAATATTTCACCATCAATTCTTTGGTTCCTTCATCACTGACATCCCAGAGGCTAATCAATTGACTTTGAGCACCAGCGATCGCAAATGCACGGCGCAAACCATACACCCCTTCACCGTTCGTTACTTTCCCCACACCTGTCTGACAGGCGGACAGTACGACTAATTTTGTCCCCGATAAATTTAAGGAAGCTGCTTCTAAGGCTGTCAACACACCATCTTCGCCACCACTATAACGCTTGTTAAATCCTGCTAAGGCGATACCTGATCGCAGTAAGGGATTTTCAATGTTTTTGTTGACTCGATGATGTAAACTGGGTGTGACAATGATTCCACGATTTTCCACGGCTAAATCAAAAGTGTCTGGGACATCAATTTTTTCATCGGTGAGAAAGAAACCGTGGGTAGCAATGTGTAAGATGCTGGGCGATCGCACTTGCTTGAGAGCGTTTTCTGTAGCTTGGCTACGTGTCAACAATGTTACACCTTTTAATAAGGGTGTGATGGCATCTGCTTCTTGCTTTGTTCCTGGTAAAGCACCGAATTTAAGTCCGTCAATTTTTGAAGAGCGTTTTAACTCTTCTCCTACTTTGTTCTTCTGGTTATTGGTTGCATTCTCAAAATCAATATTTGCCATCAACACAGGTGGTTGCAGTTTTGATGATGATGGATTGGATAGGCGCAGTAAGTCCCTTCCGGTCGTTAGGTAAGTAATAGTGTAATTCTCTGCTAAGTAGCGGTGGTTTTCATCTACCAATGCTGCAAAAGGGAGCAGATTCAGTTGGCTGTCGGGAGAAAGCAGTAGTTTTTGTTTGGAACCTAATAATTTACGGATGGATTGCATGAGTTTGCTATCCAAGCGCCGCGCAACTATCTTGACATCACTTGAGGGACTTTGCAGGATGTCACCAAATTCGGCGATTTCTTTATCTATAGCTTCAGATTCTCCTAAATCTATCCATTGTGGTACGCCTTGGGATGTGAGAATATATGCGGCATATCGGGGTTTGCCGTAGCGATCGCTCTTGGTTGCACCCTTGGGATTAGTGGAGGGTTGATACAAGACAAACTCGACTAATGCAGCGTCTGCAGGTATGAGTTTTTGCACAGATTCAATCGCGATCGCTTGGGTTGCAGCGCGAAATTCACTGCTGCGTTTGGAGAGTTCCGCTTCTAATTTGTCGTACTCTGCTTGCAGTTTTGTAAATTCTTGGCGGTACGCAAAACTGGCAAGTTGACTCGATTTGCGGTAGGGAAGCCCTGAGAGTTGGGCGCTAACGGTTGTAAATTGGTCAAATAATGTCTGGTTTTCGGGAGTGAGATTTTGTCGCAACCAGCTACGACTATCACTTAGGACATCTAGGATGCGTCCTTTACGCCGAAGGATTGCGGTGAGAGCTAGGTTTGCAGCTTCGGAATTATTGGGTGCTGATTGGAGGTGTAAAGAAACTGTGATGTCGGTTGACTCATTGACTAACGCCATCATATAGTTTTGTTTTTGGCGTTCTGAACCGATACCAAGGATCATATTGAGATTGCGATCGCTAATATCTAAACTGCGATTTCTCACTGCAATGGCACGGTTTATATCGCCTTGAGCATGGTATGCGTAAGCTTGTAATCTTAAATCTTGAGCAACACCTGGATGTTGGGAGCCAAAAAAGCTTTCTCTGATCGAGAGCGATTTTTGCAAGAGTTCCAGTGCTTTTTGATTATTTCCTAAGAGATAATAAGTCCAACCTTGGTTACTTAAATTTAATGCAACTTGGGGATGATTAGTACCATATACTTTTTCCAAGATACCTGCAGAACGTTGTAAAAGCTGAAGAGATTCTTGATATTTGTCTTGGTTCTGATATAAAAGAGCTAAATTATTCAGACTGAGGGCAACATCAGGATGATTAGCACCAAATATCTGTTCTCGAATAGCTAAAGCACGTTTCGTCCGTGTTTCTGCCTCAATATTCTTTTCTAGATAATAATAGGTATGTGCAAGATTGCTAAGAATTGTCGCAACAATCGGATGATTGTTACCAAACACTTTTTCGTTGATAGTTAAAGCTTTTCCGTATAAAGCTTCAGCCTCTTTATCATTCCCCAAGTCACTATATAGATTAGCCAAGTTTTGAAGTGATTGAGCAACTAAGGGATGCTCATCATTAAATGCTTTTTTGTTAATTTTTAAAGCTTCTTGATATAATTTTAGTGCTTCTGGATAATTTCCTTGGGTTAAGTACGCACCAGCTAAATTGTTCAGGCTATATGCTATCTGAGGATGTTCTGTACCAAATATTTTTTCATTAATTGCTTTAGCGCGTTGGTGTAATTCCAGAGTTTGCTTATAATCAGCTAAGCTTTTGTAGACTTCAGCTAGATTGTTGAGGCTGTTTGCAACATCAGGATGTTCTTTACCTAATGATTTTTCTCGAATAGATAGCGCACGTTGACTAATTTTTAGTGCTTCTGAGTAATTACCTTGCTCTGCGTATAATATACTTAAGCTGTTAAGAGTATTAGCAACATCGGGATGTTCATAACCTAATATTTTTTCTCGCATTACTAAAGCACTTTGAAACAAAGTAAGAGCTTCTTTATAGTTGCCTATGTCAGTGTAAACACTAGCCAAATTACTGAGATTTCTGGCACTATTAATATTTTCTATACCAAACACTCTATTATTAATAGCAAGAGCGCGTTGATGTAAATCTATTGCTTGTTGATATTTTGCTTGTATATCGTGTAAACTACCAAGATTACTCAAACTATTAGCAATATCTGGATGTTCAGAACCTAATAGTTTTTCTCGAATTTCTAAAGCACGTTCAGATAAAGAAAGGGCTTCTTGATATTTACCTTGGTCTAGATATACACTCGCCAGATTATTCAAGCTATTAGCAATATCTGGATGTTCCTCACCAAATATTTTCTGACGGATTTCCAAAGCACGCTTATATAAAATCATTGCTTGCTGATAATTACCTTGTTCGCTATAGAAACCACCAAGATTATTCAGGCTAATAGCAACTAATGGATGTTCATTACCAAATACTTTTTCACGAATAGCCAAAGCACGTTGATATAAACCCTGTGCTTCTGTATATTTTCCCTGTGCTAGATAGATATTGGCTAAATTGTTGAGGTTAGAAGCAACTTGAGGATGTTCCGAACCCAGAATTTTCTCATTAATAACCAAAGCAGTTTTTGCTAGAGATAGCGCTTCTTGATATCTTCCTAAATCTCCGTACACATAAGCAAGGTTATTCAGACTCAAAGCAACATCAGGATGTTCTTTACCTAATGATTTTTCACTCAGAGATAAGGCTCGTTGATGAAGTTTAACGGCTTCAGCATAATTGCCTTTATCTTTATATAAATTGGCTAAATTATTAAGAGTAATAGCAACTCTCTCTGCTAAAGAATTTATTTTATATGCATCTTCACTAGGTTGAGTGTTTAGTGCATTTTGGTATAGCTCTTCGCGGATTTTTAATGCACGTAACCAAGTTTTCTCAGCTACTTCATAATTACCTAAGTCTCTATAGGCTGATGCTAAGTTATCAAGTTGAACTGCTAGGTTAAAATCATACCAAAAGTCTTTTTTAGAATCTTTTTCTGTGATTATTAGCGCACGCTGATAAAGTCGTAACGCTTCTTGATAATTTCCTAATCCAGTGTATATATTAGCTAAATTATTTAGAGAAGAAGCAACTTTTGGATGTTCGGAACCATGCAGTTTTTGAATAATTGTAAGAGCGCGTTGACCAACTTTTAGTGCTTCTGGATAATTAACCAATTTAATGTAAAGACTTGTCAATTGATTCAAACTATTAACAACTTCTATATTTTCTTGACCCAAGTTTTTTTCTTGAAGTGCTAGGGAGCGTTGAAAATATGGTAAAGCCTCACGATACTTCCCTTGATTGTTGTATAGATAACCTAATTTCTTGATATTATTTACTATTTCAATACTCTCTGAACCATATAAAACCTGTCTGCGCTTTAGCACCTGTTGATAATATGATTCAGCTTGAGAATAATTTTGTTGATTTTCATATAATAATCCTATGTAGCCGAGAAGATTAATCAATTCTTCCTCTGGTCTTTTAATTTGCTGAAATATAGCTAAAGCTTGCTCACAGCTATCGCTTGCTTGTTTATATTTTTTCCAGTTATGGTAAAGATTACATATTCCATAAAGATTAATACCTTCATATAAAGGTAGTTTATTTACTTGAGCAATTGATAAACCTTGCTGATAGTAATCAATAGCTTTTGGATATTGCTGTAGATTGTCGTAAGCCAGTGCTACTGATGCAAGCAAACCTAATTGTGCGGGTGGATTATTGAGTTCTTTAAAAATTATCAGTGCTTGCTGGTGTAACTCTACAGCTTGAGCAAATTTTTTCTGCTGGTTATAAATATCAGCTATCTGACTGATAGTTTCTAATTCTAATTCTCGCTGCTTGAGTTCTTGGAAAATTTTTAAAGCTTGCTGATATGATGCTAAGGCTTTGTCATACTGTTGCTGCTTACTATAAATTGATGCAATATTAAGAAATATTTGGGCTGCTTCTGCCGGATTTTTTTGTTTTTGATAAATAGCTAATGCTTTCTGAGCTATTTCTAAAGATTGCTGACTGTATTCAACTGCTTTTTTAGAATTTTTTAACTGATTATAAGCATCTGCAATACCAGCAAGAAGTTTCACTTCTTCCAATACATTACCGCTTTGTCTAGCGAGTACAAGTGCTGGTTGCATATACTTTATTTGTTGGTCAATTTGTCTTGATAAAATATGAACAGTTCCTGCTGACATTAGTGCAATACTTTCAGCCTTAGGATTATTTACCTGACGACTAAGTTGTAAGGCTTGATTTAACATTTCAAAACTTTGGTCAATGTTACCTAATGCATAGTAGCTTAAACCCAATGAAGCAATTGTTTCTGGTTCATTAAAACTATCTTTAAGTTGTCGTTTAATAGATAGCGAGCGCTGTAAAACTTCTACAGCCTGCGAAAAATAACCTTGATTGATATAAACTGTACCAATATGACTTAAACTACCTGCCTCACCTTTTATATCTTTAATTTCTTGCCAAAGAATCAAAGCTTTTTGAAAATTATCCAATGCCTTTGAATATTGTTTAAATCCACTGTAAGCATTACCAATATTATCTAAAGCTGCTGCTTCTTGTGGACGATTATTTGATTCTTGAGCAATAGTCAATGCTTCCTGAGAGAATTTTAAAGCCTGTGTCGGCTCACTCAATAAACTATAAACTTCACCCAGGTAATTTAGAACGATAGCAGTTCCAGCCGCATCATTTTCTTGTCGTCTTTGTAATAACACTCGTTGAAAGGTTTTCTCTGCATCTCTGAGTTTATATTCGCGTAGCTGCGAGATTCCTTCTTGTAAGAATTTATCTGTAGATGTTGCTTGGGAATGTGGAGAAAGTGAGTTCTGAGCAAAAATTTCTTGCTGGGATTTAAGTGCAGTAACTGCTGGGATACCACTTAATAATCCAGTAATAGTAATGATTGCTCCAAATCTCAATATTGCAAAATTAAATTGATTACCTGTTGAGATTAATTTTGGCGTAATATCTGTTTTCATCTTTACCTTTCCTAAGTTTAAATAAATTTCATTGGCACAATACAAGCATTTATCGCTCTATTTTTTAAGCATCAATCATAGCTAAGGCAATTTGGATTAGATTTATTCCGACTTCCCAATCAGAGTAAAAGCAGCCCATTGAGAAGGATTAGAATATTTTTTCTTAGTAGTCAGCATCGCGTTTCTTAAGGCAGTAGCTTTGTCAAATTTCTGTTGCAAATTTTGATAAAACTCTGTCATCAAAAAAGCAGTTGAATCATCATCTACAGCCCATAAAGAGACAATTACACTGGGGGTACCAGCACTAATTAAAGAACGAGATAAACCAATAACGCCATCACCAGTTATTCGACCTCTACCTGTGTCGCAAGCACTAAGAACAACTAAATCGGCGTTAATTTTCATATCGAGAATTTCTTCTGCTGTCAGTAGTCCGTCGCGCTTTTTATCTTCCTTGCTTAGAGGTGATGAGAGGAAGCTTATATTTTCTGGGGTGAGAGTGAGCCTTGTTTCTGAAGGAGCTAATGCGAGCCTTCCTTCGGAGGGAGCTAACGCGATCGCACTATCTAATCCTCGAATATCATCAAATAAGCCGTGGGTAGCAAAATGAATAATTCCCGCTTGGGATAAGCGTTGCACAATTGCTGCTTCTGTTGCGTTATTACCAATTAAAGCTTGGGTGTTCAATAAGGATGCGATCGCTTTTGCTTCTTTCTCTGCACCAGGTAAGGAAGTTAATTGTTGCGGTTTATCCCCAATTTTCAAGGCAACCTTCGGCATGGTAGGATTGCCTACAATTAATGGAGAGGTGAAATTTGCTCCTGTTCGGACAGTTCGTGGCTGCTGTTTTCCATTTTGACGTTGCTGACGGGTTAAATCTAAAACTTGAATTGAGGGTGACGTGAGAATAGTATGTTTTTCTATCAGGTATTTACCATCTTTATCCTGTAATGCAGGGAAGGGAACAAGAAATAACGAATTTTGAGGGATGAAGATTACCTTATCCGTTTCTTTTTTAGGTAATAGGTCAGCGATAGGATTAATTAATACTTGATGTAGTCGTTTTAAATTGTTTTGTGCTTTACCTGGATTTGGATTATGAGATACTCGAATACCACGACTTCTGACACCGATTGATTGACGGCTAATTTTAACTAATTCTTCTAAATTTATATTTTCTTTTTGCCACAAAGGTTTAAGGTCAGCTTTGCGGAATGTGACTTCACCTGTGGGCTTTATCACCCAGATATATAGCTCTGATTCTTCTGCTTTTTGTCTACCTGCTACTTTGAATTCATCAGTAATAATTGAATATTGGACTAAGGTGGCATTTTGTGATTTGGCAATTTGTTTCATTTGGTCAATATTTGGTGGATTGGATAATAGTTCTTGAGGGTTAGAAGATACTTGAGAAGCTAGTAACTCTACAAAGGCGCGTCCTCTTCCTCTTTCAGCAATTTCTAGCGCTCTATCTGTCTGATTTTGAGCAATGAGAACTTGTTGTAAAATGCGATAGATACTACTTTGCATATCAAAAAAATAAACTTTGTCATTATCTTTTAATTCTCGACCTCGCAGAGATTCTAAAACTTTTATTCCCTCAAGTAGGATACTTTCTGCTAACTTGAAATTTCCTTGTTTGTAGTAATTAATCCCTAAATTGTTAAGTGCAGCGCCCTCACCTCTACGGTCATTTATTTTTTGAGATATTTTCAACCTTTGCTGTTGATATTTAATGGCTTTGGGGTAGTCTCCCAGACTATAGTAGGTATTACCGAGACCACCCAGCACATTACCCTCCACTTGACGGTCTTGTATTTCTTGGGCAATTTTCAGACTTTGTTGTTGGTACTTAATTGCTTTGGGGTAGTCTTCCAAATTACGGTAGGCAA
>JAWQFQ010000001.1:85044-128567 GCA_035967975.1 Scytonema sp. PMC 1070.18
TACCAATGTTTGCCAGTGATTGACCCTCCCCTTGGCGGTCTTGTATTTCTTGGGCAATTTTCAGCCTTTGCTGTTGATACTTAATCGCTCTGGGGTAGTCTCCCAAAGCAAGGTAGGCAATACCAATGTTTGCCAGTGATTGACCCTCCCCTTGGCGGTCTTGTATTTCTTGGGCGATCGCTAAACTTTGTTGGTGGGACTCAATCGCTTTTAGGTAGTTTCCTAAACTATGGTAAACAACACCGAGATTTCCTAGTGCTTGCCTCTCTCCTAAACGGTATTTAATTTCCTGGGCAATTTTCAAGTGTAGCTGATGGTACTCAATGGCTTTAGGGTAGTCTCCCAGATCATTGTAAATGCTACCGAGATTACCAAATGCAGCACCCTCCCCTTGACGGTTTTTAATTTCTTGGGTAATTTTCAGGCTTTGCTGATGGTATTCAATGGCTTTGGGGTAATCTCTCAAACTATAGTAAGCATTTCCCAGACTACCGAATACAGCACCTTCTCCTTCACGGTCTTTAATTTCTTGGGCGATTTTCAGGCTTTGCTGATGGTATTCAATGGCTTTGTGATAATCTCCCAAGCTGTCATAGGTATTACCAAAATTGTAGAGTGCAATACCCTCGGTTTTACTATCTTTAATTTCTCGCAAGATTGGCAAACTTTGCTGATAATATTCAATGGCTTTGCGGTAATCTCCCAGAAAATGGTAAGCCAGACCTAAATTTACCAGTGTTTTACCCTCACCTTGACGGTCTTTTATTTCGCGGTAGATTAACAGTGCTTGCTGCCAAGATTGTAATGCGGCGGTGAATTGACTGCTTTGCAGTTGCTCACGACCTCGCTGCATCACTTTCTCTGCTTCTGCTTTACGCTCAGTATTAGTCTGCGCCAAAACCTGTGACACAGTAAACACCATCGGTAAACTCGAACCCAAGGAAGTCGAAACAACAGCGAACAGACAAAAAAACACACCTAACCCAATCTTGCAGGAACGTATCGTCATACCTCACACCACCACTACAACAAACCAATCAACGTAAAAGCAGCCCAATCGCTAGAATTTGGATACTTTTTCATCGTTTCCAGCATTGCTTGACGTAGCGCACCCGCTTTATCCATATTTTTGCTTAAATTACCATAAAATTCGTTCATGAGTGTCACTGTATTTGCTGATTGAGTTGAAAATAAAATTGGAATGCAAGCGATCGCAGAAGCCAGAAAAATAGTTCCTAAAGATTTGAGAGCCTTCATTGTTGTATACTCCTTGATATTTGGGATGAGAAAAGTTCTAAGAAGACGAATGGTTAAACCTGTTAAAATACATGAATTACAGGTTATTTCTGACTTGAGGTGATTCCTCTTTGCCCGCTCGTATTTATATATTTCTGAGGTTTGAGAGGATATGCCAAAATTGAAGACTTTTTTGGAAATTATTTGTAAGCTAACTGATAAATTAGCCCAAAATGCTTATAAAATAAGGCTTGAAGCTCTTTAAGAATTTTAGGAAATATTTTCTTTCCACCAAGTTTTTTAAATATCTTGAAAATCTAGACTGCGAACACACAGAAAAACAGAAAAATACCCAGATAATTTATCTGAGGATCTTCTAAAAATATGATTGCTGGTCTTTAAATACTCTCCAATACTGCGTAGGTTTTCAATAGTCGAAGTCCCACCAAACCCGTCTTCTCCAAGAATACGGGTTTCTAATTCTCGCAAATCCTACGCAGTATTGAAATACTCTCTACTTATTGCGGCTTTCAGATTTTTCAATAACGCGCTGAAAAAATTTGCTCTACAGTCAGATTTAAATCTGGAAATGTTGACGACTCTATACGGTCGTCTCCTCTAAATTGTTTGCTACGATATTCACCCTCATTATTTAAAGAGTAAATTGTGAGTGTTGGCTGTTTGGGGTCGCCTATCAATAGCTTGCTACCCAAAGCAGCATAATCCACAATCCAATATTCTTGGATACCCATTTCTTCATAATCGGCAAACTTTTTGTAATAATCATCACGCCAGTTTGTACTAACTACTTCTATCACTAATGGTATTGATTCATGTTGAGTTAAGATAGACTCTTCTTGCCAGCGTGGTTCGTTTACTAAATTGGAAAGATTCATCACAAGAATATCTGGAAAGTATCCTGAGTGTTTATTTACAGGCTGTACTAGTGCCTTATTCGATATACCGTATTTGAGCTTAAGTCTTACAAATTCGTATCCTAAAATCGCTGCTAAAAAAGCAATAATTTCTTCATGTTTTCCTTTGGGTTGTGGCATTTGAATAATATCACCGTCGTATAATTCGTAGCGAATAGTTTCTGGTTGTGTTTTTAAAAATTCTACAAATTTCTCGAATGTGACTAGTTTTTGTAGTGCTTGCGTCATAATTAATTAGCCTCTAAAGTTTAATTTTTTTCAAATAAATCACCTGGTTGGCAATTAAGAAATTGACAAACTAATGTCAAGGTTTCAAATGGTATACTATGCATTTTTTATTGTTCATATTTTTGAATATTAGTGACAGACATTTCACAAACACATGCTAACTCGTTTTATGATAAACCTCTCAAATTTATAATTTCTTTAAGTTAGAACATAAGTTTTATTTTCAATTCAATCATTGACTGATATATTACCACAACTAACATTAGCATAACTACTGGTATTAGTTATGCTATTTTAATTTTTAAAGTCCATTGCCAATTAAAATAAATGGTGCCCAGTAATAAGGATGTGCATAGGTTGTTCTTGAGGTTTGATTTTTAGTTGGTTTTCCTGGTATTCCCTCTGGAATAATGCCCCCACGTTTAATATCTTCAACTGTGACGTCTTTGCTATAAAGTAGCGAGAGTTGAGCCATTCGTAGTGCTTCAGCTTTAGTAATTGGCTGTCTGCTGGTTCTCATGTACTTATAAAAATTTTGCATTGTTTCAGCAGTGCTTTGATCTGCAACTTGCCACAATGAAGCTATGACGGATTTTGCACCACTATTCAGGAAATGATAAGCGAGACTGCCAATTTCTACACCATCATGAAGCGAGCTAGCAAGCGCAGTTTGACAGGCTGACAGTACCACGAGGTGAATTTCACTTAAGCCTAAAGTTGCTATTTCGAGAATTGAAATTTCTTCCTTTCCTGATAGTATATACGATGCATCTTTTTTGCCAGGAACAAACTCACCGTGAGTTGCAAGGTGTAAGATATTGTGTCCAGCTAGGTGATCGCGCAAAGTCAGGAAGGTGAAGTTATTATTGAGGAAGGGGCGTGAGTATATATCTTTATCTCTAGTGTTAGTTTTGGCGATCGCATTGAGTTCCTGCGGTACGTATGGGAGCGAACCAAATTTGGGAGGTGCAGCATCGGAGAGTCCCATCGCCAAGACAGAAGGGTTTAGTGGAAATTTGTCGGTTGTGTTGGTTAAATCTGCGGAAAATACGTTGTAAATAGTATAGTTTTCAATCAGGTAGCGATCGCCGTTAAAGAGAGCGCTCATCGGTATGTAACGAATAGTGCTATCGAGTGCGAAGACCAAATTTTTTACCTTATTAGTCTCTAGCTCAGGTTCTAAGGGTTTAATGAGCCAGTTGTAAAGTTTTTGACTGACAGGTTTAATTTTGGCAATTTCTGCGGAACCACAAATTTGTTTCTCGCATTCTTCCATAAGTTTGCGAAACTCTTTGACTTGATTGTCTAACTCTTTACGAGTCACGGAAACTTCTCTAACCATCCGTCCTTTGTCGAAATACGTCAGCAACCAAAGTTTTTCCTCTCTCACAAAAGGATAAATCATGATTGTATCAAGTTGCGCTTTGACGACTTCCTGAGGTTTTGGGCTATCGGGACGGAACGCACTGGGATCTTTGCTGAGGCGATCGCCTATTTCTTTGTCAATTTCCTTTAACTTACGGTTAGTCTCTTGCAGTAATGCAGTTAATTGGTCATTAAGTTGGCTAAGTTGTTGGCATTTTGTCCGTTCGCACTCGCGTATTTTTCCGGCTAAAGCGATAACTGTTTGATTCCCTGTTTGGATTTGCTTCTCGACATTTGCTAGTGGTAATTGTGGTTTACCAGTTATATTACGAGCAAAATCTTTAACTTCTTGTATTTTTATTAAGTCCATAACTTGTTGTGCTTGTGCGTATCGCACTTGTGCGTCATCTTTTCTCCCCTGTGCTTCTGCTTCTTGACCTTGTTTAATTAACAAATCTGCCAATTCTTTATAAACATCAGCAGTTTTTACTCGATTAAAATCAACCGTTGCATTTAAGAAAGATTTTTGGATTTCTGGCGTTAAACCTTCAACACCACGGCGCACTTCTTCAATGCTGTTGATAGCATCTTTATAGTAAGCGATCGCGACATTTGGTTGATTTAAATCGCGGTAAATACGAGCTAGTCCGGCGTAGATTCCTGAATTTTCACCTACAGTTTTAGCTTGAGTTTTAATTGCTAAAGCTTGATTATATGCTTGTATTGCTTCTTGTATTCTACCAAACTTTTGATGGATACTTCCTAATAGAGTCATTAAATATTTTTCATAATAAGGATTTTTGCTTTTTTTAGCAATAGTTAATCCTGCTTGGGCTGCTTCCATCGCTTTTTGGTCATTATCTAACTCACCGTAAGCAGTACTTAATACAGTATTCCCCAACATTTCCAATTCAATCATTTTCATTTTCTGGTTTTGGGAAACAGCTAAACCTTGATTGGCAAATTCGATAGTTTTTTGTGGTTCACCTTTGTTAAAATAGATAGAAGCAAGCAGCAATTGTGTAGCACTCTCAGTTTCAGGATTCTGTCTTTTTTGTGCTATGATAAGTGCCTGTTGTGAGTATTCGATTGCTTTTTGATACTCTCCAAAGTTATTATAAAACAGGCTTAATTGTAAAAATCCTCCCCACAAGGCAAAAGAACTCTTATCCTGTTTAGCTAGTATTAATATTTGTTGTAGTAAATCCAAAGCCTGTTTATAATTACCTTGAGCACTGTATATCTGCCTTTGGATGTCAAGGACTTTTATTTTTAGGTTACTTTTTTTAATCTTTTCAGCAATTACTAAGATTTGCTGTGTTAAGTTCAAAGCTTGTTTATAATCACCTATCACACGATAAGCCTTGCTGAGGTTGTTCAATACTTCCGCTTCTAATTCAGGTTTTTTAGTTTCCTTAGCTATTGTCAAAGCTTGCTGGTAAAATTCAATGGCTTGCTTTGAATCTTGGCGACTCAGGTATATATCCGCTACTTGAATTAATCCTTCAATTTTCAATGAAGAATCATTCAAAGACTGTGCTACATCTAAACTTTGTTGAGCAAATTCTAACGCTTTATCATATTCACCAATAGCTTTGTAAGCCATACTTAAACCTGTTAAAGCTCTAGGTTTAACTAGTAAAGCAGTATTTTTTCTATTTTCTGGGATTTTTCCAAAATCTATAATATCCGCTTTATCTAAAGCCTGTTGTGCAAAATTAATGCCTTGTTGGTAGTCACCCAAAGAATTGTAAACACTAGCAGTATATAATAAAATGAGTGCTTCGATATGCGTAGTTCCCAGCTTTCGAGCAATCTCTAATCGTCGTTGGTTTAATTCAATAATTTTGATATTATTATTTTGAAATTCATAAAATCTAGAAAGAAACACCAATGCATAATCCTCGGATTTTAAATCTCTAGACTGTAATGCAATGTTTAACCCTTGTTGAAGAAAATCATATGCTTTTTGGGGCTCTTCTAACTCTATATATACATTACCCGTAAAAAGATAGGCTTGACTTTGTATTATCAGAATTTCTTTTTCTGTCGCTAAGTCTTTTTCTTCTTTAGCAAGCTTTAAAGCTTCTGGTGCTAATATTACAATTTTATTGGTTTCATCTATTGCACGATTATAGTTATTTCTTTTACTATATGAAGAAGCAATTGAAGAATGGAACATCATTATTTGACTTAATATCAACAATTGTTTAGGACGATTTTTGAGTTCTTTTTGAATAGTTAAAGCCTGCTGATAAAATTCAAGTGCAGGTTCATCTTTACTTTGAAAAACGTAAATATCACCTATTTGTTGAATAATCAAAGCTTCTTGTAACCTATCTTTCAATTCTCTAGCAATGGGTAATGATTGTTGCAAAAATCTTAAGGCACTATCATATTGTTTTAAGTTTAAATAAACTAACCCTATCTGTATCAAGCTTCTACCTTCCCCAACACGGTTTCCTACTTCGCGATTCACCACTAAAGCTTTATTGAACCACTCCAAAGAATTGGGATAATCATCTATATTGTTGTAAGCCCCTGCTATTCTGAATAGAGTTAATCCCTCTTGGAATTTATCCCCTATTTCTTTATGTATAGCCAGCGCTTCTTGTAAAAGTTTCAAACCTTTATCTTGTTGTTTTAAGTAACTGTAAGTTAGCCCCAGTCTACTCAGAGTTACTGCTTCTCCAACTTTATCTTTCACCTCACGGCGAATTTCTAAGGCTTGCTGTAAAGTTTTTAAGGCTTCCTCTTGTTTCAACAAAGCAAGGTAAACCCCACCAATATTATCTAGGGTTTCTCCCTCTCCAACACGATCTTTAATTTCTCTACGAATCGTCAATGCTTGCTGTAAAACTTCTAATGCTTTTTCCTGTTGAACTAACCCATTGTAAACCTGTCCTATATTATTGAGGGTTTGTCCAACTCCAGCTTTGTCCCCCAGCTGTCTCCGCATTTCCAACACCCTCTGGTAAGTCTGCAACGCCTTTGGATATTCCCCACGTCGATACTGCTGTATTCCCTCTTGGAAAAGTTTATCCGCTTCCGCCTTACGGTTCTCAGGAGTCAGTGTTTGTGCAAAAGCCCTTAAGATAACTGTCTCGCTTGTTTTCAGTAGAGAAGGAACAGCAACAGACAAAAGCAAGGAAGACGTAATCAAAACAGCAAACTTCAGCCGATAGTTCATAGTTTACCTCTATGGTATTCTGAGTTACACGATAAATACTTAGTATTCACTAGTATTTTTACGTATAAATACTATATGATGGTTTTACATTTATGTATATTTCTGGGGGAATGTGGGGTATGCAATTATAAGCCGGGTACAGCTTGCGCCAAAAGCAAATGCTAAAATCACTAAGTATATAAGATAGCTGGTAGTGGGCAATTAATGAGCGAAAGTATCGAAAACTGGATAAAAGCGTTGCCCAAAAGACCAACCCCTACCTACAATCAACGTTATCAATTTCAAATCAAATATTGCGGTGCTGAGGAAATTCAACTTTTAGACGGAGGAGAACAAATATGGGCTGATGGAATAAATACTCAAATTGGCTGCGTTCACTCGTGACTCAAAATCAGGCGTTAGTGTTTTATGAACAAGGATATAACGTCCACATTGAACTAAAGCAAAACACAGCCGAGTCAGAAATTATTAATTCATTTATTGGCACCTATTAACAAAACGCTCGATAACACAATAAACTAAGATGCTGCTTTCATATCGTCATCCAGATTTACAGAGGAGCGAATATCTCTTAGCTCTTGTTTATAAAAATCACTCAATTGAGCAACAAATTTACCATTAATGATTTTAATTCCTAAAGCATTGCTAATTGCCAAAAAATCAAGAAAACTGGCATTATGATAATTCTTATCTTCAAAAGCTTGAATTTGCTCTTCTGTCCGATCACTCAAAATTGCTAGTTCTTTTTGAGTGAGTTTTAGTGCAATTCTTGCTTTTATTACAAGATGAGATAAATAATTGATGTCATCAATCTCAAGTACTAATTTTTCTCGTGGGTCGTGAGCAATTAATGCTTCATATTCTGTGATTTCATCTAAAAGATTTTGCCTTTGAGCAGCATAAGAATCTTGCATTAACTGCCATCTTTCTGGTTCTTTTAACCTTCTTTCTTCATTTTCTTTCACGTTCATTTCTGCCTCGGCAAACCTCTGTGCCCAATATTTAGTGGTCAAATATTGCTGATAATCCTTAATCATGACAACCACTCCCTTAAATTAATTCCTATGATACCTTTTTTATTTTGTCTTCTATCCTGTTGGAAGAACTCTATAGATACTGTATCTTCATCTACAGGTTGGTCAGATGGATATATTTCACCTCTATACTTAGCTTTTTGTGCCTTAGAGTCATAAAAATTTAAGATGAGTGGTGCAGATTTTCTTAAATAGTCAATATCTACATCATCTTGATCCCAACAGCAGTCAAAATCGTTGGGTGATGGTTCGCTTGTCACAAAGGAGCCATTAATATAAAAAGTTCTGCATCCAGCAGCCTTTAATTGTGTCATCACTTCTTCTAATCCTCGAATCATTTGTCTGCGGTTGCTTGTATAACCAAATCTTTCTTTAAACTCATCCCAACTACAAAAATGGACTCCTTGTGGAAGATTACCGTTATCATCAAAATTAGGAATCATTAGAAACAGTATAAACAATTGCATTCATATACACTAAATCATTTAGCTTCCCCTATTAACTTGAATACTCATAGTACTATTTTCAGAACAGTTTTATTATTCGAGCGCTACCAAACCTCATTATACCCAAAAGCCCGATTGCTCTCAATCCAGTACAATCTTTGAGAATTTTGCCCTTTCATTAATGCCACAATCCCGGTGACTGCGGGAGAAGAAAAGGAAGTTCCTTGTACTACCCCTGTTAAGGTGAGCATTTGTACTAACGATTTACAAGGGTTTCAGCTTCGCACCCATTAAAATTTGGAAGCAAAAAATGAATATTTGCGCTCAATTTTAGATTTAAGGATTGGGGGTGCGACGTAAGAATCAGGCTTTAAGCTAGTACTTTGTTAGTACACCTTAACAGGGGTAGTTCCTTGTACCCACCAATATTTTCCTCTAGGGTTAATAACTGGAGACCAACCAGAAGTAGAATTGGGACGCACCAGAGGCAGAGGGAGAGTCAACAGAAATAATTCCAATACAAACGGATTTAAGATAAAATCTTTTTTATGATAGGTGTTAAAGTGAAAAGAGCAAAACTTAGAAATTGGGAAATTCAAAGCTGCGGTTGGAGGATTGGATGCTAAAGCGTCTCTACATTGATAACTTTCGCTGCTTAACAAATTTTGAACTTCATGTTGACTCAATTAACCTATTTTTAGGTGCTAATGGAACAGGTAAATCAACAATTTTTGAAGTGTTACAGAAAATTCAAATTTTTGTAAGTGACGATCGTAAAGTTGAGGGAGTTTTTAAAAAATCTGACTGTACTCGCTGGCAGAAATGGCTAACTCAGCGTTTTGAACTAGAAATTTTTGGCAATGATGGCAACTATAAATATGAGCTGGCTATCGAACACGATCAAGACAAAAGCTTTGTTAAGTATGAGCGTTTGTGGTTTGAGCGCCAACTTTTGTTGAAGTTTGAGTCAGGGGAAGTCCAACTTTTCCGAGATAATTATTCTCTAGAAGTAACATATTCATTCGACTGGTCGCAGTCCTTACTTCCTTCGTTAATGCCGAAAAGTGATAACACAAAGCTGACTTGGTTTACTGAACGTATGAAAAGGTTTATTATTGTTAAAATCATACCAAGTTTGATGGTTAATAGTAGCGATCGCTCTGAAAATCATTTGAGTCTACACATGGAAAATTTTGTTTCCTGGTATCGCTATCTTTCACAAGATCAAGGCAAAGTAGCTGAATTAATAAACATTTTAAAAGAAGTCATGGATGGATTCGTAAGTTTTAAATTTGATTCTTTTAGTGAAGACCATCGGACTTTGAAATTACGCTTTTCACAGGAATCATTTCCGACAAAATTAATTGACTACCGTTTTGATGAACTGTCTGATGGACAAAAAGTTTTGATGGCTTTATACACACTATTGTATGGAACTCAGTCTGAAGACTATACATTATGTATTGATGAACCAGAAAATTTTATAGCACTACCAGAAATCCAACCTTGGCTTAGCCAACTTTATGACCTTTGTAACGAACAAAAAATGCAAGCATTACTCATCTCCCATCATCCAGAACTAATTAATTATCTTTTAGCATCACCTATAGGTTATTGGTTTGAGCGACAGAGTAATACTCCAGTAAGGGTGAAAAAAATCGGTAACGAAGCATCTGCTTCCACGGGACTACCGATTTCTGAACTGATTGTTCGGGGTTGGCTTTATGAGTCAGCGTAGAGTACAAATTGTTGTCCTATGTTGAAGCGGACATGATATAGTATGATTTCACGAAAATAATGATACATATAAAGAATAATATCTACAAAGAATAGAGTCTTCAAATAAGCTAATTTCGTCTCTATTCTTAAGCGTAAGGAGAGTTTACTTGTTAGTTTTGGCGATCGCCTAATCTTGACAAGTGCGGTGTGTAGTTGGCAAGCTCATTATCCTAAACCATAACCGTGGATTAGGGTTTAAAATGAATTTAATATGTATTCAATAACAGTAGAATTTTCTCAAAGGACTTGATATTGGCTAGCTTTACCGATATTAGCACATTAATCACCACTGACCCCAAACTTCGTGGAGGTCGTCCTACCATTGCTGGGACAGGAACATCTGTTCGTAGAGTGGCTAGCTTATATAATCAGGGTTACAATGCCGAAGAGATTGCCAGACGGTTGAACCACTTGACAATAACCCAAATTTATGCAGCTTTAACCTATTATCACGCCAATCGAGCGGAAATAGACGAAGACATAGCAGCAGAACAAGCAGCTTATGAACAGTTGGCAAAACAACATTACCAGAAAGCCGATAATCTCAGATGAGAACGAGTACAAAATCTATGAAAAACTAACTCCGCCACGTGTTATCACGTCTGACGGTGAAATCATTGCTCTTAAGTACAAACGAGAAAATCTACCAGCCGGAGCTATTGTAGGTCTACCTGTTTCTTCCGGAGTTATAGAGGGACGGGCACGTGTCATTTTAAACATGGAAGATGCCGATCCCGAAGATGGAGATATATTAGTCACCTCCTTTACTGACCCTAGCTGGACACCATTGTTTGTATCCATAAAAGGCTTAGTCACCGAAGTTGGTGGACTGATGACCCATGGAGCAGTTATCGCACGTGAATATGGCTTACCAGCAGTTGTCGGAGTGGATAATGCTACCAAACTGATAAAAGATGGGCAACGAATTCGCGTGCATGGAATACAAGGGTATATAGAAATCCTATAATATCGTTCCCTATGAACGTGCAAATGGTTCAGCCTACAGCAAAATCTGTAAATGGTCGCACATAAGGTGGGTGAAACCCAACTACGATATCATGTTTTGGCACTCCCATCGCCACCAATTGCTCACCCACTTCCTCTTCTGTGCCATTCCACTGAATCCAAATCTTACCATCTTTGATATCAAAATGCATTACAGGACCAAACACTCTGCGTTTATTTTGCCAGCCAATATATAGTAGTTGATAATGGTCTCTTTCCATATCAAAAATTGTTTGAATTTCAATTTCATTATTAGATGAAGCACGTTTGGCATATTCTGCTATTAGTTGACGAATACATTCTCGATACTTTTCTAGGTCTGCCATCGTACAATTTCCTCCGTTTCTATATCATAAACTAGAAGATTGACTTGACTGCGTTGGATAATAGATTGAATAAAAGTCTTGGTAAAAAAATCGTTGTATGTGTTTAAAGGAACCGCCAAATATAAAACTCGTTCAGCACCTATCTCTTCTAAAGCATATCGATAATTAATAAATTGCCCCATCGCAGTATGGAAATCAAAAATGGTCGAAGTCCCGATGAAACTTTTAACTTCTACCGCGATTTTTTGCTCATCTCTCTCAGCTGCAATAATTCTCTCTGCCCCCAAATCAACGTACATATCGCTAATACCTTCTATCCGAATTTGTAAAGGATCGTGAGTGATTCGCCAGCCATCTTTTTGCAATGCACTTTTAACAACGTTGTGGAACTTATCTTTAGCTGACATAAATTTTATCCCATCTGGTATAAATACTGCAAGGCATAGAGGTAAGAAATAAGTTTTACAGCGAGAAACTAAAGTCAGATCAATTTAACCATATAGAACTTTTAACCCGTTTTAACGGGTTTTTGCTTTCAGCCCGAATTTTAATTCAGGGCTTACCGAGTAGTATTGCATTTGGTATGAATATTGCATCTATTTTACACTCCTAAGTAAGTCAGCGTGAATAATCAAAACTTTGAGTTAGGGCTGTTCGTCAAGCACTGACTTTTCCCGTTCTCTTTTTAGGGATGCGATCGCCTGCTGGTATCCTTTCCTAGTTCCTTACAATGATGTTCATAAACTGACCTAACAGTGGTTCGGATTTGCGATCGCTTCGTTAATCCGAATCACATTACATTGTCGTGCTTCCTCGCAGAGGACAAAACATAGTTATACTTATTTACACTCATCTACTTACGCGTCACTGTAAGGGCGAATGGTCGTACCATAAGGGTTTCTCTACGGGGTACGCCCCTACCTGTGTACTTCATTTGCCTAAAAACTACTGTAACATCTTTAGCACTCATAAAACTGCATATCCCCAACCTGCACCAGAGTTAAAAAACAATGACAGCAACAGTTGGGGAGAACAACCAAGTAAAAACTCATAATTAGCAACCAGGTCATGGACAAGTTAGAATACTGGACTTTAGTCATGCTTAACAGTGCTGGAAATCGCCAACTTAGAGAAATCCAGATAGCGAAGACATTTTTTGTTGATACCTTAGCTGATTTAATCAATATAGATGAAGTATCAGATACATTCATCCAAAAGCGATTACTAGAGATATCTTATAATAATTCCAGTCAACAAAGTTTATTAGCACAACGCTGTTTACTCTGCTTTATTTCTTGGCAAGTTGAGAAAGTGTGTTTAAGTCTCGAACAGCAATTTGGTAATTTTCACGGCTTTACTCATCGCGATTTATTACCGTATGTTCTTGATGATGACGGTGGTTTACAGCCTTCTACTACTTATCAATGTTTTGCTAGGGAAATTTTAAAAACGTTTAACCCTGAAAAAAGTAGCCTTAGTACTTGGACAAGTCGAAAAGTAAAACAGCATAAGGAACTTAATACATATTTATTAGAGTGTGGACTATATCTTGTCAGTGACTGGGCAATACTTAATGACACCAAACCTCAACAATTACAAAATATTTTAGGAGAATTTCATGGAATGACAAACGTAGAAATTGAGCAAGCACAAAAACTTCTTGAAGCGTATCACACGATTTACCGAACTGAACGCTGGCGACAACGAGCAAACAAAGAAACCAGAGGAAGATGCAATCCACCCACAATTGAACAATTACAAAAAATGACTGAGGTTTTAGAGACAAAGGGGATTTATAGTTTATCGACCAAATCAGTGATGCAAAAGTTACAAAATCTTGCCACTCACCTACGTCAGTACCGAATTCATGTACGAAGTGGTTCATTTCCTACAGATTCTTTAGATGAACAGTTCCATGAAAATTCAACATTAATTGAGCAATTACCTGCTCCAAATTCGGGGAGTATAGTTGTAGAGAATGATGAAACAAAAGATTTTTTGAAAACCTACCGTTTGCAAATGTTGAATTGTTTAGACAATGCTTTGAATGCAGTGACAGAATCACGAGTGAAAAAACTACAGAAAAAAGATGCAGATAAAGCGAATCAATTTCTGAAGGCGCTGCATTTATTTCACTGTGAAAGGTTGTCAATGAGCGCAATAGCTAAAAAATTAGGATTACGCGCACAGGATGCAGTCACTCGTCTATTAAAACTGAAGGAATTTCGTGCTGATGTTCGTCAGGAAATGTTGATAAAATTAAAAGAGTCTGTCTTAGAGATAGCACAAAATTATTTGACTCTAACACGTCTGGCGAATTTAGAAGTGCAAATTACTGAAGCGCTTGATGAACAGATTACTCATGTCATATCCCAAGCAGAAGTTGAAGCCGCAAGTATACAAAGTCATTCAGCAATGAGTTCTTTTTCTGAAAGGCTTTGCAAACAGTTGAATACCAATACTACTCAGATAAGGGAAAATTAGAAACCGGGTTTCTAGCACAACAATAAGTAACTGCAAAAATACCATGAATATATTAACAATGTCAATGGAATTTGAACGATTACCAACTGAATCTATCTTGTTCGAGTCTGAAGAATTGAATCAGGCGGTAGAACTTAGCAGCCAAATTCCAGACAACTCACGTCAATGGCAAATATACATAAATGCATTAGGGTTATTCACATTCGCAAAATGGCTTGAAGAACGGGATGAGAATTTGACTGTTAATTGGGAAGAATCTACAATTGCAAATCCAGTACTTGCAAATGTAATACCTACTGTTACTAACCTACAAGTTGGTAAATTCAACCTCTGTCTGATTACTGTTGGTAGTCTCTTTGAAGAGCAAGTTTCTTTCCCCAGATTAGTCGTCGAGTTACCGGAATATGTTCCCCATTTCTATGTATTAGTGGAGGTTTTAGAGGAACAAGAATTTGGAATGGTTCGGGGTTTTATTAACTATCAACAATTATGGGAGAATCTTGAGACTGTTCAAAGAAATCCTCAACTCGATTGGACATATAAAATATCTTTAACTTGGTTTGAAAAAGACTGCGATCGCCTATTACTGTATTTACGTATTCTAGAACCAGAAGCACTTCCCTTACCTACTGTACCAAGCGATCGCAAGCAACAGTTAGCCGCAAGTGAGAGGGAACTGGTGAGATTATTACCTCAGTTACAAGCACCTGAAAAAGAACTTTGGGAAATTTTAACTTGGGAACAGGGACGCGCAGTTTTAACTTCTCCTGAATTGCTTGAATGGGTATATAAATTGCAAAATAACAGTTTAGAGTTAGACAATCTAGAGACGCCAACTTCAGCTTCCTTACAAACCTATCTTTCAGATTTTATCAAATTAATAACACAACCAGCAATAAATTTAGGACGGTGGTTATGGGATGAATTAGATGAAATAGGAGAATCGCTCTCATGGACATTATTACCCAGATTGACACCTGTGAGAGAATTCCGCAGCCCGGTAGAAGAATTTGAAGCGATTAAATTGCAGCTAGAAGCACAAGGTTTAGAAATTCCAATAGGAGGGCGGTGTGGATATCATAATTTTCTCTTAGCTGGTATTCCTTTGAGAATATACGCCGTTGCATGGAATTTATCGACAAACGATCACTCGAACTCATGGAGTTTGCTGTTGGTTTTAGGCGTACCCTCACCAAATACTCTACCTCATAATTTAAAGTTTCGAGTCAGCGACAAAACTTGTATTTTAACAGAAAAAGGGGTCAATCCAGAACAAGTTGAATCGTATTTATATACCTGCGTCGTTGGGGATTGGAATGAAAAATTTATTGTGAGTGTGAGTATAGCGGATGGTGTAGAAGTCACTTTACCCCCATTCGTCTTTGATATTACGCAACCAGGTTAATTTACCAAAATTGAAATTTTCGTGTTGCGATCGCTACCCCTGTCAAAGTGGATAAAATTTCCTAATTCCTTTGCGATCGCTTACAGCCAATTCCAAGGTATCTTCAACAAATCTTCACTATTTTTTCTGAGGTAAATCCGCAAAATATATTCTTAACTAGCAAAACTGCATACCCCGAAGCAGGTGAGAGCTAAGGACAATGACAAGGATACTGAGGAAAAATCACACTAAGTAAGTTAGAAAACCATGAAAAAACATCCTTATCTGTTACAACAAGAAGCCTTGACGCTAGTTGGAGAGGCTAAATCATGAGTCATTTTTATCTCCAAGTTCAACAAGTTGATAAAAAATGTTTATTTCAACTTTCATGGGGTACAGGACAACAAATAACTGCCGAAATTCCCTATCCTGAAACCATTATTTCATCCTATCAAGAATGGCAGCGAATCTACCAGAATTTTTACAGTACACAAGAATTGCGAGGAAAAGTCGTCAATGTAGGCAGTATAGCCCCACCTACTATTGACTGGCAAGCAAAATTAGTGCAAGCAGAAGCAAAACTTTTATATGAATTTCATCAGTGGTTGCGTAGTAAAGAATTATACGAAATTCGCTCAACCATTACCACAAGTGATATAAACAAAGAGGTAAATTCTAACTCTAAAATTACCGATACTGATGTTTTTATTAGTTGTAATTCTTCAGAATTAACCCATTTACCTTGGGAGGCGTGGGAAATTAGTACACAGTTTGCATCTGCAAAAGTCCGTATTGCACGTCAACCAATTAATATCGTGACAAGTGGAAGGAAATATCCACATCGTTCCGGTAAAGCTAGAGTGTTAGCTATTTTTGGAGATGATAGAGGTTTAAATTTTGAAAAAGAACAACAAGCTATATTATCCCTTCAAAAGCTGATTGAATTTCATTTTATTTGTTGGCATCAAGGCAAAAATATTGATGAATTAAAACGCGAAATAGTGGAAACGCTTACTGCAAAACCAGGTTGGGATATATTATTTTTTGCTGGACATGGTAATGAAACCAATTTGACTGGAGGACAAATATCAATTGCACCAGATACAACTATATCATTAAGTGAAATTGAAAACCCACTCACTACAGCTATTCAGAATGGATTGCAGTTTGCATTGTTCAATTCTTGCAACGGTTTGAGTATTGCTCGTAAATTGATTGAATTGGGTTTAAGTCAAGTTGCAGTCATGCGCGAACCAATACACAATCGCGTAGCAGAAGAGATATTTGTTCAGTTTTTGAATGCGATCGCTCTATACCAAGATGTTCATGACGCATTATTAGCCGCGTGTGATTATCTAAAAATCGAAAAAAATCTTACTTATCCCAGTGCTTATTTAATTCCCTCCTTGTTTCGCCATCCTGATGCTGAATTATTCAGGTTGCAACCCTTTGGGATTCAGCACCAAATAAAGCAGTGGTTCCCAACGCGCCGGGAATCATTGGCTTCCCTGACGTTATTAGTTTTAAGCTTGTTGACACCTGTGCAGGAAACTGTATTAGATTGGCAAATTGGAATACAAGCAGTTTATCGCCATATCACCCAACAAGTACCAAAAGAAGTATCTCAACCACCAGTCTTAGTAGTTCGTGTTGATGAAAAATCACTCAATCAAGGTAATGTTAAAGCAGACAAATTTAATCCTATTGATCGCAGCTATTTAGCAAAGATAATTGATAAATTGACGGCAAATAACGCCAAAATAATTGGTATCGATTATCTTTTAGATCGCGCAACAGATGAAGATAAAGCACTTGCAGAATCGCTTAAAAATTCAATTAAAAAGAATAACACATTATTTATTTTTGGTGCAATTTTAAATGAAGATGATAATCAAGAACAAGGAGGAGAAAGGAACGTCCTATTTCGCGTCCAATACAACAGGGTGCTTTATGTTTTATAACTCCTAGCAATGGGGAGGCAATTTATAGTACTCGTCCGCTTTTCTTGTGGAAGGGAAGCCTGAAGAAAATCGCTGTGGCTAATTTAGGTAGCAATAATTATTTTTGGAGCGAGAAAATTAGCGGGCAAAAAAGCTTTGTCACCTATGCAGCTAAAGACGAACTTCAACCAGGACAAAGCTACGAATGGCAAGGATTTCTCGGTGAGAATCCTGCAATACTAGCTCCCTTTCAAGTCATGGATTCACAACAGCGTCAAGTTGTCAACAATGAACTAAAGGCATTGGAAAGGCGATCGCAAGCGAAAAACGCAAATAAGGAAGAAGTAGCACTCAAAAGAGCAAATTATTTTGTCCGAAAAGAATTGTGGTCTGATGCATTACAGGAAGCATACTCTGTACCAAATCCCTCAACCGAGTTATTGCAGATGCTCCAAAAGTTACCAGATGAACTGTGTAAATCAAGCCCTTAGCTAAAACTACATAAACAAAACTAAGCCCGCACAGGCGGGCTATTTTATTTTTGCATACCCTCTAAAAGCTTAGAAATATAAAAAGACAGGAAATGAAGATTAGCTGATTTTCCAAAACTGCATACCCCTCTGCGATCTGAGAAATATAAATGACCAGAACACCAGAAAGTGGTTATGCATAGGTAACAAAGCTTGTGTGTGAGTACCTCTACTTTAATTTAGAGTTAATACTCAAGGAATTGTTGTCATTACATTCATTGGAGAAATAGAAATGAAGGGATTAAAAGGTTTAGCATTCGTCATGGTTTTGTTTGGTTTAACAGTATGTGCTCCTCATGCAAATGCTGAAAATAAATCACAGATAGAAAGATTTCAAGTCGAATCTACAGTAAAACCTAATTCCTCTACAAGGGGTAATGAGAACACAAACAGTAACTTAGAGCGCGGGTTTAACTTAATCCAATCAGAAGATTATCGAGGAGCGATTCAGGCTTTTAATCAAGTGATTCAGACTGAATCTAATAACCAATATGCTTATTTTGGTAGAGGTATTGCCAATTTTCAGTTAGAAAATTACCAGCAGGCAAAAGTCGATTTAGATAAAAGTATAAATCTAGATTCTTCTATTGCTTATGCTTATTTAGTTCGAGGTCTGACTCATCATGTTTTAGGAAGTAAAACTGACGCTATTTCAGACTTACAAACAGCAGCTAATCTCTTCGAGAAAGAAGGAGAAAAAGAAATGGCTCAAAAATCTCTAAATATGATTGAAAAGATACGGAATGCATAACCTTGAATGAATACAGCAGTCACCTGGTGAGGTACAAATTATTGTAAGGGCGAACGGTTCTATGCTCAGGTGTACGCTGTGCGTTAGCGCAGTCAGCCCGCAAGACTTACGCCCCTACATATGTACTTCATTTGCCAGAAACCTGCTGTAATCTTTCTTTTCTGGATGCTCTTGTCAGTTTAATTTTTTCAATTCAAATAGGAATGCTATATAACGATGCAAAAATCAAAAATCACCCTCTCCAAAGCAATTTATCAGTTAACTTCAATCTTTGTAGTAAGTTTTGTTTTCTTTCCCTTTCATAGGCTCATGGCTTGGGGAACGTCATCCAATGACTGGAGAAATCATGATTTGTTATTGACACAAAGTGAAATGAGAAATAAAACTTCCTCAGAAAACCAAGGTCAAAACTATCAAAAAATACTTAAATCTTTGATTAATCAGAATCAGACGGAAAAAGCTTTAGAAATTGCTGAAGGCAGTCTAAACCGCAATTTTGTGCATTTATTAACACAAAAAATACCAGATACACAACCTGTTAATTTACCTACAATCGAGCAAATTAAACAAGTTGCAAAAACTCAAAAAGCTACCCTTGTTCATTATTCACTTCTCACTGAAGAAGCTACCGTTGAAGGTAAACGCCAACCTCAGGAATCAGAATTATTGATTTGGGTGATTCAACCCACAGGCGAAATATCGATGCGTCGCGTTGATTTACAAGCTAAAGGAGAAAGACAACATTTTTCATTTCTAAATCTAATCCGAAGAAGCCGACACAGACTAGGTGCAAGAAGTGAGGGTGTGAAAGAAATTAAAGTAGAAGCAAGCCCAGTAAAAAACAGCTTAGAATCGGACTTAAAAGAACTGCATCAAGTATTGATTCAACCAGTTGTTGAACTTCTACCACAGAAATCAGAAGAACGAGTCATTTTTATCCCTCAAGGTGAGTTATTTACTGTTCCCTTTGCAGCGTTGCAAGATGCTAACGGTAAATATTTGATTGAGAAACATACCATTTCCACTGCTCCTTCTATCCAAGTCTTGGATTTACTTTATCAACGCAAAAACCAAGGTAGGGGCTCTCAACCGTTTACCCTTACAAATATGATAGGTGATGAATTATTAATTGTTGGTAATTCTAGCGCCCCCAAAGTACCCCTGAGAACAGGAGAGGAAGCTTGTGAATTATCGCCGTTACCGGGTACGGAAAAGGAAGCAAAAGCCATTGCAGCGATTTTCAAAACTCAACCACTTATAGGTGATGCTGCAACAGAAACGGTAATTGTGAAAAAAATGCCCCAAGCAAAAATTATTCACTTAGCAACTAATGTTGTTTCCATTAACTGTCAAAAACAAGCCTCTCCTGATGTAATCGCTCTGGCTTCATCTACGACAGACGACGGTTGGCTCTCAACTGAAGAAATTCAGAGTTTGAACCTAAAAGCTGATTTAGTTGTACTGAGTTCCTGTGATACAGCTTTGGGTAAAATCACTGGTGATGGTGTCATTGGACTTTCTCGTGCATTTTTCAGTGCAGGAGCAAATAGTGTTATTGGTTCGCTATGGGATGTTTCAGATACATCAACCGTAACACTAATGACTAAATTTTATAGTAATTTAAGTAAAAAACCTGATAAAGCAGGTGCGTTGCGTCAAGCGATGCTGCAAACGATGAAACAATATCCCAACCCAAGTGATTGGGCTGCCTTTACTTTGATTGGGTTATTGTAAGTGTTCCTTTGTCCTTTTCTTCAAATTGCACTGCGTCAAGCAATGCTAATAACGATGAGACAGCATCCTCACCCTAGCGCTTGGGCTGCATTTACCCTCATTGGTGAGTCACAATAATCTGCGCTCAAAATGCGCTTCTAATTTCACCCTTCTACGCGTTAATTTATTAGAAACAGCTAATCTATAATTATAGTGTTACGTTTCTCGATCAAGTTGACATGGCTATCAATATTCCCATCAATGAGGTTCTCATTCAAGAAGCCCTAGCTGTTGGAAATCAAGAAAATGAACGGGATGTAGTTGAATTAGCACTGCACGAATACATACAGCGTCGCAAGCAACTCAAAGTGATTGAACTGTTTGGTACAATTGATTACGATACTGACTACAACTACAAGCAGCAACGGCAGCAGTCATGAAAGTATTTGTTGACACCTCTGTTAAGGTAATTAATATCATGAAAACCTTTACTGCTATTGTCGAGAAAGATTCTGATACCAAGCTTTATGTGGGCTATGTCCCTGGATTTCCAGGCGCGCATTCCCAAGGAGAAACCTTGGACGAGTTACTTGAAAATTTGCGTGAAGTGATTGAGATGCTTCTGGAGGACGAAGAGATCATATTCGAGACAGAGTTTGTTGGTACGCAACAGATTGTCATCTATTCAGCATGAGCAACATACCTGTTCTGAAACCACAGGAAGTCGTTAAGATATTGGAAAGCCTTGGCTTTGTGGAGGTGCGTCAGAAAGGCTCACATAAGCAGTTTCGTCATGAAGACGGTAGAGGAACAACTGTTCCGTTTCACAAAGGGCGTGATATTTCTCCTAGGTTGCTACGCCAGATTGCAAGTGATATTAATTTGACAATAGAAGAAATGTTAGACTTGCGGTAACTTAGTGTTCGCAGGTCGTCTGCTCATTAAAAAGATTGCTAAAGGGATTGAGATCGCCTACATTAGGGACTTCCAAATTAAAAAGTAGCCAATTTTTTCTTATGGTACCTGACCGGACAGCACCATTCTCAACAAGACCTACAAAACCGGGTTTCTGAACGATAAATTAAGCTTTCCAAGTGATATGATGTTGAATAATAAGTTGAACTATCGGAAACCAAAATAAAGGTAAGCTTAAACTTGATAAAGTTAAAAACCTTTGAATATGTTTTCGACGACTTTCATATGTTATTGGCAAGGGAAAACAAGCTGCTAACCTTTCTATTCTTACTGTTTTTTGAGTTGCAAGCAACTCAAAGTGATTGAACTGTTTGGTACAATTAACTACGATACTGACTACAACTACAAGCAGCAACGGCAGCAGTCATGAAAGTAGTTGTTGACACCTCTGTTTGGTCATTAGCGCTGAGACGAAATACTCCAGATGGATTATTTATTTCTTGGAAATCCCCGATCATAGCTTCCTCTAAGCACAGTCCTAATTCTTTGGCAATTTTCAACGCTTGTTGGTATTTCGCGATCGCCTGCTGATACCCTTCCTTAGTTCCTTTCTAGGATGTGGATTTTGAAGTAAGTGTGCAACAAGAAGTTCATGCAACTTCTGTGTCATTCGTACTAACTAACCTCAAGCTTCGTCTATGGGAGAGCATAGAAGAATCAAAAACAGATTTTTTTAGTAATTCTGGGCTAGGATTAAGGAGTCCTAATACAGCCTAAATATTTATGTCCTCAATGCTGCGTGTTGTGCATAGCGATCCTGACATATTAGGGGGAACGCCCGTTTTTATTGGCACTCGTGTACCAATTCAAACTTTACTTGACTATTTAGAAGCGGGTGACTCTTTAGATGAGTTTCTCGACCATTTTCCCAGCGTAAGTCGCGCTCAAGCAATTGCAGCCTTAGAATTAGCAAAGGAAATGCTGATTGCGTATGCAAATCCTACTTGATGAATGTGTACCAAAGCCACTTAAACGTGAACTTACCGATTATGATATTCGTACAGTTGTGGAGATGGGCTGGTCAGGCAAAAAGAACGGTAAGCTACTCCAACTTATGAGTCAGGCGGGGTTTACTATTTTGCTCACTACGGATCAAAACTTACGATATCAGCAAAATTTGCAACAGGTTGGAGTTGCTGTCGTTGTTATGGTTGCGCCAAGCAATCGTCTAAGCGATCTCGTACCGTTAATACCAAGTGTTCGTGCTGCACTAGATGCAGTTAAAGCAGGTGAAGTTTTTGAGATAAAGGTTTAACAATAAAGGCTACAGATTCGTTGATAATACTTGCAGACCAAAAAATGAGTGTTGTGCAATTTTCAACCCATTATTCCCCACAGTGGCGGCGGTGGATTCCGATAGCAGCACTAGGGAGAGAAATAAAGCCAGAGCACGAGATGTTATCCTTTGGGTCTCGGCATTCATTAATCTGCTCATTCACTTCAATAAACTGAGCACTTTCCATTAATTTATCTATGATTTCTTGCCGTATTTCTAAGGTAAGATATTTATTAAATTTTGGACGGTATAAAACATCTTTCAACTCAAAAAAAGTAGTATCAGAGAATACTATAACACCTATCTCTTGAGCTTTATCAAATGCTTGACGAGGTTTACTTTGACTAAACAAAAATGCGCTAATCAACACATTTGTGTCAAAAACGAACCGTCGATTATTCGTCATCATTTACAATTGATTCTAGAATTTTCGGTGTTAATCCTCGCTCTTGAGCTTCTTGGCTTGCTTTATCCATTGTGTTTCTCAAGCGTGCAACAGCTTCTTGTCTGAGAGTTGTCAATTGAGACTGCATAATTGCTGTAATCTTAAGTTGTAATTGTTCTCGTTGTTCTTCAGTGGCATTCCGATATGCTTGTGCTATTTCAGAGGGAACTTTAATGGTAATTTCTGCTTTGGTAATCATAAGCTGTTTGACTTTATAATTTTTTGTCTCTAATTATAAGCATAAGTATGAATTGTTTCTACTCAATTGTAGTACTTTTTAACTTAGAGTTTTCCCGACTCACTTGACAATTGTGAACCTGCAAGAATTCGGTCCCTCAAACTGCGTCCCACGTAAATCCATGCTATATTACCTATTCTTGTCACACTTGCAAAAAAATCAGGCAAAATCAAAGTAACTACCGTAATTTACCAAAAATATCCCATGAACAGCATTAGAGAACGACTTCTCACTGCGATCAACAACACTCCAGAACCCATTTTAGAGGAAGTCCTCAGTTATCTTGAATACCTCAAAACCAAACACAATAGCTCTCCCAACAAACCAGCAAACACCTCTGTTGAGAGCGAACCAATTCTGCGTGGCTCAAAAGCCAAACATCTTCTAAAATTTGCAGGGACTTGGCAAGGTGATGACTTCCTTGAGTGCCTTCAGCTTGTTTACAACACCCGCTCCCAATCTGAATTCTAATGTATCTCCTTGACACCAACCACTGTAGCCGCATCATTTTTGGTGAACCTAATCTCATCCAACAACTACAAGTTCACATAATCCAATTACTCCATCACTAGTAGAGGAACGAAGGTCGAGATATAAGTAGCTCCATAATTATTTATACAACATAGAATGACTGTAATTAAGCTGTCCCTCAAACAGAAGCGTTTACCAACTTCGCTACGGGAGTATGGTGAGGCGGTGTCAGACGTTATGAGTTAAGCTCTTAATCATGCCATTCACCCAAGAAGGTAAAAGCCGCCCAATAATTGGGATTGCGCCATTTCTCAGAATGCCACATTTTTAACTGCGTTGCTCGTAATGCTGCCGAAGCTGACTTTCCGGACTGCCACATTTGCTGGTAAAATTCCTGCATAAACACAGATGTACCTTCATCACTCACTTGCCACAACGACACCACCAGTCGTTCTGCTCCTGCATACATGAGTCCTCTTGTCAAGCCCACTAACCCTTCTCCTTGGATTTCCTTCCCTAGTCCCGTTTCACAAGCACTCAGAACAATTAAATCTGCCGGATAATCAAGGTTAAATAAATCTCCTAACCGCAGATATCCCCTAACGTCTTGACCTTGTTGATCCACTAGAGAAAGCACAATACCTGATAATTCTGGATTGGCATCATTGACAAAGCCGTGGGTAGCAAAGTGTAAGATCCGGAATTGATTGAGGGCGTTGCTAGTAGCCCAGTCATAGTTGGCATCAAAATCAAAGACTTGTAGACTCTTGGAATCAGGTACGAGTTTGACAATTGTCTGTGCTTCGGAGCGAGTTCCTAAAAGTCGTCCCCAACCTTGGCGATGAGTAATATCAGCAGAACGCTTGAGGGCAGAACGTTCTAGCTCTAAGCCACGGGATTCCTGTTGCCGAGCTTTGTTATCTAGTTGCTTATTTTGGGCGTTGGTCACTCGCGCATCAGTCGCACTGTATACTGGATCGGCAAGAATCGCTAAAGCTTTGGGGGCTGATGAACGTGTAGCGAGTTCTTTTCTTTGAATAGCAATTGTTGAAGCGGAGGGAAGATTCACGATTTCATGGTTCACAAATAGCGGTTGGTAGTCAAATTTATTCCCTTGTGAGTCATGATTTGGACAGGTACTGATACCGCCACCAACACAGTTCGTATCTTTTTGTTGTTCTTTCTCTGGCTTGTGTTGTACTGAAGTAGATTGGGAGTGTTTTAAGTCAGCCAACGCCGCGAAGGGAATGTACTGCAAAGCTCCATCCGCAACTATGACTAATCGCTTTTTTCCCAATTTATCTTTTACAGGAGTCAGGATAAGCTGACTAAGTTCCTTTGTTGCTACGTCAATTCGCTCTCGTTTGATGTCTGTACAAGGATTTTCTTTACTAGCCACTGAAGGCGGTTTAGAACTGTTCTGACTTATCAAACAAAATAAATTAATGGCGGTTTTCTCTATCTGTTGTTTTTTGGTCAACTCGTAGGTATCAACAGAATTAGGAGAAACTACCCACACATAACTGCGTTCTTCACCTAAGGAATATTGTAACAGTAGCGTGTCTTTATCTAGCTGTTGTTGAATTTCAGGTAAAGTCAGGGGTTGGGGATACTTCAGGTTCGCATACTTAGGATTACTGGAGCGGATTTTTGTCTCTAGCTGCTTTTGTTGGCTGAGGAGTTCATCAATTTCTTTTTGCAAGTTTTCTGCGTTAGCTCTAAAATCGGGAGTATTAATTTTGTCACTGTTAACGATGTCAAACCGCACCTTCTCTTTACCATCAATTAATGTTTGTAAGCGGCGTTCCTCTGATAAAAGTTCCGGGTTTGCACCCTTGCGGATTTTCGCATTTGCTTCAGTTAACAGTTCCAAAAGTCCTCTGGCGCGAGAACGTTCGCTGATGTGGAGTGCTAATGCGTTACATTTATCCTTAATTGTGATGTCTTGGTTTGAGTGTGAGTCTTTAGTTGTCAATTCACATATTTTGGTTGGGTCTTTTTTGTACAACTGCATCAGCAGGTCGATGTAGAATTTGTAGTAACGCTGGACTGTGGCAAAGTAAGATGTGCGTAGTTCTTTGTCTTTGACGTTAGTACGAATATTTTCTACTATGTCTATTGCGGCTTGAATATTAGGAAGTGCTGCTTCCAGGTTACCAAGCTTTCGCTGGGTGATAGCAATTTGATAAAACGTTTCTACTTCCCCTGTCCTATCTTTTAAAGCTTGCCGTAATTTTAATCCTTCATTGAGTGTATTTATTGCCTGCTCATACTGTTTTAAAGAGACGTAAGTCACACTTATACTGTTAAGACTTTGAGCTTCTAATCTACGAACTCCCATTTGGCGGTACTTTGATAGAGCTTCTCGATGAGCAGTTAATGCTTGTTTATAATCTCCTTTTGTCTGATTGATAATACCAATCAAACTCAGAGCACCAGCTTCTGAATATTGATTTCCAAGTTTTTGTGATAAAGCTAACAAAGTTTCAACGTTTTTTAAGGCATTGAGAAAATCCTTCTGTAACTCGTAACTTCTTGCTAGACCCATAAGTCCAGTAATTTCCAATTGATAATTCTTTTGTTCTCTTGACAATGACACAACTTGATTGTGATATTTGATAGCTTCGGGATAATCTTCCTTTGTCATATACAAGTTACCAATCAAAGGAAGAAGCATAAGTTCAAATGGTTTATCTGGGATTTGTCTATATATCTGTAGTGCCTGCTTGTAAGTTTTAACGCTTAAATCATAATCCCCTAATAGCTCGTAAAAAGATGCCATATTACTAAGAGTACGAGCTTCTAAATTTTTATTTTTTGTTGAGCGTGCAATCTCTAATGCTTGGTTGCAAATTTCTAAAGCTTGTTGGTAGTCTCCCTGTGAGGCATAGATATCAGCTTGTTCGTTAATAGTTCCAGCATATCTTTCTTCATCCCCAGTATTTTTATCAAGTTCGAGTGCCTCATCGATAAATTTTAATGCGTTCTGATTATCACCAAGATAATTCTTGTATATGCTGACAATACGTACAATACTCCTAGACTCTAAGCCTTTATTCCCTCCTTTTTGGAAAAGAATTCTTGCCTGTTTATGAGATTCAAGCGCTCTTTGATAATCCCCTCGTGATGTATAAATATCAGCAATGTTTTGAAGAGTGCTACCTTCAGCGACTAATAAACCTTGTGCTTGTTGAATTGTTCGGGCTTGATTTAAATAATCAAGAGCCTCGTCTTGTCTACCTAATTGATGATAGCAAGAACCAATATTTCTCAATGTTTCTGCTTTCGCTGGCAATAAATCTTCCCTTTTTGGCAGAATCTCTAGAGCTTGCTCATAGTATTTTAAAGCGGTTTTAGGATCGCCCATTTGCGAATAGCTGAAGCCAATTTGATTCAAAACAGTGGCTTGTTGTGGCAAATCTTTGAATGTATCACGGTAAATTTGTAACGCTTGATTTAGTGGTTCAAGAGTCTGCGGTATCTCACCTAATTCAGTGTATACGATAGCAGTAGATATTAAGACTAGAGCTACAGCATCAAATCTTTTTTCTGCCCTAAAAATTGACTCCGCTTGCTTTAAATAGGTGAGCGCTTCTCGTGGTTTACCAGTCCGGGTGTAAGACTGAGCAATCTGAGTCAGTGCAGCCGCTTCAAGTATAGGAAGTTTTAACTCACGGGAGATATTTAGAAATTGATTGAAATACTTAAGTGCTGTTTGATTTTCACCAGAAGTGACGTAAACTACACCAATCTTTTGGTTTATCGTAGCTTCCTCTACGCGCAGTCCTAATTCTTGAATAATTTTCAAGGCTTGCTGGTACTTCGCGATCGCCTCCTGATACCCTTCCTTAGTTCCTTTCTTCTCTAACGATCGTCCTTCTGTAACCAGTTGTACTCCCTGTTCGTACAATTTTTGTTTCTCTGGACGCAAGGGAACTGAAGGAGTAGGCGCTGAGTGTTGTGCAATTTTCAACCCATTATTCCCCACAGTGGCGGCGGTGGATTCCGATAACAGCACTAGAGAGAGAAATAAAGCGATAGTACGAGAAGTCCACATAGAAAAGATTTGGCGTATTTGTTAACGTTTTTTCAGTCGCTTAGCAGTGATTATACTGGCTTTTGATATTTGCAATTTCATATACTTCTCAGGGTATTACCGGGTATGCAAAAGCCTAACCTTTACTTGCTGGCTCGCAGTGAGAGAAAATAAGTAATCAAAAAAAGCCAAATCTCTGATACTCATGTCGCGTATCGTTGAGAATTGCCCAGTCGCTTGCAAGATACAGTCCACGCTCTAAGAGAAATTGATTGAGTGGTTTATGCTGCTTGACTTTTTGACCGCTCCAAGTACTGAGATTGCTTCTTTGACAATCGAAACTCTGTAAAATTTCTCTAGCAGAGGTAAGTTTTGTAGAGTTTACAAATTGCACTCTTGACGAGACAATGCAAATGCATTACATTAAATGAAATCTTAAATAAATTAATTTTTTATGGCAGTAACACAAATTATATGCGTAGAATCTAGCCTTACCGATCGTTATCAGACTACAGTCCCTGATGCTGTTCGTAAAATTCTTGGCTTAAGTAAACGCGATAAAATTTGCTACACTATTCAATCCGATGGTAAAGTAGTAATTTCTCGCGCCGAGCAGACGGAGAGAGATCCTGTCCTTGGGCAGTTTCTGCATTTTCTTGCACGAGATATTGAAAAAAATCCTCAGCATTTACAAGCACTTAGCCCTGATTTAGTTAGTCGTGTTCAGTCCTTGGTTGCTGAAGTTGATTTCGATCTTGATGCGCCACTCTCTGATGAGGATGAATAAGTTTGTCTATAAATCAGATGCTAGTAATTAGTGAGTGGAGCATATTTGCCCATCCGCTCTTTCTCAAACAGTTTGATGAACTTTTGGCGCAAGTTGAGCGTTTGCGCCAGAAGTATCCCAAAGATTACAAGAGAAAAAACGCTACAAAGCGTCTAGCTGCCATAGCAAAGCTGGCATTTGAAACTATTCCTCAAGATCCAACACGTAGTGATTATCGCCAAGGTGCAACGCTTGGTGATGATTATAAGCACTGGTTCAGAGCTACATTTTTTCAGCAGTACCGACTGTTTTTTCGATATCATCTAGAGAGCAAAATAATTGTTTATGCTTGGGTTAATGATGAGAGTTCTAAGCGAGCCTATGAAAGTAACACAGATGCTTATCGAGTTTTTCAGAAAATGCTTGAAAGCGGTCACCCCCCAGATGATTGGGATACCTTACTTGAAGAGGCAAAAAGCGAGATTAATCGTTTAGAGGAAATAGTCAAAGTAGAAATTTAATTTATAGCAAGAAAACGATATTGTTTTTGTGCGCGAAATATTAACTGTGCTTGATTAAAATATTTAAGCGCTTCTCGGTGTTCGCCTCTCCCACTAAAAACATCACCAATCAAACTAATAACACTTGCCTGAAACAAAGGTTGATCTAGTTCTTGCCAGATTGTTAATGCTTGCTTGTAAAACTTCAGCGCATTTTCTGTTTCTGAAAGTAAATTGTAGACCCCGCCAATATCCATAAACGTCTCAGCTTCCTCTACGCGCAGTCCTAATTCTTGGACAATTTTTAAAGCTTGCTGGTATTTTGCGATCGCCTCCATCGGCGCAAACCATAAATTCATAAATTGCATACCCCTTACTACCTGTGGAAATATAAATAACCAGAAAATCCCACATTCTCAAATCGTTATGTCTCAAATCAAACGCCGTCACTTTCTCCAATTTGCAGGTTCCACATTAGCGACAATGGGTTTGAGCCAGTTGGATATCATGCAACAGGGAGATAAATACGCCAAAGTCCTCGCCCAAAAGACTTCCCGCAAACTAGCACTGCTGGTGGGAATTAACGAATATCAAAACGATCCTCTGCGCGGTTGCGTCAACGATGTCCTGTTACAAAAAGAGTTACTCACACACCGCTTTGGTTTTAACCCCAACGATATCCGTATCCTTACAGACGCGCAAGCCACTCGCCAAAATATCCTCACCACCTTTGAAGAACACCTCATCAACCAAGCAAAACCTGGGGATGTGGTTGTATTTCATTTCTCCGGACATGGTTCGCGGGTTGTCGATCCAGATAAAGACACTCCTGATGGACTTAATAGTACACTTGTTCCTATAGATTCTGGATTACCACAAGAATATCCCTCTAAAGGTGGCATAGTGCAAGATATCATGGGACACACGCTATTTTTACTTATGTACGCATTAAAAACAGATAACGTCACTGTTGTACTGGATAGCTGTCATTCTGGTGGTGCAAAACGGGGTAATTTTGTGGTGCGTTCAGCTTTGCTGCAAGCCGTACCCGGCTTATCGCGAGACGGCGGCGAGAAGTTGCAAGCTAGCCCTAATGAGATGGAATATCAGCGTCAATGGTTGAAACGGCTTAATCTTTCTCAGCAACAATTTATTAACCTGCGTCGTCAAGGTGTCGCTAAAGGAGTGGTTATCGCCTCCGCCAAAAGCGACCAATTTGCAGTAGATACTTCATTTAATGATTTTTCAGCAGGAGCATTTACTTATCTATTTACTCAGTATCTTTGGCAACAACCTATAAATGAATCTGTCAAAAGAATATTAGTTGATGTCAGTCGCAGCACACAAATATTTTCGCGACAGAAGGGTTACTTTCAAAATCCAGAGTTAGAATCAAATATTAAACAAAATTCTAACCCACCTATTTACTTTGCTCCCTTTTCCACTTCCTATGGTGAAGCAGTAGTGACTCAAACTCAGGGCGATCGAGTACAATTGTGGCTTGGTGGAGTAGATTCTCAATCGCTAGAAGCTTTTAACAAAGATACTGCTTCTTTCAGCATTGTAGACGCAAACGGTCGAGAAACAGGACTTATCAAGCTAGAGTCTCGTAAGGGATTAATTGGACAAGGCAAACTCGTCAATGCTGCAAGGGGAAATGCACAATTAAAACCAGGGACACTCTTGCAAGAACGTATTAAAGGTATTCCCAGCGATTTAACATTAAAAATTGGAATAGACGATTCTTTTGATGCTAACACTACTACCCAAGTACAACAAGCGTTACAATCAATTAAGCGCGTATCTCCCTTACCTTTAAGACAGCAAGAAGTGCAATACATCTTTGGTCGCATGACCGAAGCAAGGTATCAGGAATTACAGAAACTCAAAACTTCAAATCTTCCTGC
This sequence comes from Scytonema sp. PMC 1070.18, assembly GCA_035967975.1. Lineage (GTDB taxonomy): Bacteria > Cyanobacteriota > Cyanobacteriia > Cyanobacteriales > Nostocaceae > Scytonema. The sequence goes on from JAWQFQ010000001.1 coordinate 116,005, forward strand.
ACCAGGTAGTTTTGGTTTATTTTTACCAACCCTCGACCAAATAGTTCCTAACTCTTTTGGCAATGCTAATGAAACCATTGTAGCAGCAGCACAACGTTTACAACCCAAATTTAAATCTCTATTGGCAACGCGAATTGTTAAGCAAATGCTTGGCAATACTAATACATCACAAGTAAAAGTGACAGCGTCAATGAATATAGCTGGTAGCAAGCAAATTATTAGCGAAACTCTTACTGTTCGAGGTATGGCAAAAAAACAAGGTGCGAGTTCAACGACTTCTGCAAAACCAATAAATATTACAGATGGTAGTATTCCCAAATTATCAATAGGTACGCAAGTCGTCTTCCAAATAGAAAATAAAGAATCTGCTCCTCTTTACATCAGCATTTTAGTCATTGATGCTACAGGTGAAATGGCAATAATTTTTCCCAATGACTGGTCTGCATCCGAAGATTCAGCATTATTAACAGCAAATGATAAACGAATCATCCCCGGACAAGATGATGGTTTTACACTAACTATTGGTGAACCCTTGGGAATTACAGAAGCACTCATTGTTGCTAGTACAACCCCATTGCGAACTTCACTCAAAGCACTCAAAGAAATTGCCAAAAGAGGAAACACCACACGAGGACCACTTGCTACAAACAATGATGAATTTTTAGATGTAGCAGATAAATTGCTTGAAGACTTGGATGCTGGTACTCGTGGAGGAATTAACGTTGAAGGTATACAGTTACCAGCAGGAGTACGTGGTGTCGATACGAAGAAGCTTGCAGCGATGGCAATAACCTTTGAAGTTGTTAGTTGAATTTGAAAAGTGCGCTTATCCTACCTTTAACTTCAATGGCGACTAGAGAAACCCGGTATCTCAAAGATACCGGGTTTCTGACACGCGTGCTTAACCAAACCGTATTGATTACTCTCTGGGTAAAAAGCGTCTCACGGTATCTGGTAATAAACGTTCTAAAAAAAGCTCAATATTCCTACTATTGCGTTGATATAAAGTTCCTAAATAGATTATCAATATTCCCAAAGCTGTTAGCGCAAACGGAAATAAGATGGCATTTTGAAAGACGCTGTAAGCGAGGTATCCTAAATAACCAAAGACACCCATTCCCCCAAAAACAATAAAAACTTTTCGTTTTAACAAGACCGATAACAATATTAACCCTAAATTAATCAAACAATATATAAACTTTTCAAGTTCATTACTGTCTCCCATGAAAGTTAGACCAAACCAAAAGGCAAGTAACCCAAACAAATATAGCCAAAAAGCATAATCTCCATCGCGTCTACGAGTGCGGATATCTACTAGGTAAGCAACCACAATACAAGCAATACCAAACCACAGGGAAACTAATAGTCGTAGCTCCCAATCGTCCGTTTTTTCACCAAACAATAATGGTGTGATATCCATAGACATGAAATATAACGAAAAGGCGATGGGAGCAGTTAAAAAGGGAAAACGCACAAACTTGATGGCAACTAAACCTGCAATGATAGTTCCTAACTCCATCAAAAACCAACTGCCTTTAATCCAGGTATAAAAATCTTGATATGTACCAGGATCGCCTTGAGTCCAAAATCCTGTCGCACGTTGCAGTCCGTAAATTGCTAAAGGAGTCAAGGAAACTGCAATAGTAAATAGCAAACCTCCGGGAATTTTCATCTCTTGTCGCCACCAGAGATTGCTTCCTGCAAGCACAAAGCACAAGGCATAAATGCTGGCTAACAAAAAAATCCCACCGCCACCAAATGATTCCCACGCTAATGTCATGAACCAAGTCATGGCTGAGATGACAATTAACGCCCCAAAGTAAAAAGTAACATTGACAAAATTAAATTGTGGGCGTTCATTGTTACGCTGAGAAAGTGCATTCCATAACGCATTGGCTTGTTCTGCTGTAATTAAGCCTTGGGAAACCGCCCAATCTAAATCTTCCCGATAAATTTTCATGGTTTTGAGTCAGATTTAATAGCAATTGCGATTATATCTGTCACCCCAGATTTCTCTCAAGTGAGAAAAATTATCGATATGTATTTGATTTTTTCAGCCTCAAGCTATGCTGAGTTAATATTAGCGATCGCAAATAACAGAGAACCAAAACAGCAACAAGGTGGGCGATACGGTGACATCAAATGACGTTCACCGTTACCAGGCGTCGCAGTACAGGTGAGGATTAGGGGAGAATCACTCCCCACTCCCCTCAATATTTTTGAAAGTCATGGCATTAGCAGCTGTCATGCACAGCTCCCCTGCGATTTCAAGGAGCCGACCAACTTTAGCATCAGTATCTGGGTGGGCTTCTTCTAAGACTGACATCGCGGCGATCGCCTCCTCCAAATGTTGCCGTGCTTGCTGTGCTTTATGGTAAATTGTTGCGTAGTCCCAGGATGGGTCAGGAACTGGGTAGTCCATGTATCATTTCCTTGTCTGCTTGTACCTCAGTATACAGCTTAATCACCCTCTGTGTTAATATTAATATCACCACTATAGTAAAAACTGGTTAGAGCCTTACTTTATTGTTAATAAGCTAACTACAGGACTCCTATTTGATTAAAGAAAAAACTCGGTACCACTCGAAAGGTCTGATTCCCTATTGCCTGCCTACACAAATCAGTTCAGAAATCAAAAAGGATTGCTATAACTCCCATAACTAACTAATAAAAGCTGACGGCTGATGGCTGAACGCTCACCAGCATGAGTTGTTTAAGAAGCACAAAACTTTGAGACCGTTTTGTGAGACCTTGGTATCAGGCGTTTTTGGTAAACAATTTATGTGCGCGATCGCAGTGGAACAGCAGCAATACAAAACCTATATTCTCTCAGACGAGAGTACCAGAAGCCAAGTCTCCATTGTTCCAGAACGGGGAGGTATTATTACGACTTGGCAGCTTGAGGGACAAGATATCTTTTACATGGATACTGAGCGTTTTGCTAACCCCACTCTATCTGTGCGGGGTGGTATTCCGCTCCTTTTTCCTATCTGTGGTAACTTAGTTGATGACACCTATACCCTCAACGGAAAAACATATCAACTCAAACAGCATGGCTTTGCTCGTAATCTCGCTTGGGAAGTTAGCGAGCAGTCAGATTCCAACGGTGCTAGTCTAACTGTCAGTCTTAAAAGTAGTGAAGAAACCCGTGCAGTTTATCCTTTCGACTTTGAGCTAAATTTTATTTATACACTCCGGGGTAACAACTTAGAATTGCGCTACCGCCACACCAATCTGTCTCAAGAACCTATGCCTTTTGCAACGGGTATTCATCCTTACTTTTACGCACCAGATAAAAGCAAATTGGTTATCGATTTACCATCCAATCAGTATCAAGTCAAAGGTGACAAAACTGTTCAAACACTTGCAGGAGAGTTTGATTTTGAGCAGGATGAAATTGATTTTGCTTTCATTAATCTTTCCAAACAATCTGCTGTAGTTACTGACCAAAGTCGCAATCTCAAACTCACTGTTAGTTACGACGAAAATTATTCAACTCTGGTGTTTTGGACTGTCAAAGGTAAAGATTTTTATTGTCTAGAACCCTGGAGTGCTCCCCGTAATTCTCTGAACACAGGCGAGTCTTTACTACAAGCTGAGCCTAATGCAACGGTAGAAACAGTTATAAATATGACTGTTGAAAGCGTTTAGTTTTGAATTTTCAATTTTGGCGATCGCATGAATCAAAATTCGGTAAAGTGTGCGATCGGTTTTCCACGAAATAAATCCTTCTAAAATCTGGGGTAGGCATCCTCGCCTACCTTCTAATGTACTTGACATTGTGTTCAAAAGACCTTAGATACTTATAACTTGACTTCCCCGTTTTCAAGCTATAGAAACAGGCTGTGAATCTGGTAGAAAAGCCAGCACAATATCATGCTCAAGAATACCTTTGTTAATTAAGTCTTGCGTAATTCCGCATTCCATGCCATCGTATTCAATGATTACTTTCCTATTCTCAATAATTACATAGATTAAGTGTAAAGTTAGAGGATGTTTTAAAAGTCCTCGTGTTGGTAGCAAAACGTTCTAGATCCCCCTAAATCCCCCTTAAAAAGGGGGACTTTGAGAGTATTTTCCCCCCTTAAAAAGGGGGGCTAGGGGGTATTTGGATACAAAGGTAGACTTTACAAACATCCTCTTATGGAGTTGGTCTGAGAATACCATGAGTATCACGTTGAAGTCGATAAGGTTGTTTTGGCAAAGGAGCGCCAGGAGCTTCAATGATAGATACACCATTTGACCAATTTGATGGACAAATAGCAATGTAACGAGCAAATCCTCCCGTACCTCCCTCTGGTTTAGCAAAGCCGATCGCAACAAGAGCACCCACTTCCGGAACTCGATCAAGATTGGCAACACCTTCTGCTTGGGTATAATGATTGTTTAATAGCCATGCTTCGCCTTCCAAAGTTGGTGTTGTGTCTGTATCTAAGGGTTCATGTCCGTGAAATAAAATCTCGCGCTGTAGGTGCAAAAACTTGAGAGCGTCTAGAGAGACTCCGGGAAACGGCTTTTGATTGAATCGACTGACATTAGACCACTTCTTGTACCAGTCGGAACGAAACATCACTACCGAACCCTTTGGGATTTTACCGTGTTGTTTTTCCCAAGCAAAAATGTCTTCAACAGTAGCGTGATAGCCAGAATCTGCTTCTACTTTTTTATGGATATCAATAACAACTAATGGTCTGATAGCATAGGTGGGGGGAAGATCGCTGATAGTTGCACCGTACTCGTTCCAATGAGCAGGGGGGTCGAGTTGCGTTCCATACTGGTCAGTAGGCAATTCGTAGGCGGTGGCAATAAACCCATGAGATTTGTAGGTATATTCCTGTCCTTTGCGGATGTATTTTGGTATGTCTGTTCCAGCTACAGTTGGTTTGAACTTAGCTTGCTCGAAACCAGACCATACAGGAATAATGGGATTAAACGCATGGGTAAGATCGACATATTTTGCCTGCTTGAGAGTATTCTCATAAATGTTCCAAAGAGTTGGCGTCTTACTTGTAGCTTGATGAATCGGGAGAGATACTAAAACGACGAGTATAGCAAAGAACGTAACAATTGTTAAGAATGTTTTTTTCATAAGTATTTAGCTATCAGCTTTTCAGGAATTTGTACGCAATGGTGTTATTGCAACTAATATACTTTTTTTTCTGGAATCAACATTTTATGTGTTGTATAGTATCTTAGAGTCTATGGGTGGCATCTCGGTTACTCCCTTCGGTAGTATCAGATTACCGAGCACACTTTCTTCTTTTTTCATGTCCTTTGCATCTACCCCAATACTGCTTAATTTTGCTCTGAAATGAATTTAGTCTCACGCAAAGGCGTGAAGACGCCAAAGTAAGGGTTTTAAGAACGCAATGAGTGGAATTTCATACTTCAAATAATGTCACATTTGGGTGCTCAATCTCAAACTCGTTCAAACGGGTTCAAAAAATTTCTTCTCACAAATGATTATTAAGGACTGCTAGAGTCAGATTTATCTGACCTTTGCTTTAAGAGGTTGTTTGAAAAGTAGTTGGCTGTGATTTAAGGCACTTATCTATCCCCCCTAGCCCCCCTTAAAAAGGGGGGTAAATCTCTAACGGTCCCCCTTTTTAAGGGGGATTTAGGGGGATATTGAATGTGCATGCTACTGATGAAAGAACTTTTCAAACATCCTCTAAGCAAGACACCTAATTTTTAGTTTCTAATGAGAAATAGATAGAACTTCATTCCAAAAGGATATACTAATGAGTACTAACAATTTAAATCAGCAGATAAGTCAAGAGCAGCCTTTACCAGGTGAAGTGAGCCAACCAATCGATAACACTTTACTCAGTAAAGAAATCGTACAACAAAATATTGGTAGAGCAGAACTTCAAAATTATAATTTTTTCCAAAAACCTATAGAAACAGACTTTTGGATTTATCGTATAGTTGTTGTTGGACTAACATCTACTTTATTAGGTTGTCTAGTTGGTGCCATTGCACTACAGATAAATGGTAAACCCACTCCCGAACTTCTCACTGCACTGGGAACTGGTTCATTGGGTGCTTTATCTGGATTATTAGCGCCATCTCCAGTGAAAAGATAGGGGTGTAGCCAATACTTGGAGGTTTTGCCCTAAATTAAAATTTGGGCTAAAAGCTTAAACCCGTTAAAACGGGTTAAAAACCATATTTAGTCAGATTTATCTGATTTTAGCTCTAAGCGGTGAAATTTATTTCTTGGCTGTTAACCAAGTAGTATTGGGGGTGTAGGGTGTGGGAGGCGCAAGGTCACCACACCCTAAAATAAGTCAGTCCGTGAGAAAAACCCAAATTATGTAACGAAAAGTAAAATCTTTGTATTTGGCTCGTAGTAGCGCTTTAGCGCATGCACCGCAACTAAAAGTCAATAACGATTATTTGCACCAACTTACTTAATCTACGTAAGTAAAAATTTGTTATAAAACTAAAATATGTAGTCTAAAGTCCAAATATTTACTAACAATTAAACCAAGAATTATGATTTACTAACTATATAATACAGTTGAAACTGGAGGGTGCGATGTCCGGGATGAGTACTCGTTGGAGTTGGCTCTTAGGTATTGCGATCGCTAGTGCGTATAGTCTCTCTGCAAATTGCGCGATCGCCCAACAGACACAACCATTGCTGATAGCTCAAATTACGCCGGATGCTACTTTACCCAATAATTCCATAGTCACACCCTCTGGCAACACTTTAAATATTACTGGCGGAACACAAACAGGAGCCAACCTGTTTCACAGCTTCCAAGAGTTCTCCGTTCCTACAGGTAGGGAAGCTGTCTTTAACAATGGGTTGGATATTCAGAACATTATTAGCCGTGTGACAGGTGGATCTGTCTCAACAATCGATGGGTTGATTCGTACCTTAGGCACAGCTAACTTGTTTCTAATCAATCCGAATGGGATTGTGTTTGGTCAAAATGCTAGTTTAAACGTCGGTGGTTCCTTTGTTGGAACAACAGCAAACGCGATTCAATTTGGTAATGCTGGGATTTTCAGCGCCTCCAATCCGCAAGCCCCCTCCCCATTGCTGACAATCAATCCTTCAGCTTTACTATTTAACCAAATTGCTGCATCTATCCAAAATCGCTCAACAGCACCAGCAGGGATAACTCCGACTGGTTTAGATTCAACTGGTTTGCGTGTTACAGATGGTGGAAGTCTGCTGCTGGTAGGTGGGGACATCAACATGGATGGAGGAAGATTGAATGCCTACGGTGGACGAGTCGAATTGGGAGGATTGGGTTCATCAGGGACAGTAGGATTACAGGTAAATGGTAACAATTTGAGCCTAAGTTTTCCTGAGAACATTGCCCGTGGTTCAGTATCTCTAACCAATGGAGCCAACATCAATGTATCTGCAGCAGGAAGCGGTAGTATTGCAGTCAACGCTCGTGATATAGATCTGACAGGAGGAAGTCAACTCATTGCAGGCATAGGGCAAGGATTAGGGTCAGTTGACGCTGTTGCAGGAGATATTACGCTGAATGCCACAGGGGAGATTAAAGTTGTAGGGAGCTATGTATCCAATGATGTGCAATCGCTCGCAGTGGGTAATGGTGGCAACATCAATATTACGACTGGCTCACTTTCACTCACCGATTTTGCTCAAATCACTGCTAGCACCAGTGGGCAAGGCGATGCAGGCAGTGTATCAGTGCGAGCCTCCGATACTGTTTCGATGACAACTGCTGCCATTTTCAGCACAGTGGAAGCAGGAGGAGTAGGCAAAGGGGGAAATATCAACATCAACGCTGCAACACTATCACTCATTGATAGTGCTCAACTGCTAACCATAGTTCGTGAAGCATCAGACAACGAGCCAGCCGGAAGAGGGGATGCAGGCAATGTCACTGTTAATGTTACAGGTAAAGTAGCGATCGCTGGAGTTAAGGACGGATTTGAAAATGGCATTTTCAGCCAGCTGAGAACGGGGGCAATAGGTAATGCGGGCAACATTACGATTTCTTCTGGCTCTTTATCTTTAACTGATAATGCTCAACTGAGTGCCAGCACCTCTGGACAAGGAAATGCAGGTAGCATATCAGTGCGAGCCGATGATTCAGTTGAGCTTGCAGGTGCTACCATTCTCAGCACAGTGGAAGCAGGAGGTGTGGGCAAAGGTGGCAACATCAACATTAACGCTGCAACACTGTCACTCATTGATGGCACTCAACTGCTAACCATAGTTCGTGAAGCATCAGACAACGAGCCAGCAGGAAGAGGGGATGCAGGTAATATTACTGTTAATGTTACAGGTAAAGTAGCGATCGCTAGAGTCCAGGATGGAATCGCCAGTAGAATTAACAGCAAAGTGGGAACGGGGGCGACGGGCAATGGGGGGAACATCACGATTTCTTCTGGCTCCTTATCTTTAATCGATGGTGCTCAACTGATTACCAGCACCTATGGACAAGGGAATGCAGGTAATGTGTCGGTGAGAGCCAATGATTCTGTTGAGCTTTCAGGCGGTAATATGACTGGTATTGTAAGCACTGTGGAATCAGGAGCAGTGGGCAATGGTGGCAATATCAATATCAGTGCTGCAACACTGTCTCTCAAAGATGATGCTCAACTGCAAACCTTTGTTCGTGGAGCATCTGATACCCAGCCAGCCGGGAGGGGGAATGCAGGCAATGTTACTATTGATGTCACAGGTAAAGTGACGATTGCTGGGAGCAAGGATGGATTTCCTAGTGCGATTATCAGCGGTCTGGACACGGGAGCGACGGGTAATGGGGGCAACATTACTATTTCCTCTGGCTCCTTCTCTTTAACCGATGGTGCTGAAGTGAATGCCAGCATCTATGGACAAGGGAATGCAGGCAATGTATCGGTGCGAGCCAATGATTCTGTTGAGCTTGCAGGTGGTGCTACCATCTCCAACGAGGTGGAATCAGAAGGTGTGGGCAAAGGGGGCAATATCAACATCAACGCTGCAACACTGTCACTCATTGATGGCGCTAGACTGGTTTCCAGCACTTCTGGGCGGGGTGATGGCGGTAATATCACCATTGATGCCCGCGATAGTGTTAAGTTTGATGGCACTGGCAGCAATCAAAATCCTACTGGTGCCTACAGCACAGTTGAAACAACTGGCGCAGGAAATGCAGGAAATATCACTTTGACAGTTGGTTCGTTATCTTTGAACAACGGCGGGCAACTCAGTGCCACGACTAGTGGACAGGGTAATGCTGGTGATATCACGATTAATGCTCGTGATGCCATTACTTTCGATAGCACAGGCAACAATGAACGTTTTAGCGGCATCTTCAGTACAGTAGAAACTACTACTAACGTCGGCAAAGGGGGAAATATCCAAGTAAAATCTGGAACACTCTCCTTGTCCAATAATGCTTTCATTAATGCTGCGACCAATGGACAGGGAGATGCTGGTAACATATTTGTGACTGTCAATGATGCTGTTTCCCTGACAAACTTCAGCCAAATTAGAGCGACTGTAGAGTCTGGAGGTGTTGGTAAAGCTGGCGATATTGATATAAAAGCTCGCTCTCTGTTGTTGACAGATGGCTCTCAAATCTCGTCAGTCCTTTTTCGACCATCAGGAAATTTACCTGCGGCTCAAGGACGCGGGGGAAATATTCAAGTCACAACTTCTGATTCTGTTACCCTTTCTGGTAGCAGTACTACAGGATTTTCAAGTGGACTATTCACAGATATAGATATAGAAGCAGTAGGAAATGCTGGTGATATTACAGTGAATACTGATAGATTTAGAGTTATAGATGGTGCCATTGTTACGGCAAGCACTGCTGGCTTTGGTGATGGTGGTAATATCACAATTAATGCCAATTCCTTGGAAGCTCTCAATGGTGGACAAGTGGTAACAGATACGTCTGGAAGCGGTAATGCTGGTGATATCACGATTAATGCTCGTGATGCCATTACTTTCGATAGCACAGGCAACAATGAACGTTTTAGCGGCATCTTCAGTGGAGTAGAAACTACTACTAACGTCGGCAAAGGGGGCAATATTCAAGTAAAATCTGGAACACTCTCCTTGTCAAATAACGCTTTCATTAATGCTGCGACCAGTGGACAGGGAGATGCTGGTAATATATCTGTGACGGTAAATGATGCTGTTTCCCTGACAAACTTCAGCCAAATTAGAGCGAATGTAGAGTCTGGAGGTATTGGGAAAGCTGGCGATATTGATATACAAGCTGGCTCTCTGTTGTTGACAGATGGCTCTCAAATCTCGTCAGTCCTTTTTCGACCATCAGGAAATTTACCTGCGGCTCAAGGACGCGGGGGAAATATTCAAGTCACAACTTCTGATTCTGTTACCCTTTCTGGTAGCAGTACTACAGGATTTTCAAGTGGACTATTCACAGATATAGATATAGAAGCAGTAGGAAATGCTGGTGATATTACAGTGAATACTGATAGATTTAGAGTTATAGATGGTGCCATTGTTACGGCAAGCACTGCTGGCTTTGGTGATGGTGGTAATATCACAATTAATGCCAATTCCTTGGAAGCTCTCAATGGTGGACAAGTGGTAACAGACACGTCTGGAAGTGGCAAAGCTGGAAATATTACCCTCAATCTTAGAGAAAGCTTAACCTTAGCAGGATCTGAGCCAAACTTCCGTACGCGAGTGGAACGACGCCTGAGTCAACCAGATGTGACTGACCAAATTAGAAATATTTATTCAAATCTAGATCCTGCCAGTGGAATTTTCGCTGGCACTACTCCAGGTTCGACGGGTCAAGGTGGTAGTATCTTTATAGACCCGCGTCGAGTATCGATTAGAGATGGAGCAAAAATCTCCGTCAGTAGTAATGGCACAGGTAATGCAGGCAATATCACTTTACGAGCAGGTGTTCTCACTCTTGACAATGGAGCTTCAATTTCTGCTCAAACTACTAGCAGCCAAGGTGGTAATATAAACTTACAGTTAGGAGAAGTTTTATTGCTGCGTCGTGGTAGTCAAATATCTACCACTGCAGGAACTGCTCAAGCTGGTGGGGATGGTGGAAACATCACTATTGATACACCTTTTATTGTTGCGGTTCCTGAGGAAAACAGTGATATTAGCGCCGACGCCTTCACGGGTTCTGGGGGTAAAGTTGAGATTAGAGCACAAGGGCTTTTTGGTATTGAACGGCGCTTACGCCCAACTTTCCTGAGTGACATCACTGCTAGTTCAGAGTTTGGGTTCAGTGGTACGGTTAGTATCAACACGCCTGACGTAGACACTAACTTGGGATTAGTAGACTTACCCACAGTGTTAGCTGATAACTCAAATATTATAGATACGGGCTGTGCAGCTTTTGCTCAAGGAACGGGTAACGAATTTATTGTCACAGGTCGCGGGGGTTTACCTCCAAGTCCTAATGAACCCCTCAATACTGATGTTGTATGGTCAGATACTCGATTAACATCTATCACCTCTGAACAACAAACCTCGGAGAAACCTACTCATTTACCACCGTCTCAAGCTGATTTGAAGGAAATTGTCCCGGCGACAGGTTGGGTGTTCAATGGTAAGGGCGAAGTGACTCTGATATCTCACGTATCAAATAGCAATGGTGTGAGGACGACTTCTGCTAGCTGTCTAAAACAGTAAAGCAAGGATTTTTTAGTTGGGTGCAGTGGATGCTAGTATCGTCTTGTAGAATGGGTGTCGGGTCTTCAGTGGCGGGCTAGAAGCCCGCACCACAAGAAATTTTGGGATATTTTTTGATTTGGAAGTTCCTAAAGTGCAACTACAAACAGAGCGATCGCTGCTCTTATAGGTTGCATTCATTGGAAAAGTACGAAAAGGGAGAGAGAAATATATGAACAACGTTTCTATTGAAGAAATTGAACAAAAAATTGATGCAGGAGAAGAAGTTATAGATCGCTATTTTGACTCCACAACAACAAGAGTCGGAATACGGCGTCAAATGACTTCGCGAAGAAGACAAGATATAGAAACCACAAATCTGGAAATTCCTAGCCCTATGCTCAATGAGCTCGATAAAATGGCAGAAGAACTTAACATTAGCCGTCAAGCTGTGATTACAATGATGCTAACACGTGCCCTTGATGAACATTATCTTACTATGAAGCAGATGAAATTAGAAATTTAGTTGTATGAATTTATACTGAAAATGATGTAAAATATGAGCCTCTCACCAGCGCTTACAAGCGGCGAGCTTATGAATCAGACATTTAATTCCGAACAAGAAGATGAACTACGTGATGAATATGATTTTACCAAGTTGCTAGTAGTGACGAGAGGTCCTGGACGAAAGCAGGCAAAAATTTTAACTGTCGCATTAGAACCTGATGTGGCAGAAATGTTTCCTGACTCGGCGGCGGTGAATGAGGCTTTACGTTTTCTCATCCGTATTACCAAAAATTCCACAGCCCAAACACAATAAATTCGACCTACTTTAGGGTAGGCGTCCTCGCCTGCTCTCTAATCGCGGTGTCGTCTCGAATTTACCTCAACTACTCCCTTTCCGCCCGAAGATTCCCTATTTAAATGAACCGCAAAGACGCAAAGAGCGCATTCGCGTTGGCGGAGCCTC
>JAWQFQ010000002.1:0-54881 GCA_035967975.1 Scytonema sp. PMC 1070.18
GGGGATCAATAAGTGCCTAAAATCACAGCCAACCACTTTTCAAACAACCTCTAACCCCTAACTAAATAATTGGTAATTCGTAAACCACTAATAGCTAACATAAAAAACAATTAGCAATTAGCAATTAGCAATTAGCAATTAGCAACAAAAATTGCTATATTTCAATTACGACTTACGAATTATTTCAAAATGTATACCACTCTGGAGAAAGTTCTTGGACAGGAGCTTCAGTGTAGGTACCACCATTCATGAGCCAAACTTTGTTTTCTCCAGTTTCATAATTGCGCCAGAAGATGTCAGCCCTACCATCTCCATCTACATCACTAATAGTGGGTTTCCAGGCTGGGCTTTGAGCTTCTAAAGCAGTTTCGCTACTTACGGCTCCGTTCTCTACAATCCAAAGTTTATTTTCACCTGTTTGCTCGTTGTACCACAAGATATCTGTCGTACCGTTACCATCGAAATCACCAATTGAAGATGTCCAACCAGCACCTTCAAGTGTTGGTAGAACAGTCTCAGTCGCCACTCCATTATTGATCAGCCAAAGTTTGTTTTCACCTGTTGTTTTGTTGCGCCAGAGAACATCAGTTTGGAAGTTTGTAATATTCGTGAAGTCAAAATCTCCAAGATGTGCAATTTCCCACTCTGTTCCAAGTGTTGGTAGCTCTGTGGAGGTCGCATTTGTACCGTCCATCGTCCAAACAACGTTCTCACCTGTAGCATTGTTGCGCCACAAGATGTCAGTGTTAGTATCACCATTGAAGAAGCCAACGGAAGGTGACCAGTTTGCATCAAGAGTTGGTAAATCTCCCTCGGATGTAATCGTCGTTCCATCCATCAGGAATACTTTGTTCTCACCTGTTTGAACATTGTTCCAAAGAACGTCGGTTTTGCGATCGCCATTAAAATCACCAACGTTAGCAAGCCAACCCGCGCCAGGTGTCGTTAAAGCAGTTTGAGAGAGAATTGTAGTACCATCCATCAACAAAATAGTACTTTCACCAGTCGTAGCATCTTGGAAGATGATGTCAGTCTTGTTATCGGCGTTGAAGTCAGCAATTTTAAAAGTCCAATCACGGCTCAATGTTGTCTGGTAAGAAGCCTCAGAAAGAACGTTTGCTCCATCCATTAACCAAATAGCAGTTTCGCCAGTTTGAGAATTGTACCAGATTTTGTCAATCTTACCATCCCCGTTGAAATCAGGTGCAACTGCTGGACTATTAAATACAGGGTTGGGATTGTTACCAGTTGTGATAATGTCTGGTAATTCTAGATTTAATGATGGGTTTGAAGAAGAACTTGACTTAATATTTGAAGTATCTGCCAAGGGGCTATTATCAATTTTTACCGCAGCTGTATTGAAGTTGGTTGTTAAGGCTGTTTGAGATTCCGGCATGGTGTTTCTTTATCAATAGGCTTCTTCAAATTTCTAACCCAAATTATTTTTTATTTATGTTAATCTTTAACAGAATTCGTGTATTTTTTATTATGTAAAATCTCGCACTTTTTCTTATAAAGAAAATAAAATTTATAGACACATTTTATCATTAAAATGTTAGAAATTAACAATATTGAAATTAGGAATTGCCATCTATTTAACAAAAGCGTAATTTTAAAAAGTACTTGAGGTGCCAGAAACCCGGTTTCTCAAAGAAACCGGGTTTCTAATTGTTGCTTACCAAACTATTGAAATCAATCTCACTACATATAAGTTATTCCGTATTTGATTGCAACATAAAATAAAGTTCATTAAATGCTTGATTAGGCAATAAACCTGTGGAATCTACAGAAAACCCGTATTTAATACCAGTGACAAAATACATATCAATTTCACCTTTATGTTTAGCAGTGATTTTACCTCGGTACTCTACAGAGAAAAAATCTTTAATTAACTCAAATGTGGTATGAGAAATATTGATACTTCCTGCAATACCAGAAGATTCCATTCTTGAGGCTGTGTTAACGGTATCGCCCCAAACATCGTAAGCAAATTTTTTCTGTCCAATCACACCTGCTAATAAAGGTCCTGAATGAATACCTATGCGAATTTCCCAATAAGGTTGATTTAAAAGTGTTTTTTCCCGTCTGCGCCATTCCATGAAGGTACGAATATTGATAGCAGCTAGTACCGCATCAATAGCATGGGTTTTATTTGGGAAGGGTATTCCTCCCACACACATATAACTATCACCAATTGTTTTCAGTTTTTCTAAATTGTGTGCTTCAACAAATTGGTCAAAGCATGAAAAACAGTAGTCTAGTTCATCGACGAGTTCTTGGGGTGTGAGTTGTTCGGATACCTGCGTAAAATTTTTGAAGTCTGTAAATAGAACTGAAGCCGATTCATAGTAAACGGGTTTAACTGTACCAGTTTGTTTTAATTCAGAGGCAATATTTTTTGGTAGTATATTCAAAAGCAATTGGTCGGACTTGCGTTTTTCTTCCTCAAGCTTTTGATACAGTTGATTTAATTCCTCAAAGCGTTTGGCGTTATGGATGGCTGCTGATATTTGTACAGCTAGTAGATAGCCAATACGCATATCTTCTTGATTGTACTTTTTGGGGACTTTAGTAGCAAAATTGATAGTACCAATTATCTTGTTGTTAAATTCTAAGGGAAGGATAATCAGGGATTGGTACTCATTCAAAAAACCACTGCTACAATGCTCGTGAATGAGTTGGGCTTTACCTGTAGTGAGGGTGTGACCAACAACACCCATGTTTTCAATATCCGTACAGTCTACTTCGACAGCAAGCCCAAAGAGTGTTTCTACCCGCCAAGAATTGTTGGTTTTACGAAGACAAACGCTACAATGCTCAAAGTCCAACAACCATTTTGCTTGCTTTCCAACCACCTGTAAAATTTCATCGACTTTTAGGGTACGGTTGATGGCGATCGCAATTTCATTCACAGCGCAGATGCGACTGGAAGACGCCTGTGCTTCAGTCACCAAACGGTAAGAAAGATGCAAAAGGTTTTGATAGTCTTGTTCTTCCAGCCTGCTACCCTCCGCAGAGGCGAGGAAAAAAGTCATAAGTTGTCGATTTCAAGTCTAATCGAATCTGTGTATCTATTTATACTTGTAAAGAGATCGGCGGTGGCGATAATCTCAAATATTTCAGAATCGTCCAAACCAAACTCTCGCAGTCTCTGGAAATCTTCTGATGTGAGTTCCTGAGGTTTGGTAGCAGCTTTCAAGCCAAAGCTGATAGCAGCCTTTTCTCGTTCGGGGAGCGGACAATTGGTAAAATCAGACACTAGCGTTTTTAAGACTTCTTCGCTTATTCCCAGAGATGATAGTCCGTGCAAATGAACATTTAATGCATAAGGACTGTTACTTACTTGAGAAATAGCAATACCAAGCATTTCCTTGAGGGTGCGTGGTACATCTCCTTGCAAGACTGTAGCACGGAACTTTTTCCAATTCGCTTCTAGCACCTCAGAGTTAATAGCCATTGATTTAAACAAGTTGGGTACAATCCCAAACCCAAGCTCAACCTGGATTTCTTGATAAACGGCTTTAGTCTTAGAGTTAGTCAGTTGGTCGTATTCAATAATGGGAAATTGAGCCATTGTCATCTATAGTCTGACTGGGGAACTTTAGGTTGAGTCTCTAGTCTTGATAAAAATGTATAAATAAACACTAAAAATAAAGAATGAGAGACAAGTTACTTAGGTAGACACCCTATCAGTAGACGGAAGACACGAAATTCATATACAGTAGTTTTTATGTTAATACAAAAAATCTATCAAAAGTAGAATAATTACTGAGATAGCACAAACAATTCACACATTCTACACAGAAATTTTTTTCTTTGAGACAATAGGAAAAAAACACGCAAATAATTATGCAAGCAGAGTATCAGCAGCGCCGCGAACAATTGATGGCAAAAATTGGTAATGGTACCGCAATCTTTCGCAGTGCGCCAACAGCGGTTATGCACAACGATGTTGAGTACAATTTTCGCCAAGATAGCGATTTTTACTATCTGACTGGGTTTAACGAACCACAAGCAGTAGCCGTTTTAGCACCCCATCACTCAGAACATCGGTTTGTCTTATTTGTACAACCCAAGGACAGGGAAAAAGAAGTTTGGAGTGGTTACCTGTGTGGGGTAGATGCGGCGAAGGAAGTCTATGGTGCAGATGAAGCTTACCCCATGACTGAACTGGATGAAAAACTGCCACAGTATATAGAAAAAGCCGATCGCATTTACTATCATCTCGGACGCGATCGCAATTTTAATGATAAAGTCCTCCGCCATTGGCAAAGTTTGATGCGGACATATCCCAAGCGGGGTACAGGACCTATTGCTATAGAAGATACAGGTCCCATTCTACACAGTATGCGACTTGTGAAAAGTCCAACAGAGTTGGAATTAATGGGTCAAGCTGCTGATATCGCCGTTGAAGCACACAATCATGCGATGAAATTTACCCAACCGGGGCGTTACGAATACGAAGTTCAAGCAGAAATCGAACATATCTTTCGTATGCGGGGTGCATTGGGACCAGCTTATCCTTCCATTGTGGCATCTGGTGTCAATTCGTGTGTACTGCACTACATCGAAAATAATCGGCAAATGCAAGACGGCGAGTTACTATTGATAGATGCAGGTTGTGCTTACGGTTACTATAACTCCGATATTACCCGTACATTTCCCATAGGCGGAAGGTTTACATCAGAACAAAAGATACTGTACGAGCTGGTTTTAGAAGCACAAAAGCAGGCGATCGCACAAGTACAACCCGGTAACCCCCACAAACAAATCCACGATACCGCTCTCCGCATCCTTGTCGAAGGCTTAGTTGAACTTGGAATCCTCAAAGGAGAAATTGACAAGTTAATAGAAGAAGAAAAATACAAACCATATTATATGCACCGTACCAGTCACTGGTTGGGCTTAGACGTTCACGACGCTGGGGTTTACCAACACGGAGACGATAAACCACAAATTCTACAACCCGGTCAAGTGCTGACAGTAGAACCAGGACTGTACATCGTACCAGACACCAAACCAGCAGAAGACCAACCAGAAGTAGACCCCCGTTGGGTTGGGATTGGTATTCGCATTGAAGACGATGTCTTAGTCACACCAACAGGTCACGAAATCTTGACATCTGGAGTTCCCAAGGAAGTCGCTGACGTTCAAAGATAACCCGTGTTAATTTTAATGGGTTAAGGAAGTTCCAAATCAAAAAGTAATCAACAATCTCTTGTGGTACGTCTATCTCAGACGTCACAACCGGGGGCGGGCGAGGACGCCCACCCCACAAGGCTAGCAGATGGAAACAAACTTAATCTTTCCGATCAATTTCGTCCTTTTTCTTTTACCGAAGAGTTAAAGATTCGTTGAGAGGAACTCTTAGAAAAGAGCAAAATATTTGTGTAAATATAATTAGCCAACCGTTGTAAATCTTTTTCCGGTAAATGTGGAGATATAGGTAAGCAAAGAAGGTGCTCGACAAGATACGTTGCATTTTTTGGTAATAGATTTTCTGCATGAGTTGCAGTAGGCTCTATGAGAAATAGGCTAGTGCTTCCTATCGCAGTATCAAAACCATTTTGTCTAAGCATCGTAGGAAGCAAACTCATTGAAGGTAGTAGAATCGGAAAAAGCCAGAAAGAATTATAAGCAGCTTGAGAACCAGGAACAGCAATATTTGCTGGAAGTAGACTCAGAAATTTTCTTGCTGTCGCTTCTCGTAAAGAAAAATTTTGACAATGACTGAATCTATAGGCTAGTAACCATAGTAGATGATTAGGAGGACGGTATCTAATTTTACTAAATAAGTCTCCCTTTGAAAAACCCCTTGTTGTGGCTCTGACAGTGGACTCTACATCAAAACGAAACCATTGCAAAATATTGAGTAACTGACAGTATATCCAGGGAATTGAAATCAGCTTCAAACCTAAAAATTTCAAAACTCTTGCTAAGAACCAGAGTTCACTTTTTTTAGGATATTGCTGCTCAATAACTCGCATTTTTTCAGCAAGGCTTTGCTCCCGCACTAACACTACCGCACCACCTAGAGCAGTAGATGATTTGATAATTCCAAAACTAAAAAGGCTGACATCTGCTTGCGGATGTCCGTAGTACTTTTCCCCTGCAAATGCTTGAGCGCAGTCTTCTATGAGAATAAGATTGTGCTTTTTACAAAATTCAGCGTACGGTTGTAAAGGAATAATGACACCAAAAAAGTGTGCTATCAGCAGTATTTTGCTTTCTTTTGAAACCAATTTTTCCAATAATTCTACTGATGGAGCTAAGGTTTCTAAGGAAATATCAACAGGAACTGGAACGAGTCCATGACGTTGTATAATTTCCACCATATCTCGGATATTGACAGCACTGATTAAAACTTCAGAACCTGGCGAAAGATTTAAGGACTGTAGTAATAAGTCAAGGGATGTTCTAACGGAAAAGGTAACTAAAATTTCTTGATCAACTTGCCAAAATGATTCAATCTTAGCAATGCTCTCACTTTTGTCAGAAAACTTTAAGAAAGAAAAGAGAGTAGCAGCTAAGTCAGAGAAACTAATATCCAATCGCAGTCGTGGGTAAACTTTCATAAAAACGAGAAATGTAAAATTTTCGTAAAGACTGCTCATCGCTAACAGCAGAAAGCGCTTAGAGACTTCCAAAAAAATAATTCTCCAAAAATCTCTTGTGGTACGGGCGTCCCGCCCGTCCTAGTACTACAACGAGACTTTGACGAAAGAATCTTGATTACAGACACTGATTCTAGTTTAAGGCGATCGCCCTAAAACTTATGGAACAAAGGTTCGCGATCGCACGAAATTCAATCTCTCGTTGTAATACTAGAGCGCCGATACTGAAATCCTAAAAACCCGGTTTCGCAGAAGTTAGCGGGTTTCTTATTGTCGCTATCCCTTGCAGTATTGGTTCGGGAGTATCTATACCTAAATGCAAAGGCAGGCGGGACGCCCGCTTCCACAAGAAGTAGAATATTTTAGCAATAATAGAAATTATTATCAACTAGTTGCTTTTGAGAATGAGTTCCGCTAAAGTCAAAACAGACACCTAGAAGAAACCCAATCCGCAATACAAAGGGTTTGTTCGGGATGCTAGCAAAAGTAAAACATCAGGAGATTACGTTATGTCGAATAATCTTGTAGCTTCTACCGAAAAACAATTGCGTAAGAGCAGAATCCAGATTGAGGTAAAGGAAATATCTGTAAAACCTATCAGTATAAATCCTGCTACTCAGTTAAATTCCGATTCTGATGGTGGTGACCTGACTAATGAGTAGTTGCTAGTTAGTTGCACTCAAGCTATAACTAAGAAAAGCAAGATGCAAAAGTAAGGAGGCAAGGTACAGCAACTCTGTTCCTATCTCCTTATTTACGATGGAATTATTGTGTTTTTTTATTGAGAAAAGTTAGCAAGATGGATTCACTAAAGTATATATTAAAGCCATATACTATCGAAGATTTCCTAAGTAAGAATTGGACAACTCAAGCCGTCTTCATATCTAGTGAGAGTCATCATAAATTTTCTCACTTATTTTCTTGGGAAAAGCTGAATTATCTTTTGAACTTTCATCAATTCCAGTATCCAGACTTACGTTTCGCTCTAGATGAAAAAGTTTTAGATGCTAATGCGAATACCAATCTCATTAAACAGTGTCAAGATGGAGCAACTCTCATACTTAATGGATTGCATAAACTTACTCCTGAGTTAGCAAATTTTACCTCGGAAGTCAAGCATGATTTGGGATGTGGTGTACAAATCAACGCTTACTATTCTTCACCACAAAGACAGGGTTTTTCTTCTCATTATGACACTCATGAAGTTTTTATATTACAGATAGAGGGAACAAAAAATTGGTTTGTATTTCGCGACACATTTAAGTATCCTTTACCTAATCAAAAATCATCTACAATGCCTCCCCCCCAAGAGGAACCTTACTTAACTTGCGTCCTTAAGCCGGGAGATGTCTTGTATATTCCTCGTGGACATTGGCATTATGCAAAAGCGAATGATGAACCGTCGCTACATCTAACTTTAGGAGTGCATTGCAAGACGGGAATCGATTTCCTAGAATGGGTAGTTGACAAATTGCGCGACTCAGAACAGTGGCGTCAAAGTATGCCATTACGTCTGGACACAGATGCTGCCGCTAGCTATATAAATAATCAAATTATTAACTTAAATAACTATCTTTCTTCTAATAAGATATATGATGAATATATAAGCTATTTAGATAGCTTGAGCAAACCACTCGCGACATACTCTCTACCTTATCAAGCAGGGTTCAATATCTTTTCTCAGGGTACAGAAACCAAGTTCAGAAATAGTAAGTTTCAGCGAGTAAAAATTTCTGAACTCCCAGATTGTAGTGGATACAAAGTTCTTGTTGCAGGAAAAGAAGTATCCCTAAAGGGTGTAAATATTTCTACTGTGGAAAAATTATTTACTACAGAGACTTTTACTGGTAATGACGTAATAAGTTGGCTACCAGATTACGACTGGGAGATAGATATTGCTCCTTTGCTGTCTCGACTGGTAACTGACAGCATCATTTTTGTTGACACCAATTACTCGCAATACTGCTCGGTTAAGGATACTTGAGATACCACCAAACCTGGTAATACCGTTTCACTTTTTTGGTGATACAAATACATGGGTAAGGGCGAACAGCCGTTCGCCCCTACAACAATTACATGGTTTCTCCTGCATCGCTTATCCGAGTTGTATTGCAATCACTCACGTAAACCAATCAGTACACCATCATCAATGAACACTTTCTTTTGTTCGGATTCTTCACGACAAGCAGGAGAAGATATTATTGGCAGTGCGACTCATTACCAAACCTACATTTTAATTGAGTGTCCCACTCCATGGACTGCTGAAGTCTTTCACTCTAAATGGGTTCCAGAAAATTTGCGAACATTAGTAGAGGAAGTCACACAAGCAAAAGTACCCATAAGGTTCCTTTTGATTAGCAATGATTCATCGCACAAAGTAGACAGTACAACTCTTTTGATTTATCACAGGAAAGAGGACTTCGGTCACGGATATAGCAAGCAAGAATGGAAGCTAGAAAATATAGAGCAAGCTGCTACATTGATTAGAAAATGGTTGTGGGGTAAAGTTCCTGACAATCAAATAAAAGCCACTGCAACTAGAGATATTCTAGTTTGTACTCACGGTAGCTACGATAAGTGCTGTGCTAAGTACGGGAATCCTTTCTACTACGAAGCCACTAATACCATTTCTGAACAGGGATTGAATAATATCCGTGTATGGAAGTCCAGCCACTTTGGTGGACATCGGTTTGCACCTACAGCAATAGATTTACCAGAAGGTAGGTACTACGGTGTTCTCGATTCAAAATCATTCAAATCAATTCTCACTCGAACAGGTAATATTGAATGCCTGAATAAAGTCTATCGGGGTTGGGGGGTCTTACCATATCCTCTTCAAACTATGGAAAGAGAACTCATTCTCCGCTATGGATGGGATTGGTTTGATTACAAAGTTGCAGGTCGAATCATTGAGCAAAATGCAGACGCCAGTAAAATTCATGCGGAACTGTCTTTTGAGAAACCAGATGGTTCTCTACACACTTACCAAGGAATACTTCTCAAAGACGATACAAAGACTTTGCATCTTAAAGGTTCGTGCCATGCAAGCAAAAAGTCAACATTTGTAAAGTACATTGTTACCAGTCTTTTACCAATTGAGAATCGACTTGTAACTTATAGTACATAAAAATGTGTGGAGTGTCTAAATAATTAAACGGTTCCCCCTCAGCTATAAATCCCAAGTGGTTGTAAAACTTTACAACATTGGTTCTTGCCATGACTCTCAAAGTTTTGAGATTCTTTTCAGCAGAAGTTACAATTAATTTCTGCATAAGCTTAGTGCCTATACCCTGATTTTGAAATTCTGGCAGGATAGCAACATAAGCAATGCTTCCCAACTCTTTTGAGAGACAGCGTAATCTTGCGGAACCTACGATTTGATTTTCCCAAAGGGCGACTAGATGAAAGGCACTGTCTTCATACTTGTCTTTTTCTGTTCCCCTTGGTAAACCCAAAGGTGCTCTCAGAACAAGCCACCTTTGGTAAAGCATATCATTAAACTCTGTTTCATTTTTTATTGAGCGAATTTCTATCATCCTAGAGTTTGGACTAATTTGGATTCAATCAGCTACCAGCCCTGTTTTTCAAATTCTCATCAAGCAAGCTTTTTGAGCTTTTTTGGTTTGTCGAATTCACGTTGACTTTGTTATGGCGAGCGAGGTTACGGTAACGCAGGAAGCCCCTTAAATGCTTCTCCTACCGTTACATACGGCTGGGTAAACATATCAGGGGTGCTACTGTGCGTGGGGTACGGGAGTTGAATTTTTCCCAATCCCTTTCTGCTTCCTAAGAAAAATAACCGCTGCCGTAACTGAGGGGTTCCATAGTCTGCAGCCACAAGCACCCCCACTGTCACTTCGTAGCCACTAGCTTCCATACGTTGGACGATCTCTTGATACAGTGTGCCACCACCTACTCCTTTTAAATTGGCAACGTTCTCCATGACAACCCCTAAATCGGCACAAAGTCCTTTAATAGTACGACGATGACCCTTGGGAGAATTTTTTGTTTTAAGGAATTGAACAAAGTCCAGTACTTCCTGTTTTTTTCTGGCGGTAAATCACGCAAATTTTCGACAATAGCTTGTTCGATAGTCATACACTTTCCCTTACAAAAATCAATATCAATTCATCAGACGTCCTAAAATCCCAGTGGGTGCAAGTGGTTTAATATCAGGGTCAAAACCACCCACTTGATTTGTTCTGAGGACCCACTCATCTGCTCCCTGTTGGAGAAAAATCTTGGCGATAGTATCTTGTCCCGTTCTCGGTAAGATAGTTCGCCAGCTACTCAACGCTTTGATGATGGCAGTGAAAAGATTAGAATCATCGCCAGTCCCTGACAAATTCCGGATATTTTTATCCCAGTCAAGACGCAACACTCCTAAAGGAACCAATTGCTTTTCTAAAACCTTACCTAAAGCAATTAATGCTTTGAAATTGTTTACTTGTGGTGTATCGGGATTACGTTCTATGTATTCCAAAATAGCTGTGTTCGATACGACCATTTGTTCTATACGCCGGATGGTAACATAAAGGGCTTGATTTGAATCTTGAACGCAAGATGTCGCAGGAGTAATCAATGATGCACCTGTTCCATCACCAACACGATATCGTGCCATCATCTCTGTAATTTCACGGATAAATACCTCTAACGGAGATAACTTAACTTTACCAAAATCATAATCAGTCGTGACTGGCGCAAACTTAACTAAAATATCGCTAACAGGGCGGTTTCCTAACCATCCCAACCATAAAGACCCCATATATGTTGCCCAATTCTGCGCCCCGGATAGAATAGCGTTTGTGTTATGGGTATAGACTTGGTAGTAAATAATATCAAAGCGTAACTCATCGGTAAATAAGTCTTTGACAACCTCGGCTACACCATAACAAAAGTGACCAGTGACAAGAGGTGAAAATCGGTTTTCAGCTTTCTTTCCACCAATCCCACCAAAGGCGTGAATTAACAGTGCTTTGTCTCCTAAGCACCACTGGGATATTGCAGCTTCTGCTGTTTCCGCATTTGGTGCTAAGAGGATACTAGAAATTTTTCCTTTTTGGGCTTTAATATTCGCCCACATCTTATGATGGAGGTATGTATGAGCTTCAGTTGGATTTGAAATGACTTGTTGGGGTTCTAGTTGAAATAATGCACGAGGTTCTATAGCTTGCACGACAAACATTCCAGTCGCATCAGGCGCACCATAGATGTACCAACCTTGGGAATTAAACCGAGATTTTTCAAGATGGTAATTTGTGGAACGAGGAACACCACGCTGATCTTCTAAAACTTGAGGAATGTGGATGACTTCGCGATCGCCATCTGCAAAAGATTTGGTAGCTTTGTTATAGTGACGGACGATAAAATAATCACTTGTTGGTGCTTTTCTCTCTTCAATTTTCACTAAACCAACAAAACGACCCGTCACTTGTATGGGTTCTTTTTCAATTCTCAATTCTACTTCATCCTGAGAATAAGTAGCAACAATCGGATTGTTGAGCTTAACGTAAACATCATCAATTGGTCTAGCACCTGCAAGAGATTCCAAAGGGTCAACCTGAGAGCACCCATCCAATCTGACCGGATGAACCTTACCCCCTCTGTGACTCTTTTTAGCTTTCTCTGTAAAATTGACATCCATCGTCACCTGTTTTACATACTCCTGCACCTCATGATTGGAACTCCACTTCAGGGTAACTACTTTACCAATCAGATATTGATGTGTTGCAGGAGCATTGTGGACTTCAAATTTTACAAAAGGTTCCCCGTTTGGATCTTTCAGTGGAAGAATCAGCCGACCACTCCATTCGGCTACTGGTTGGTAATGTCTAGAATCAACAGTGCGATTGAGGGGATAGTATTCGGGATGAAATAATCGAGATTTGGAAAAAATTTGGTAGTTAGATAGAGTGGGTTTAGTCGATTTTTTGAAAACCAGACGATATATAGTATATATTAATACTATAGCTAACAATAATAGAATTAATTTGATTGCCATAGCTTTTACTTTTGAGATTAATAAAATAAAGTTGCTACAAGTTATATCATGTCCGGGTAATGAGTTACGATTTCACGTTGACTGTATGTTAATTTAAATTTAGAGAAAGAACATAACATTAAAATATATTGAGATTGTAAATTTTCGTTTAAGGTAGAATGAAAATTTGTAAATAATATATTTTATATCAACGTACATTTAATTGTATATTGCCTCCATTTTCAACAACTCTAAGAGACTATAGAAACCCGGTATCTTGGAGATACCGGGTTTCTCACTTTTCACGAATAATTTAGGATTGCTATCAATACTGCAAGGGATAGAGCCAAGAAATAAATTTCAACGCTTTTAGCTAAAGTCAGATTTATCTGACTGTATATGGTTTTCAACCCGTTTTAACGGGTTTTAGCTTGAGCGCCCAAATTTTAATTTAGGGCAAAACCTCCAAGTATTACTCCCTTCTCGCTATAAGATTACCGATCTGCTTTTCCTCTTTCTTTGCGCTCTTTGCGTCTTTGCGGTTCATTTAAATAGGTAATCTACCCTACGGGAACGCCTGACGGCGAACGGGCGGAAAGGGAGTAAGATTGCTATGTATTGTAGTCAATTCTCAAACTTGAGCGGTTTCGGTTGAAACTTTCTCTGTTAATTGACGCAGTGAATCAGCTCTGACTGCACGAAACATCCCAAAGCGACAAAGACCTGTGCCAAATGCTAGCCGCATCAGTAGCAGAGTAGGTACTTCCCGCACAGATTTAACCAAACCAGATAAACCAAAACGCACCAAACCTTCAGGTCGAGCCACCCCTTGCCAGATAGAATCTAACCAAGAAGGAAGTGTTTGTTCCGTCCAATCTGCTGTTATCACCTCCCCCTCAACCAATCCCGTCGCTTTCAAAAGCTCAGAAAAACCTTCGATACTGGAAAAAGCGGGATGAGACCACTGATCTAACAGTTGTCGCATGACTGGTTTCTCCCAGAAATTTAGCGGCTTTTGGCGATCGTCCCTTTGATTCCAATCAGCCACAACCAGCACTCCACCAGGCTTGAGCACCCGCATTAACTCTTTGGCGAAAACCGCTTTGTCGGGCATATGGGGTCCAGCTTCAATTGACCAAACTACATCAAAACTAGCATCGGGAAAAGAAAGCGCCATCGCATCATCAACAACAAACTTTGCATCAAGTCCTTCAGGGGTTAACTCCTGAGCACGCTTGACTTGTTGCGGACTGATAGTAATCCCTGTCACCGAAAACCCATAATCCTTTGCTAAAATACGGCTGCTACCGCCAATTCCACAGCCAACATCCAAGACGGTTGTACCACGGGGTAATTTATCTAAACCACCCCAACGCACCATTTCATGCACAAAGTCAGATTTAGCAGCTAGAAAATCCTTACGTTGTGGTGGCGAACCATAGTGACCTAAGTGAATATGTTCCCCCCAGTAAAACTCCAAAATACCATCTTCTGTCCATTGGTCGTAGGAATTGGCTACGGAGTCAGATGATTGATAACGACGAGCGGTGATTAAATACAATGCGAGTAAGAGTGCCAGTAGTGCAAGGAGAAGTCCCACCGCAGAAACAAACAAACTCATTGAGACAAAGCCTTCATATTTATTTATAATATTATGCAATTTCGGTTTGTTGTGAAACCAGAGAAACCCGGTTTCTTCAAGAAACCGGGTTTCTAATATGTCTTATGGGCAAACAGTAAACAGTTGTTAAGCCTATAGTAGGGATTTAGGGACTTTCAAGAAATAAAGTATTCATCTTGTGGGGTGGGCGTCCTCGCCCGCTCTCGCTCAATGACGGGCGAGACATTGTTGCTCAATGATGGGCGATATGTCCTTGCTCAATGACGGGCGAGACGTTTTTGCTCAATGACGGGCGATATGTCCTTGCTCAATGACGGGCGAGACGCCCGTACCACAAGAGATGTTTGGATGCTTTTGTATTTGGAAGTCCCTTAAAGACTGGGCATATACTGTGGCTTTTCAGGTACAGTTGTGTACTCAGCCACAATTTGACGGAATTCGTCACCGTCAATGGTTTCTTTTTCAATCAGCAAATCTACCAGTCTATCCATGACAGTGCGGTGTTCGCGGACAATCCGTTTTGCTGTTTCGTAGCAATCTTCTACGATCGCACGGACTTGGTTGTCAATACGAGCTGCGATCGCCTCGGAATACTCAGAACGAGTCATCCAGTCACGACCCAAGAAAACCTCACTTGTTTGGCTTTCCAAAGAAATAGGACCCAACTCAGACATTCCGAAGCGTGTAACCATTTGACGTGCCATTCCACTCACCTGTTGCAGGTCACCGCCAGCACCAGTGGTAACTTCTGCCGCACCAAAGATGATGTCTTCTGCTGCACGACCACCCAAAGCACCAGTAATTCTGGCTTTGAGTTGACCTCTAGTAATTAACCCTTGCTCCTCGTTAGGCATAAACCAAGTCAATCCTTGCGCCTGTCCCCGAGGAATCAAGGTCACTTTTTGCATGGGGTCGTGGTCTTTGAGCAGAGTACCGACGATCGCGTGTCCAACTTCATGGTAAGCAATCAAACGCTTGCTCTTGCTATCGACCAGGGGTGTACCTTCCATACCAGCAACAACCCTATCGACTGCGTCATCAATTTCCGTCAGAGTAATAGCCTCTTTACGGCGTCTAGCAGTGAGAATTGCAGCTTCATTGAGCAAGTTCGCTAAATCAGCACCAGTAAATCCTGGTGTACGACGAGCAATTGCTTCTAAAGAAACGCTAGGGTCCAGTTTCTTATTACGGGCGTGAACCTTCAAAATTTCCAGACGACCTTTGATGTCGGGTGCATCTACAATCACCTGTCTATCGAAACGTCCGGGACGCAACAAAGCTGCGTCTAGCACGTCAGGACGGTTGGTAGCGGCAATAATGATAATGCCAGTGTTACCTTCAAAACCATCCATTTCGGTGAGCAGTTGGTTGAGGGTTTGTTCCCGCTCGTCGTTTCCGCCACCGATACCTGCACCCCTTTGCCGTCCTACGGCGTCAATTTCATCAATGAAGATGATACAGGGGGCGTTATCTTTTGCTTTCTTGAACAGGTCACGCACGCGGGATGCACCGACACCGACGAACATTTCCACGAATTCGGAACCGGAAATGCTGAAGAATGGGACACCCGCTTCACCAGCGATCGCCTTAGCTAGAAGAGTTTTACCCGTTCCTGGAGGTCCAACCAGTAGCACTCCCTTGGGAATGCGTGCGCCTACAGCCGTAAATTTTTCTGGCTGTTTGAGGAACGTGACAACTTCTTGTAGTTCTTCTTTCGCTTCTTCAATACCCGCTACATCGTCAAACTTAATTCCCGTTTTTGCTTCCATTTGAAAGCGAGCCTTGGATTTCCCAAAGTTCATTGCTTGACCGGGACCACCTGGTAAGTTGCTAGAGCGGCGGAACAAAAAGAACAAGCCGGTAATCAACAAGATTGGGAAAATCAGATTACCCAACAATCCCCAGATAGCTCCATCGTTCCGCATTGGGTGAGCATCAAAACTCACTTCCTTGTCTTTTAGCTTTTTAATCAACTCAGGAGCGCTGGCTGGGAGATCCACCCGCACTCTTTGTATGCGATTGTCAAGTTCTGGATCGACAGCTTCTACAATTGCTGTTCTACCACCTTCATATAAATCCACATTGGTGACCCTGTCGGCATCTAAATATTCTAGAAAACGACCATAGGTCATACGGGTACTAGCTGCATTCCTACCCATATCGGCGGGTGCGCCAGAAAATGCCCCTTGCCAAAAGAAAAAGCCGATTACCAATGCTGGCAATGTCCAGAGTAGTAGCACTCTCCAGGAAAATTTCATCAGTGTTTTGCCTCTAGATGCTGATACAACTATTGACACTCCCAGTTAGATGGGTTCTTGGGCTGAGACTGCCTTATAAGAAGTCAAAAGTTACAATGTGCAGATGCTTCATAGCTTATCTGTACAACTTTTGACCTTTTAACAGGTCTTACATTCTCATGTCGCATCGTTACAGATACCTCCTCAAGCGTTAGTTTCGGGTTGTCTGACCGTACTTTTCTAGTGATGGTTTATAAATTCATTTTGTTTAAGCTGAGGTCTTATGTGGTTTTCCATAGAGCTAACATAGCGCTATGGCTGCCCATGACGCCAGTAAGAATCTTAATTAAATTTAACTTAATTTTAATTCATTTCACCAGTACTTGAAGCGAAAGTAGGGAATAGGGAGTGGTGAAAATTCCCCGTTGCCTATTTCCCCATACCCTTTTACTTGACTTTTGTAATATGTAAGGTATACGGAAGATACTTCTCTTTTTTGTAGGAACCAATCCAGACGTTGTAGATTCCCGGAAGCCATTCTCCAACAATACCGGGATTTTTACCATCTAAATCGTCATTACACCAGCTACCACCAGGACCTTTCACAATTAAGGTAGTGTCTTCTGGGCTGTCCACTTGCAGTTTTAGGTAGTCTAATTGACTGGTTAGCTCTATAATGTGGTCGGGTTCTTCATCAAAAAACCCACTACATGGACCTGTAGGGGTTTCACTCCTACCAGTAATATATCTTCCGGGTATGGAACCACCACTCATACCGCGAACTGTCATGGGGTCCGGAGAAAGCCTGCGACCAATCACTACATCTCCAAACATGGGCGGTGGTATGTCGTCTTCCTCAGCACGAGCTGGGGTAGTCATCACCGCTGCGATCGCCAGCATTGCTATCACCAAAGATACTTTAATCCCTCGGTTAATTACTTTTTTCAACATTTTAATTACGTGTTTATTAAGTACTTTGGATGACGTTAATTTTACATACAAAGTTCCTATTGCGAGGGTATTTGACTAGGTATGGGGTATGGAGTATGGGGTATGAGGTGTCGGGAGTTAGAAGTTAGTTATAGTTATATATTTCTCTTATCTCCCCTACACCCTTACACCCCTACACCCCTACACCCCTACACCCCTAAACTTTTGCTTGTGCAACAGCTTGGAGCAAACGCGGCTTATCTAAACCAATGTGATTGAGTAACAACCAGGATTGGATGAGGTCGGGACCGTGCAAATCTCCAGTTAAGCCCGCTCTGAGCGATCGCATAACTAAGCCTTTCTTAACGTTTTGTTCTTTCAAAACCTGCTTAATCATTTCCTGAGCCGTAGTTGCACTCAAAGACTGATTCTCCAAAGCTGAGATAATCCAACCAAGGGTAGCTTCAGCTCCTTCCTGCTTCAATTGTGCAATGGCTTCCTCACTAAATTCAACGGTTTGAGTGAAAAACAGTTTGCTCATATCTATTGCATCTGTTAGTCGAGTCAAACTTGGACCAATGAGAGTGACGAGTTGCTCTAACCAAGGGCGATCGCGATTTCCTTTCAATTGATACCCAGCTTCTTCCCAATAAGGAATCAGCAAATCTGTCAGCTTATCCACCGACATATGGTGAATATACTGACTATTTATCCAATCTAGCTTTGCCCAGTCAAACTTTGCGCCTGCTTTGTTCACGCGCTCAAAACTAAAATGCGTAGCAGCTTCCTCCAAAGTGAAAAGTTCCTGAGTTGAGTCTGGTGGCGACCAGCCCAGCAACATCATGTAATTCACCATCGCCTCAGAGGTAAAGCCCATTTTCTTAAAATCAAAAATGGATGTCACTCCATCCCGCTTAGAAAGCTTACGTCCCTCCTGATTCAAAATAAGGGGTGTATGAGCAAATTCTGGCACTTTTGCGTCAAATGCTTCATAAAGCAGGATTTGCTTAGCAGTGTTAGCGATATGGTCTTCTCCTCGAATAACATGAGTGATTTGCATATCCATGTCATCAACCACTACTGCGAAATTGTAGAGCGGTACACCAATTCCGTCCGCAGCAGCGCGAGCAATGACCATATCACCGCCTAAATCACTACCTCGCCAAACCATCTTTCCACGTACCAGGTCATTCCAGACAATTTCCCGGTCATCATCAATTTTGAACCGAATCACAAAATTCCGCCCTTCAGCTTTGTAAGCAGCTTCTTGTTCTGGGGTGAGATTGCGATGACGGTTATCATACCGAGGAGCCTCACCTCTGGCTTTCTGCGCTTCACGCAACGCCTCAAGTTCTTCTGCTGTCGTATAACAGCGATAAGCAAATCCCTTATCTAAGAGGCTTTGTACTGCTTGAGTGTAAATTTCAAAACGTTTCGTTTGAAAAAATGGTCCCTCATCCCAACTCAGTCCCAACCAGCGCAATCCTTGGAGAATATTGTCAGTAAATTCAGGACGAGAGCGCTCTAGGTCTGTGTCTTCAATTCTTAAGATAAATTGACCGCCTTCGTGACGGGCAAACAACCAATTAAATACAGCTGTCCTCGCTGTACCTATATGTAAATTCCCAGTAGGGCTCGGAGCAATACGGACTCTAGCAGTCACAACAGTTTTCTCTCTTCAGTTCAAAGGAACGACCAAGTACCACATTTCATAAATTCGTATCATAATAAAGGTTTGTAGTAGAGCAAAGAGCGTATGCACCGCAACTACTAACCATAACGCTACAAACTTATGTAACTCTGCACTAAGTACTATATTATGTACAATAGGCGCTAAACACCCTACATTCAGCACTTCACTGCTCACAATTTCCTACGGGACTGACGGGGCTCGAACCCGCAACTTCCGCCGTGACAGGGCGGTGCTCTAACCAATTGAACTACAGTCCCTTGTTTTTTCCAACTTCTCCATTATGCACAACTCTCTATCAACTTGTCAAGCCCTTTTTTTAATCACAAGGGTAAGTATTTTATTTTCTCGTTAAGGTCTTTTTTTTAAAATAAAGTAGACAAGATGACAAGGTAGGAAAACCGTACATAATTAT
This sequence comes from Scytonema sp. PMC 1070.18, assembly GCA_035967975.1. Classification (GTDB taxonomy): domain Bacteria; phylum Cyanobacteriota; class Cyanobacteriia; order Cyanobacteriales; family Nostocaceae; genus Scytonema. The sequence continues at coordinate 19,488 of JAWQFQ010000002.1, forward strand.
GTACGGTTGAAAATAATAACAGACCTTTCATGTACTTTTTTCTAGTTCCTATACAAAAGGCTCTGTTGCATATGCGGCTTTTGCCGTTGCATAATAATCCTGCAGAGTTAGCTGCTAGGACTATGGTGCAGCGACGAAATATTAGCTATGGGATTCAGACTAGTGAGGGTACTGACAATGCGAATAAATCTCGTTTTTTTTATGATTTTTTTCGTTTACTCTTTATGAAGTACTAAGGCAGAAATCCAATGACAGATACCGAAAAGTATTTTAACGCAGATGTTGTGATTATTGGTGGTGGCGTTGCTGGACTGGCAACAGCTTACTACTTAAGTCAGAAAGAGAATCTCGATATCATATTGCTGGAAAGTAACTCTATCCCCAATCCTCAAAATAGTTCCTATGGTGAGGAACGTATGTATCGCCGCATGTACTCGAATGAGTATCTTGCCGAGTTGCAAGAGCAAAGCCTGAAAGAGTGGTTCGCACTTGAAACTCAATATAATTGTCAATTATTAAGAGAAAATGGCTTGCTTTTTTACGGCGAAGCTTGGGATGAAGAAACCATTGAAGGTAGTATTCCAGGTGCTCGTCGGGTTATGGAAAAGAAAGGCATTCCCTTTGAAGCATTAAATGCCAAACAACTTCAACAGCGTTGGCCGATGCGACCTAAACCAGATTTTATTGGTTTATTTGAAAGTACTTCTGGTATGGTTTGGTCTGCCAAAGCTATTGATTTATTTAGATTTCAAGCAGAAGCTAATGGTGTATCTATTCAAATAGGAGAAAATACTATTAGCCTTAATCCTAGCGATAGTAATGCTGTTGCAATCACAACAAATTCAGGAAAGACATTTTTAGCTAAGCAAGTTGTTATTGCCGCTGGAGCCTGGACTAATGATTTACTAACTTCCTTTACAGATCCCCTCAATTTAGAAATTTGGCCTATGTTATGGGGACATTATAAGGTAGAAAATGCTTTACGCGATCGCTTTCCCCAATGGTTTTGTTTCCAACAAGAAAAGCCAGAGAATAATGATGGTGGATTATACTACGGATTTCCTTGTCATACTCCCGAAACATCACTGATCAAAGTTGGGATTGATTGGTGTCCTCCAGAACTAAGAACCAAAACGATGAAGACCTTTGTGCGGAAACCAAATTCAGAGCTTGTGCAGTTACTAGATCGCTTTCTACGTCATAATTGGGAGGGAATTGGGGAATGCGTCGGTCTTTATTGCAGCCCCTATACTATGACCCAGGATACTCTATTTGTGTTGGATAAACTTCCTGGATATCCTCAAATTAGTCTGTTTACTGGTGGCTCTGGTCAAGCATTCAAGTTTGCACCTCTGTTGGGCAAGTTGCTTGCCGAGGTGGTTTTAGATCAGACACTATCTGTTGATTTATCTCCCCTTAGTGCCAGTCGGGAATGCGTCAGACCAGTATCAACTCTTGCCAAATAAAGCAACAAAACTACAAAGACACTATGGAATCAACAAGCTGTAAGTATTCTGATTTTATCCCGGTGGAGAGACACGCCCTAAGAACTCAATCAATGGATAGCGGGAACGAAGTAACCCCCTTGTATGCTCCTGAAATCAATAACCTCAGAATGGTTAGCTGGCATAGGACTTGAGTTGAAACCCGAAAAAACCCGACTAACTCACACATTCAACCCTGAACTAAGTGAGGATGGTAATGCGGGATTTGACTTTCTAGGTCATCACATCCAACAATACCCAGCCGGAAAATACCGGAGTAGTAAAAATGCTCACGGTGAAATACTAGGTTTTAACACCCTCTACTCTTTGTAGATCCGAAGATGGGTATGTACATAATCCATAGAAAACTTACTCGGGTTTTCTCGAACTAGAGCGGTAAATCTTTGGTAAAACTGGTCAACAATCTCAGAAATGTTTTCCTGGGTTCGATTAGTTAGGGCATTTCTGAAGGTATGTTCGCTCCAAGAACGAATAGTTTGGGTGAGTCCTAGAGCCAATTTGTCTATATCGTGATTATCTTCGTATTCAGACCGATAAGGGCAGGGAATTAGTACCGTTCGAATATCTCCTAAGCGTAACCCTGCTTGATAAACTTGGCTCTGAGGGTCTTGAAGACATATCGTAAACTCGTCTTGAGTTCGATAATAATTTTGGAATGTAGCACCCACATATTCGTCTGGTCGAATCACACCCTCACTCTGCATTTGTTGCCAAATTTCGTGAAGAACATCGTGCATATTAAAATCGACCAAGTTATTGCCTAGAAAGCGACCTTGTTCGTCTGTGGATAAGTTGACGGTTACTAGCTGTCCGCCAGATTTAAGTTCTTGAGATCTAGCCAGAAGAATAGTATTCCAATCAAGCTGGGACTGCGCTTGAAAAATAGCTTTGTCTTCTATTTGGTCACAAGCATTAACATGGGTGTGATTAGTTAGATTTTTGGGTAGTTTACTTAGCCAGTGCATGGCGGTGGATGAGAAACCCAAGTCTAAACTATTGGGGCGACAAATTGATTGATAAAATGATCGCGGAACCATTGAAACCAGAAGATTTTGATTGTTCTGCATCAATAAGGTGGCACTTTTACTTAAAGCATTAAAATCATTGCTGGGTAAATCACTAAATATCGCTTCAACAAAAACGTCACTATTCTGATTTTTAATCGTAGTAATAACCTTTTGCCATAATTCCTGACTAGTACCACCATCGGCAATGCCATAATCAGCTATTGTTACCAGGGAATAATTTTGAATAGGTTGAATTGCTTTGGACACTAAATCCCCAGCAGCTTCAAGACAAAGTTTCGCTCCAAATGTGTTAAGCGAATAGTCAGATGCCATGTAAATTGCCATTGTTTCTCCTCTTCGTATCGTTAGTGTTATGCAGTTTTTATCCCATAATCTGCCAAAAAAACTTGCATTTTATGTTCTGTTTTTAGTTGTTGCTCTGCTACTGAAATTAAGATGGCTATCACCTGATCGTAGGATAGTTTACTATTGTTGATCTCAAGTAAAAACTGTTGGATTTTTTCGGCAACAAGTTCCTCAACAAAGGCATAAATATATTTAGGCTCTAATTGTTGAAAAATTGATGGAGCATAAAATTCAATGGAGTCGCAAATAATGGCTCCAGCACTACTAAGCGCTTCGGGAATAAAAGTAATTGATTTTGTTTGTAAAGCATCTAGTACATGAGGTTTGCTCAGAGGCACATTAGCAGAGCCAACAATATATTTACACTGCAAATTAGCGGCAATTTCAGGGGTAATTAAACCACTGATGGAACAGGGAACTAAAACGTCACAGGGAACATCCCACCAATTGTTTTGCTCTGAAATATTTTGGCAATTAGGAATATCTGCTCGTTGAGATGCTATGTCATAGGTGATGATACTCGCTCCTAGCTCTTGAAGCCCTAAAGCAGTAGCTTTCCCTACTTTTCCTAGACCATGAACGAGAAAAACTAAACCCTGAAGATTGTCGCCAAAAATCCCTTTAATACTACCTACTACTCCATATGCGGTAGCAATACTCGGATCTACTTGAGAATCTAGAGATGCCAGAATGTACGGACAGTGATTTCTGAGATATTCCATGTCTTCTAACGTGGTATTTAAGTCACAGCCAGTGTACATTAAACCATTAAGTTCGTTTAGCATCGCACCAACAAAACTCAATATATCTTGCTTAGAAACACCTTCTTCTTTAATCGCTACCACAATTTTTCCCCCACTAAAACCAGTATTGTAAATACTATGTTTATGGGTCATGACGAGGGATAAATTTCTACAGTCTTCCCAAGCATGTTTCTCGGATAGATAGGTTTTGACTCTCAATCCACCATTACATGGCTGAGAGTGGTTTATCCCATTTAAACCAATAAAACATTGAAAGTTCTCTGTGTCTTTTTGAATAATTTTCATGTAATTTTTGTCTACAGGTTTTATAAAGTGGCAATTGTACAAGAAATCATTCTTTCATGCAAGAGCTTTTTGAATTTGCCAACGAAGTCATACATCCGCGAACAGTTGGGATAATGGGGGGAGATGGTTCTTCAGGGAATACATCATTGAAAAGCTTCTATTCAAGGTCGCTTAATCCTTCAAAACGTCCAGCCATAAACAGATACACCCTTTTTGTACAAGAGTAGATTACCATATTTGAGCATTAGTGGGATAGGTTCGTGTATGATAGTGGCGCTACTTACCCGGATTTCTCACAAACAATAAAAAATCAATTCACATGACCTGATGTAAGACATTTTTTTGATACATCGTCATTTCAAGTTTACGTGGAGAATAAATAACTTAAGCTATAGAAGATTGAATGGTCAATTCGATTCGGCTTTCGGTAATCTTGGAAACACCGTGCAAACTGTGATGTTATTTGCAGTTGTTGTTACTAAAAAAGGTTTGGCTTTTATTAAATTAGCCCAATTTTGTAATACTTTTTGATGAGCATCTTCATTTTTGATTTCCAGAGCTAAAATATAGCTGGTATCTAAAAAGTAGATATTTTTAATGAATTATAGAGATAATGATCGTGGTTAATTGCACCATCTTTTACATCACATTCCACAGGATTTGAACCTAAATCCCAGATAGAATATGTTTGCTTGATACTAATAATAATAATATTTTTTTCATTTTCTTGAAATATCTCAAATTCTTGGTTTTTTCCTAATAGTTTTTTAGGGATTAGTAAGCCTTTTTCTGTTGCTGTTAATTTCATATGTAATTACCTCGATTAATTTTGTAAATTAATCAGATGAATTTGATTTTTAGCAAAGTAAGTAGATAGATAATACTGACTCTACTAGGAAAAAGATTATTCGAGGCAAGCTCCTTCTAAAATTTTAGCAAAATTATCAAAAACGTGCTGAACACTTACACTCCTAATCCCCAGCGTTGTAGTATTTGAGATTGCAATTGCTTGTACTTCTGACGTAACAGATTTTTGCTTAATTGAGCAGCATTTGCAATGGGTAAGCGCTGACTCTGCTCGATCCAAGCGCTCAATAACTGTCGTTGAGTTGGCTCGATATGACAGCTCATAACACTGATGCAGGAATGGGGGGGTTCTAAAGAGAAGAAAGTGAGAGGGTAGCGTTCGTTCTCAGCTAAGGAACAAACAAGTTTTAGATTTTGGGGTTTTTGCATATCTAAGTAGCAGGGTAGCCATTTAGGACCGAGGGATCTGTTATGGAGTAAAGTTACCCATAACAACATCGGGTGGGGAGATATCACAAATATAAACTGGTTGTAGCGGGTAGAAAAAGCGTAGCTGCTTATATCTTGTTTGGACATCATTAACAAAAGTGTGGCGATCGCTCCGGGTTGAGTCTCAAGAAGATGAGGAAAAACAATTTCCTGAAATGGTTTATCTTGAGGCCACTCCAGTTTTCTACAAGCTTCTTCCACCGCAAAACTTAACCCAGAACTGCGACTGGGAAAATTCAACAGTGGGGGTAATATTTTCTTTTCATCTCCCCGTCTCCCTACTTCCCTTTCTTCTTGCTCCTGTGCTTCTAAACTCTCCAAAACTCGTAAGACCTCAGCAAGATTTTGGGGGCGCGAGCTTGGGTGTTTGGCAAGACAAGCCATAATCAGGTCATTGAGCTTTTTTGGGAGCTGCACATTGGGATTAACCTCTGTTATCTTGCGAGGTTGTTCAAAGTGATGGGCTTTATACCAAGCACCAAACAAATCACTTTCTGGTTGCCAAGGTTTTTCACCTGCAAGCATTTCAAACATCATCACTCCCAAACTATAAATATCGGAGCGATTATCTAATTCACCAGTATCTAGTTGTTCGGGAGAACAGTAGGGCAAAGTCCCGTGAAAACTTTTACTTGTGGTGTGGATCGAATTTGCAGAATTTAAAAATCTAGCAATACCAAAATCTAAAATTTTGACTAATTGCCCTAATATTGGATCTGGAATAACTAAGACGTTAGCAGGTTTTATATCTCTATGTACTAAAGGGTAAATTTTCCCTTCTATTTCCATCCCTTCATGAGCACATTGCAAACCCAAACAAATTTGGCGACAAAGAGGAAGAAAAATTGATAAGGTCATAGGAATTAAATCTTTTAAACTCTTACCAGAAAGATATTCCATAACATAAAAAGGTTTTCCCTCTTTACTAACACCGTAATCTGTCACCCTGATAATATGTATACTTTTTTGACTTAAAGCCGCACAAATACGTGCCTCTCGTGCAAAGTCCTGTTGCATTTTCAAAGTTGAAACAGTTTGAGATAGAAATTTAACAGCAACTGATATTCCTCCTAGCAAAATATCTTCTGCTAAAAAAACTTCTCCCATTCCACCTCTACCAATAAACTGCTTCAATTGATAGCGATTGGCAAGTAATTGTGTAATGATTGGAGATGCAAATGCGCTTTTATTCACTCTGACAACCTCTAAAAATTGAATCTTTGATAAAATGAATTTTGAAAATAAAAATTTTATTTAAAGTTAAAAAAAAATCCCATTTTATCCAATAGTTTATATATCCATTTTTTAGTAGCTAGTTTCTCAGATTTTCGACGAATAATTATCTTTTGTAAAATATCCGGTTTCATTTTTTCGTACTGGATTTTTAAAATTTTTTTACTTTCTTGATAAGAAATTATAGATGTAGATTGTTGGCTATCTTTCAATAAATCTATCAGTTGCTGGCGTTGAACAGCGGGAAGAGTTAAAGTTATTACATTATTACAATAAGATGCTTCTTCTAAAGTAAACAAAAGTAAATGGTAGTAACCTACGTCTGCTAAAAGACGAACTATTTTTTGTCCTCTAGAATCTTGTAAATCTAAACAGTACGATAGCCAACGGGTGAGTTCAAATTTAGCATCACATAAAACTGTTACCCATAAAAGCATAGGATGTAAATTTTTGGAACAAATAAATTCTGTTGCATTAATTTGATTTAAAAATTTTGTAATTTCTTTCTTTGGTAACATCGCCCAAAAAGTTGGTAGCGTTCCTTGTGAAGTATGGAGTAAATGGGGAAAACAAATCGGTGCTCGTGGCTTATTTGTAGGCCATTTTTTCTCTAAACATAGTTTTTCTGATAACGAAGTGACAGGGACTAATTGCACTTGAGAAGATTCTTGATAGATTTTCTCGCGATCGCTAGACTTATTAGTAAGACGTTGAATTCGTTCTAAACTTTCTAATATTTGACCGACATTTTCCGGACGAGCATGAACTTCTTTTGCTAAACACTTCATCACCAACTTTCTTAATTCCTGTGGTACTTTTACCTCAGGATTCACTTCCTCGAACGCAGGTGGAACTTGAAAGCGATGGGCTTGATACCAACTTCCAAAGGATTGAGTTTTTGTAAAAAATGGATGTTCTCCTGCTATCATCTCATACATTAAAACTCCCAAGCTATAAATATCAGAACGTACATCTAATAGTTTGCGTCCTTCCATGTGTTCTGGAGAACAATATGGAAGACTACCAATAAAAGAATCTGTCAGCGTCATTCCCGATCGCTCTGTTAAAAACTTTGCAATACCAAAATCTAGAATTTTGATGACAATATTATTTCTGAAATCTTCAGTAATAAATATATTTTCTGGTTTAATATCTCTATGAACAACAGGATATATATCTCCTTTGTAACTCACTCCTTGATGAGCACATTGCAAACCCAAACATATTTGATGGGAAAAACTAATAACTTCTTGTATTGTTAAATCCTTCACTTTGAGAATCTCTTTTAAGTTCTTCCCTTGAAGATATTCCATTACATAAAAAGGAGTTCTGTCCTCAGTCATTCCATAACTTAATAAACGAACAATATGTTTACTTTTACGACCCAGTTGAGCACCAATAAAAATTTCTCTAGTGAATCGTTGCGACATTTGCTGATTTACCAAATTTAAGGACAAGATTTTTACAGCAACTGGTGTAGCCGCTTTTGCCACATCTTCTGCTAGGTAAACCCTACCCATACCTCCTTTACCAATCAAGCTTTTGATTAAATAACGATTGTTCAAGAATTTTCCAAGATATCCATCTGTATCTGTTGTTGGCATTACCACATTGTTCACTGAGTTGATAGAAAAAATAAGATTTGAGATATTGCATTCAAATTTTTATAACTTTTACTTATGAATTAATTTTCCTCAAGACACGACAAGAACAGGTTAGTTTAATAATTAATTAACATAAATAACTCATCATAAAAATCAAGATAAAAAAATAGTGAACAATTGATAGAAAATTATGCATAATCTTATAAATCTTATTGTCAGCGTTCAGCACTTTAGCTGTCAGCAGTCAGCTTTCAAGACTGTTTGCAGGCATTTTCTAGGCTTTCATGGTACCATCATGAATACTTTCTATAGCTCATAAAAGCTGATAGCTGATAGCTGATAGCTGACGGCTGAACGCTTACATCTTATTTAACATATTTAATAGACAATTCCTATGAGAAAATTCACGTAATCTCAAAATATGAATGATTTGTCCATTCTGGAAAAACAGTAAATTTACTGATTTCAGGTAGAATCAACGATAAACTAGAGACACAAAACTGCCAATTCCAGAAACCTAGCATCTCAAACAATACCTTCGCCATTTTACGAGAAATCAAGCTTTCAGCCTCTACGGTAAATTAAGGTTTTTTGTTTTTTTGGCAAAAGCTGAGGCTTTCAAAACACGGTGCTGATTTCCGTAAGAGGCGTTTTATTTGAGTCAAAAGTCTAGCAAGGGTTTCAAGCTTTTGCCAAGACCAATCGAAGACATCTGGTGGAAAAGATTTAAGGGCGTTGGCGGAGTCTTCTCGCAGGGTACGACTGTACCCTTCTTCTGTCACCAGAAGCTTCACCTAAAAACCTCCGGGAGTGTGGAAGCCGTGGGGTGTTGACGTGTTTATTCATTCGCTTGCGAGTTATGGTAGATTGAGCGTGTTATTGTAAACATACATTCCTTTTCAGACATCGACAGATTCTGGAGTTAGAAAAGCATCTGATTTGTATCTATGAGTTGCCTGAAGCTGGACGAGCAGACACAAATATTTTTTCAGTTCATTATCAGCAATAAGAATCTGAACAAGAAAGTCTATTGCATAATTAATAATGCGACGGTAGTGCTTCCTCAGATGTTACAGCTTTGGGTGGTCAAGTTGGTAGTACAAGTCATAAGTATTATCAGGCATCTTCAATCTCAGTTAGTCAAATTACTGGGAGCATTATTGTCGTCTAATTACGACGAAAAGCAGCAATATAAACCAAACTCATCAAATATTACCGATTGGGATAACCAAGACCAGTGGCGTTATCAAGCTATTCTCGAAGACCAAACTGAACTGATTTGCCGATATTTAGCAGATACGACCATTGTTTATGTGAATGATGCCTACTGTCGTTATTTTGGCATAGATCGGAACGAATTGATTGGTACAAGCTATGCACCTGTCATTTATGAAGCCGATCGCACCGAAGTTACTCGTTTAGTTAACTCCATGAATTGCAACAACCCCCAAGTAACCATCGAAAACCGGGTGGTTGTGAATGGAGAAGTACGCTGGACCCAGTGGAACAACCGCTGCTTTTATGACGAACACGGACGTGTCATAGAATGTCAATCTGTTGGACGAGATATTACTCGACTCAAAGAGGTTGAAACTAAGTTACAAGAAAGTGAAAGACGCTATCGTACCCTGCTCGAAACGATTCCGCAGCTCGTCTGGGTAGCACAAGCGGACGGTGTGACCATGATCGACTATAACCAACGCTGGTTTGACTACACTGGGCAAACCCCAGAAACTGCGCTGGGTAGTGGCTGGTTATCAATTGTGCATCCTGATGACGTGGAGTCAACTCTAGATTCGTGGCAAAAGGCAGTATCAAATGCAATAAGCTATGAAGCAGAATACCGAGTGCGGCGAGCAGATGGAGTATACGTTTGGCATCTTGCCAAAGCAGAACCAGCCCTGAATCACCGGGGACAAATTGTTCGCTGGTATGGCACCTGTACCGACATTAGCGAACGGAAACACTATGAAGCCCAGCATCGGGAAGCTGAGGCAGTATTACATCAACTTAACGAAACGTTAGAACTACAAATTGTTCGCCGCACGAGTGAACTTGTTGCTGCCAACGAAGCATTAAGAAAAGAAATTCAAGAACGTCAGCAGGCTGAAGTTCTGTTAAAGTCCAGTGAAGAACGCTTTCGACGGGCAATTGTACAGGCTCCTTTTCCCATTATCATTCATGCGGAAGACGGTGAAATCCTCCAAATGAGCCAAGCAGTCTCAGATATTACAGGATATTCTGTAGATGAGATTCATACTCTTGCCGACTGGACAGAACGAGCATATGGCGAACGTCAAAGCGATGTTTTGATACAGATCAATCGCCTCTACAACTTAGATAGGCGGATTGATGAAGGAGAGTTTCAGGTCAGAACAAAAAGTGGCGAGACTAGGACTTGGCTGTTCAGTTCGGCTCCACTGGGTCGGTTAACGCATGGTACACGACTAGTAATTTCAATGGCAGCTGATATTACAGAGCGCAAGCAGGCGAAAGTAGCCCTTGCTACCCGAGTAGGGCAACAGGCAGTAGTGACTCAATTGAGTCAAGCTGCTTTATCTGGACTGGATTTAACAGCATTATTTGACCAAACGACTCGACTAGTCGCTGATAGTTTAGCTGTAGAGTACTGTAAAGTGCTGGAACTGCTGCCGGATGGTGATGCTCTGCTTTTACGAGCGGGGGTGGGTTGGCAACCCGGTTTAGTAGGTCAGGCGATGGTTAGCGTTGATCGCACCTCTCAAGCAGGGTATACCTTATTGTCTCAGAATCCTGTCATTGTTAAAGATTTACGAACGGAAACTCGATTCAGTGGACCCCCTCTACTCACGGAGCATGATGTGATCAGTGGGATGAGTATAGTTATTCAGGGGAAGGATAATCGCCCGTTTGGAGTGCTCGGAGCGCATTCCATTCAACGTCGAAATTTTACTCAAGACGATATCAATTTCTTACAAGCCGTTGCCAATTTGCTAACTACTGCGATCCAGCGCAAGCAAGCTGAGCAAGAACTGTATCAACTTAACCTCAGCCTAGAGAAGCGTGTACGAGACCGCACCCAAGCTTTGGAGGAAGCCAATCAAGAATTGGAAGCGTTTTCCTATTCAGTGGCGCACGACCTACGCGCACCTCTACGAGCAATTCAGGGGTTTGCTCAAGTACTGATTGAAGATTACAGTGCTACCTTGGACGATTTGGGCAAAGAATACATTCACAGAATGTCAACTTCTGCTGAACATCTAGATGTCTTAATTCAGGACTTACTCACCTACAGCCGCATGGGGCGGGCGGAAATTCATTTGCAACGAGTTAGTGTTGATACAATTTTGGAAAGCATCTTAGTGGATCTAAAGCCAATATTACAAACTAAGCAGGCAGAGATTAACATAGAGTCAGACCTGCCGCTCGTCTACGCTCAACGCAGCGTTCTCAAGCAGATATTGAGTAACTTGATTGGCAATGCCTTAAAGTTTGTGGCGCTAGACGTACAGCCTCATGTTAGGATTTGGGCAGAACGACAAGAACTACTTTGTAGTGACTCTCAAGCAAATCCTCAACGAGTACGGATTTGGGTCGAAGATAACGGCATTGGTATAGCCCCCGAGCATCAGACACGAATTTTTAAAACGTTTGAACGATTGCACGGAGTGGAAGCGTATCCGGGAACAGGTATTGGACTGGCGATCGTTAAGCGGGGTATTGAGCGTTTGGGTGGACAGGTTGGGGTAGAGTCAGCACTCAACCAGGGAAGTCGGTTTTGGATTGAACTACGGTTGGCTTAACTGGGCAAATAACTGATTAAATTAACGGTTCAGCACAAAATGATGAGTTATTTTCAGATGAAGCCAGCGTTACTGGCAAAATAACTGTAAAGGTTGAGCCTTCCCCCTCTTGGGAAGCGACATAGATTCTGCCCTGAAGTGATTTTAGTAGCTGCTCCACGATCGCTAATCCTAGTCCTGAACCTGTTGTGGGTTGAAGCTCGGTTTTAAATTGAGCACGAACAAATGGATTAAATATTTTTAACTGATCGTCTGATGCAATACCTATCCCAGTATCCGCGACTGAAACAGCCCACTGATTAAGTGACAGACTCCAACTAGTTACACTAACGCTACCGACTTGAGTATATTGAATCGAATTGCCGATCAGATTAATTAAAATTTGCTGGAGCTTAATCGGATCGCTCACCACCGTTTCAGGTGCATTTTCAATCTCTAAGTTGAGTTTCAAACCGCGATCAACCGCCAAAGGTTGCATAATCTCAATCGTGCTACTCAATAACTCTGAAACCGAAATCTGTTCTGGATTGATTTTAATCGCTCCATCGCTTGTAAGCGAGAGTTCTAACGTATCGTTAATCAGATGTAATAACCGTTGTCCCGCACGGATAATGCGTTCAATCGCTTCATAGCTCAAAACAGTATCGCGTTGCTGCATCCGCTGTTGCCGCAAAAACAGTTCAGCATAACCTATAATGCTGGCTAGAGGTGATTTTATATCATGGGCAAGCATTGATAGGTTGTCCCGGCTGGCTTTAACTAAGCGAGCTAATTCTTTATTCGTCAAATTCAACTGTTGTTGAATTTTAGTGAGCTCCTCAACTCGTTCGGAGACATAGCTCTCGAAACAATAAGCAATCGCAGCATCAACGACTTCATCAATCATGGAGATCGCTCGCACGACCTCCTTCGTTGTTCCTTGCATTAACTCTGCCTGAATTGTTTCTCGAATCGTTAATCGCAGTAAACGATACTCATGAGCAATTTCAGTTGGGTCAAATCCTTGAGCCGCTCGCAATTTTCCATGGGACAAACTAGCTGAGATGATTTGAGTCACATCGCTTTCTCGATCCTGCGCTAGTATGGTTGTGAGTGCAGCCAGAACCTGGTCAATGTGATTGCGAATAGCAGAGCGAGACAGCCCATCTGCACTACTTATCTGTCGGCTTTGAGCAACTGCCTTTATCCATTGCGAAACAATTGTTTGAGAGCGTTCAATCAAAAGCTCACTAAAATCTTGCATACCTAACTAAATCGATAACACCTTGCGGCAGCGCAGGTAATATTGGCAATTGTAGCGATAAACGCATCAATGTCAATTGGTTTAGGAAAAAGCGATTGATACCCTGCTTGATAAGTTTTCTGACAAATCATATCGGTGACAACTGCAGTCATTGCGATCGCAGGTGTTTTGGGCTGACTCTGTTTAGCGGCTTCAAGGCGGCGAATACTCTCAAGTAGCCCAAACCCGTCTACCACAGGCATCGCAATGTCTATCACTAATATCTGGGGCTGGAATTGCAAAAACACATCAAATGCTTGACTTGCAGAACTGACGACCTTTGCATCTGCCTCGTAAAGTTGAAACAGCATGGAAAGAAAGTCGCGACAGTCAGCATGGTCATCTACTGCCAGAATACTAACGCCACGTAAGCTTAAGTTTAAGTTATTGAAGTAACCGAAGCTTAGTTTTTGCATACCATTGATCAGACACTTTTATCATCTTTATTATGATATATCATACATTTTAAAGAAATTTTTAGGATTTATAAATAAAAATGTACTTTTCTAAATTTTTTTCTTGAATAAACAAGAACACTTGCGACTCGACGAATTGCTAATAGTTGAATCACCATCTGTACGCTATCGTACCAATCTACCTAAAGCAAGATTCTAGTTTGAGCACAATCTTTTACTTTATTCATATAAGAACTCTGCTGATGGGCAGCGACCTTAAATGATTTTGCAGAAGTTGTTTGCGTAACTCATAGTGTTCGATCCATGTCTAACTCCGATATAGCCATGCACAATCGGCTACTAGCCTCGTTGCCTACGGCAGAATATCAGCGTCTGCATCCCCACCTAGAGCTAGTCTCTCTATTTCTAGGGCAAGAGCTTTATAAAGTGGGAGAACCAATCGAATATTTGTACTTTCCGCTTGATGCGCTCGTTTCGCTAGTCAGTTCAGTGGATGATTCTGTAACCGAGCTTGGGTTGATTGGTAATGAAGGTATAGTCGGGGTTCCGGCGCTTTTAGGTGGTCACTCTACAATCAGTCGAGCAATTGTGCAAATTGCAGATGGAGCACTCAGAGTAGATGCTGAGGTATTAAAGGCGGAGTTTGAGCGTGGCGGATCTCTGCAAAAGCAACTATTGCTCTATCTACAGTTATTTTTAACTCAAACTGTTCAAAATGGTGCCTGCCAAGCGCACCACCACATTGAGCCACGTTTAGCTCGTTGGCTCCTATCAATTCAGGATCGGCTGCAACGGGATAATCTCTCAATGACACAGAAGTACATTGCTGAACTACTAGGAACCCGTCGTGCCACCATTACAGAAGTCGCAGGACGTTTCCAGCAAGCTGGGATGATTCAATACAAGCGCGGTGAAATTACCATTCTTGATCGCCCAGCCTTAGAGCAGACAGCTTGCAGCTGTTACGCTTTACTACGCCGTGAGCAACAGCGCCTGTACTCCATTAGTCTGAATATTCAGTGAACTCTGACAATCATCGACCAATGGATACATCCCAGAAAAAAAGTGAGTATAACATATCACAACCGCTCAATCATTTGCTGGCTCTTCTACCAAAAGCCGAATACCTTCGCCTAGCGCCTTATTTACGGGAAGTTAGTTTGACTTTGGGGCAGATTCTGTATGAACCAGGTGAGGCGATCGCAACCGTTTACTTCCCAAACCAGTCGATGATTTCGCTAGTGCAAATTATGGAAGATGGTTCAACTATCGAAGCAGGGATTATCGGGAACGATGGTATGGTCGGTTATTCAGTCTATCTGGGTGGGCAATACACAACCAGTCGTGCCATTGTACAAATTGCAGGTAGTGCGATCGCCTTGGATGCAGCCATCTTGAAAGCAGAATTTGAGCGCGGCGGTATGCTACAAAAGCTATTGCTGCTCTACACTCAGGCATTATTGGCACAAATTAGCCAGACCGCTGCCTGTAATCGATTTCATCCAACCGAAGAACGGTTGGCTCGCTGGCTTTTACAATCACAGGACTTTGCTCGGTCAGCAAAGTTGCAGTTGACTCAAGACTTTCTTTCCAGTATGCTCGGCACCCGACGAGCTAGTATTACGGTTGCCGCAGGAACCCTGCAACAGGCAGGACTTATTCACTACTACCGGGGGCACATCCAAATTCTGAACCGAGAAGCCCTCGAATCGGCTGCCTGTGAGTGTTACAGTATTGTCAAATCTGAGTATACTCGTCTACTTGACCTTCAAACCGATTAACCACAAAATTGAGTAAGTCGGCTCTGGGTACGCTAGCGTACCCATCAGCATGAATGTTTATGACATAGTATAGAAGTTGTGATTAAACCTTAGTGTTAACTATACTTTGCACAATAATAAACTGAGCTTTTAGTTGAGCTAAGAGCAGTTTCTGCGATTAGTTCTTAGCTGATGGCTGATAGCAGTAAGTGCTGAGCGCTCAAAGCATAAGTAACGCAACCAGTAGTTTATCTGAAAATACAGGCTAAGAGGGAGCTTGAGTAAATGATGGACATCAATGAATACAGCATTTTACTTGTTGAAGATGACTCAAATGACATTTTGTTTGTGCAACGAGCGTTTCGCCAGATTAATGCGACTAACCCAATTCGGATTGTTAAAGACGGAGATGCAGCAGTACACTATCTGGCTGGAGAAGGAGAATACGCCGATCGCGATCGCTATCCCTTGCCTGCCCTGATTTTGCTAGATTTGAAGTTGCCTCGTCGTTCTGGTATCGAAATTTTGGAATGGCTCAGACAGCAACCAGGTATCAAGCGAATTCCAGTTGTTGTGTTAACTTCCTCTCAAGAAAGTTTAGACATCGATCTCTCCTACGACCTAGGGGTGAATTCTTACTTGGTGAAACCTGTTAAATTCGAGATGTTGGCTAAAATGATAGCAGCTTTGGACAGCTATTGGTTGCAGCTAAATGAATATCCCTCAGTTTTACCAGCAGGTTAGACGCGGATAAAAGATGAAATTATATTGTAAATTTATGTGGATTTATTTAATAGGCTTGAGTGTAGTTTCATGAAGTCAGAGCAATTGCTGCAAAAAATTTTGTTGATTGAAGATAATCCAAATGATCGGCTGCTTATTGCTCGCGAACTGAAGCGGGAGTTCCCAGATATCCACATTCAAGAGGCTTTAGATTGGACTGAACTAAATCAAGCATTTGCTGATGACGACTTCGATTTTGTAATCACTGATTATGAGTTAAATTGGACTACAGGTTTAGATGTACTACGTGCCGTAAAAGCCCACAATTCCAATTACCCCATCATTATGTTTACTAACTCCGGCACACAGGAAGTGGCAGTGGAAGCAATGAAAGCGGGTTTAGATGATTATGTAATCAAATCTCCAAAACATTTTGTCCGTTTGGCTCAAGCAGTTCGATCAGTGTGGGACAATAACCAAATTCGTCGCAAAGCATCGGAACTAGAATTTCGGTTGCAATTTTTGCTGAATGAACTCAAGGTGGGCGTATTTCGCTCAACACTCAATGGACAACTGCTAGAAGCTAGTAACGGATTGCTGCAATTGTTCCAACTAAACTCATTATCTGAAGCACAAACGTTTTTTCAGAAATATCTTGCTTTAAGCGACATTGAGCGCAATAGAGAGGAACAATGGTATAGAGAAGTCAGGGTAGATGGCTCTGGGAAATTGCTGTGGTTACAAATCAATGAGACACTGGTAGAACTTAATGGTAAGACTATAATTGATGGGCTAGTTACTGACATCACCGAACAGAAACAGACGGCAACTGCTCTACAATCGCTTAACCAAACCCTAGAACAGCGAGTTAAAGAACGAACAACTCGCTTAGAGATGCTAAATCGAGAACTGGAAATGTTTGCCTTTTCAGTGTCCCACGACTTGCGAACGCCGATTCGTCAGATCGATGGGTTTGTCAGTCTCCTCAAGCAGCAACTTCAATCAATTACATCTGACGAAACCATTCTGCACTATCTCCAGCAAATCAATGAACTGACCAATCGTGCCGGCAAAATGATTGACGATCTGCTACAATTTTCTCGGACTGGACGAGCAGATATGCACTACTCTAGTGTCAATATGGAGCGTCTGGTGCAAGAAGCAAAACGGCAGGTGGAACCTCAATTAGCAGGACGGAATATTCGGTGGCAAATCGAATCGCTACCTTCGGTTAGTGGCGATCGCAATCAGCTCAGAGTTGTCTGGCAAAACTTGATTGAAAACGCTGTCAAATACACTCGCCCCCGTGAACAGGCAGAGATTACAATTGGTAGTAGGTTGGGCGAAGGTGAAGCAATCTTCTTTGTGCGCGATAACGGCATTGGCTTAGACATGGATGATGCTCAGCGTCTGTTCGGCGTATTTCAGCGTCTTACCAATGCTCAAGCATTTGAGGGGACAGGTATTGGGTTAGCCAATGTGCAAAGAGTGATTCACCGTCATGGAGGTCGCCTCTGGGTAGAAGGAAAAATAGATGCAGGCGCAACTTTTTATTTTTCCTTACCTTTGATAGATTCCGAGTGATGTTTCCAGCCCAATTGACCAATAACACTGCATTATTAGGCGAATAATCAAGCCTGCCCTGACTATTGGCAAAATAATCTTAAATAAAGCCTTAAAATCTGAGAGCATCCTTCTTTAGGGAGGTAGTGTAATAAACGGAGTTTTCCTATACTGAAAAATAGGGCAAGAATCTATGCTCTTACCCTGTATTGTTCATCAATGCGATCGCATGCCCTTCTTTGTTAATGTCCCAATGCAAGTTCATTTGCCTACCTCAATGGTTCAAATCCTTTTGCTAGAAGATGACCCAGTAGACCATGAACTGATTGAGGCAACACTGAGGAACAGTGGAATTGAAAGTTATCTAACTCGTGTTGCTCATCGTCAGGATTTTCTACAACATCTAAATACAACACTCCCTGATATCATTTTGGCAGATTATGTTCTGCCAGGGTTTGACGGTATGGCAGCACTGGAGTTGGTAAGGGAAATCTGCCCAGAAGTTCCTTTTATTTTAGTGTCTGGGGTTCTAGGTGAAGAGCAGGCGATTGAGGCTCTAAAACAGCAAGCAACAGATTATGTCTTGAAGCAACGCTTAGAAAGATTAGGTCCAGCTGTTCAACGCGCTTTGCGAGAAAGTCAAGAGCGACGGGAACGGCAGAAGGTAACGAAGGCACTGAAACAAACGGATGATTTGCTACGTGCGATCGTTGACGCATCACCTGTAGGTATTATTACGCTAAGTCGTGAGCAACGAGTCATAACCTGGAACACTACAGCTGAACAACTTTACGGTTGGCAAGCAGAAGCAGTGATAGACCGTCCTTTACCGCTCGTTCCAGAAACACAGCAAGAAGAATTCGATAACTGCTTCACACACGTTTTACAAAATAGTACGGTATCTAATCAAGAGTTTCAGCATCTCAAGCAAGATGGCAGCCTCATTGATGTTAGCCTATCGCTTGCTCCACTGCATGACGCAGATGACTATATCTACGGGGTTGTCATGACAACGGTAGATAACACTATCCGCAAGCAGGTTGAAGTGCAGCGACTCGCTTTGCTTGAACAGGAAAGAGCAGCTCGTACAGCTGCGGAAACAGCCAATCGAGTCAAAGATGAATTTTTAGCAGTTCTGTCCCATGAGTTGCGTACCCCCTTAAATGCTATTGTTGGGTGGATTAAATTGATCCAAAAGGGCAATCTCAGTTCAACAATTTTGCAACGAGCATTAGATTCTATTGAGCGTAATGCCGCCGCCCAAACTCAATTAATCGAAGACTTGCTGGATATTTCCCGCATTATTCGAGGGCAAACTAACCTTAATATTCAGCCCGTCAACATCATAGCATTGATTCGGGATACAATCGAAACCCTGTCTCCAGCAGCAGCAGCAAAATCAATTCAAATTGATCTCGCCGTGGCTACAATGTCTAAGGGTATCTTGGCTGACCCCAATCGACTGCAACAAGTTTTTTGGAATTTACTGTCGAATGCCATCAAGTTTACTTCACCTTCAGGAAAGGTGACAGTTCAGGTCAATCTGATTGATTCCCATCTGCAAATTCAAGTCGCTGATTCTGGTATCGGTATTGCACCGGAATTTTTACCTCATGTGTTTGAATATTTCCGACAAGCAGACGGTTCAACTACGCGATCGCACAGCGGTTTAGGTCTTGGATTAGCCATTACTCGTCATCTGGTGGAATTGCATGGGGGAACGATTCACGCGGATAGTCCAGGATTAGGGCATGGTTCTACTTTTACCATCATGCTACCAATGCGTGTAACTCCAGCAAATCATGAGTTAAGTCACAAGCAATTGACGACTGATTTAAATTTGCAAGGAGTTAAAGCAATGATCGTAGATGATGACACGGATGCACGAGAATTAATGACATTCGTTTTAGAGCAACAGGGAGCAAGGGTTCAAAGTGCAGGAAACGTTCAAGAAGCGTTGAGTCTCCTCAAAGACTTTCAACCCGACGTACTGATCAGCGATATTGGAATGCCTGATGAAGACGGCTATACTTTCTTACAAACGGTGCGATCGCTGAGTAATCCCCAACTTTGTAACATTCCGGCTGTTGCACTTACAGCTTATGCTAGAGAAGAAGACCGTCAACGCGCTTTTGAGGTTGGGTATCAAACCCATTTAGCAAAGCCATTTGACCCATCAGAAGTTGTCTATGTTATCTATCAACTCACTCATACTCATAGGTAAAGCTCTACTTTAAGCGGTCAGCACCTCAGCTATCAGCTAAGAGCCAACAATATGAAACAAACGGCGTAATAATCTAATAAATGCAGGTTCTAGTTTGAGACGAAGGGCTAGTATTTGAGTTTGTTGAACTGCGTTGAAATTATTGTCGCTGACAAGAATTAACGAACGATGACCATCAGGTAACTTTGAACCGAGGGTTAAACCTTCAATATTATCTAGCGCCACATCTAGTTTTCCTAAATTTAATAGCAGTTTTTTCTCAACAGGTTTAATATCCTTAACATCAACACTTGAAAGGCTATCAATATTGTGAATGTTATCTGCTCCTTCTAAGGAAAATTGAAACAATAAGATAGAAAAATTCAAGCCAGTAAAAGTCCGCTCTATACTTAAAAAATTTCCTTGATTATCTAGAGCAACTATATCGGTTAATCCGCTATTGAATCGAGGAGCAAAAAAAGGGTTTACTGGTTCTGTCTGGTAAAGAAATTCTTTTTCGACCTTTTGAGTTCTCAAGTTATACTGTAAAATTCGACAAGGACTACTGATATTTGGTTTAGCTTCTGAACCATCTTGAATAAGAGCATTTTCTGTAGCTGTAAATAAATACTTTTTGTTGGGGGCGATCGCCAGAGATTCAAAACCTAAATTATTTCGGATACCTTTATCACTTTTGTCAGGTAAAAACTTATTAGGAACTGGTAATGTTGCGATTTCTTTACCGGATGATAGAGAAAATTCCTTAATAAAAGGATTGATTCTTTTTCTGGAATCACCTTCAGAAGAGATAAAAACCGTGTCCTGACTAGCTAAAGCAATACCTTCTGTATCAAGACTACCACTGGGAAAAGGTTGTCCCAGTCCATTTAACAATGTTGTCACACCAACGGGTACAACACCACCATTTTTGAGTGACCCATCTTTCAAGTCAATTTTTAAGGTATAGAAGCGAGCGGGAGCTTTTTCGCTACGGTCATCAGATATAGTATAGTAAAGTTGTTGTTTAGAATCGTAAGTGATTCCTGAAAATCCTCCCCCAGGAGTTTTTTGAAAGGAGAGATTTTTAGGAAGATTAGTATAACCAAGAAAATCAATTCCTGTTATGGGAATCGCCGGCGCAGGTATATCAATAAAAAAAAGACTAATAGTAATAGTAAAGGGTACTAAAAAATAAAGAAATCTAGGAAATTTTAAGATTTGTTTAATGACCTGCATTTTTCAGCGATTTAGGTAAGCGTTTAGCACTTTAGCTGTCAGTACTCAGCACTTCAGCCGTCAGCACTCAGCACTTCAGCCGTCAGCACTCAGCACTCAGCACTCAGCACTCAGTTAGAAAAGATACATTCGAGCGTTCTCTGGGCGTTTTTGATAAGCTAATTAAACACCCCTATAGCTGATAGCTGAAGTGCTGATAGCTGAGGGCTGAACGCTGAGGGCTGAACGCTTATAACGATAGCATATTGATTCAAGGAAATTCAAAAAAATGTATAGAGAAGCTTTTGAAAAACTACTTAAGAGTTACTATGAGAGATGCTACCAAGCATATCTTAAAGACTTAGATTTTGAGGAAAGGTTTCTGGACGAATATAGAATATCATTCCAAGAATATCACAAGGCTAGGGACGGATTGCCAAAAAGCGTTCAAGAGGCTTATAACTACTACTTTGAAGGAGTAGAAAGACAAGATTGGGGAAATGTATTTCTTTACCAAGTTCCTATTGAAAATCAGCAAATTTATGCAGTTTATGTTAAAACAGATGGTGATGATGGATGGGTAGAACTGTACGATTGTCAGGGTATAGAACTTGGCGTAGGACGTACATACCTTGAACTTGTCGCTTGGGGAGATAAAAACACTATTCGTTCACAGACTGAAACCGGAGATTTTCCTCCAGAGTTGGAAGAGGGCTGTGATAAAACATTATGGGGAAAATAAGTCAGTCGTATAAAAGCTGAGAGCTAATACACGATAGTAAGCGTTCAGCACTTCAGCCTTCAGAGGATGTTTGAAAAGTGGTCTGTTGTAATTTCAAGCACTGGTTGATCCCCCCTAGCCCCCCTTAAAAAGGGGGGAAAATCTTTAACGGTCCCCCTTTTTAAGGGGGATTCAGGGGGATGTGAAATGTGCATGCTACTGACGAGAAGACTTTTAAAACATCCTCTCAGCAGTCAGCTTGCGATCGCTTGTTTCCCTTGCATTTTATAGTTGTTTCCTTGTCCCATTATAAACACCTCTATAGCAGATAGCAGATAGCTAACAATTTCAGCTACTTTGAAAAAAGTTAGCTAACCAGTCTTTCACACTACGGGTAGCGCGACAGTCGTCTTCGTTATAACTTTGGATGATTTCCAATAAAGCGCGATCGCCTGTTTGTAACCACTGATCGTACCAATAAATACACTTAGCCCCACTCGCTTCTGGATTGCGCCACGTAAACCCTAACCATCGAGCAATTGCTTTTAAAGCATAGCTTTCTACTGGTAAAGTGACATTTTTTATCAAGATTTCGTACACGTCCACTAATCGGTCTAGTACGGGTAGCACCAAGTTTTGGGGTGTATGATAAAGCTTTGCTAATCTTCTAACTGTATCAAATTCGTAAACACAAAAATGATAAATTGGTGCTTCTGGATATTGACAAACTAAATCTAGAAATTGCTCCCAAATTAACTTTTCTTCTGCTTGTGTTTCTGCTAAAAAGCCATAAAACTGTTCCGTATTGTTTTGTCTATCAACCACCAAAACACCCAATAGATAATCAAGATTTAAATCTGGTTGTGCTTCTATATCAAAAAATATTTCGATAGGAGATGTTAAGAGAATATCCTCCAAATAAGACGACTTTTCAAAAGTGTCAATATTAATTTCTGATTGTGTGTGAAAGTATTCAGAAGTGTTCCACACAGAGAAGCCCATCTCGATGTTGTTCTGATTTAATAAGTATGGTAGTATGAACGGTTTATTTTCGACTACAGATTGAGCTTGTAATATCAGCTTGGGAGCGACCTTATGATCAAAACCCGGTAAGTTTTCAAGCATTGTAGGGTGAGTACTTGCTAAAGACTCGACCGTTGTTATATCCAATGCTTGTAATTGTTGATAGCGAATAGGTGTTACACCAGGAAGCAGCGAGAGATGTTTTTGGGATTGAGCAACAGCATAACAACTACTATACCAACGACATAGACTACATTTCTGACGGGAGATAAACACCTCTGGTGGTTCGTTGTTTTCGAGATCGTGAATCAACTCCTCCAAAATAGAATGCATTTGCGGTATCCATCTAAATAAATCCACGGAATAACCTGTGTCTTTTCCACGCAACATCAACCAAGCCGTCTTCAACTCAGCTTGTTGTATCTTTGTTAACACATACGCATCAAATGCTGTTACAACCTGATATTCCTGTTTGGGTCGTTTACCCAGTTCGATGTTGACTGGAACATACATCCAGTCTCCAAAGATAGACTGTCCCAATTGTTTCATCAAAATATCCGGACTGCACAGTAACCCATGATTTTCAGAATAACCTGCCAGCAGCACTCCTTGATAAATGCACTCAACCCCTTGATACATCAATTCTAAAGTCGCAGCTTCCCCCTGAATCCAGTCCCCATAGCGATACTTGGGTTTGTGATAGATAAACTTTTCTAGAATACTATTTTGATGAGCAATTTTGTCCTGTTGCAATTTCCGTAGCAAATCGCTAGCAGCATCTCGCTGAGTTTTGTCACCGTAAACGTCTAAATAAGGACGGCGTTTACAGCGTTGATATTGCAACAGTAGTTCAGCATTAATTAACATTCCTTTAAGCTAACAAGAATTAGCACCTTAATGGGGTATAGGGTGTGGGGTGTGGGGAAGAATGAAACCTACATTCTACAACGCCAGTCGCCTTGAGAGCGGGAAATCCGTCATTGCTACTGGCTCCCCCATACCCAACACCCAACACCCAACCCCCTTTCTTCTATAGTGACTTATGACTAGCACTTCTGTAGCATTAAACCAGTTGCATCACCACCGAGAGCAGTTTCCATCTCTCTCTAATAAATTTTATTTCAATTACGGCGGTCAAGGACCTATGCCAAAAGCTGCTATCAATGCTATTTCTCAAGCAGAAGCTCATATCCAAGAGATAGGTCCTTTTGGCACCAAGGTCAATAGTTGGGTAACACAGGAGGTAGAAGCAACTCGAAGTGCGATCGCATCTGAGTTAAATGTACCCGCAGCAACAATCACACTTACGGAGGATGTCACCGTTGGCTGTAATATAGCCATGTGGGGTATTAATTGGCACCCTGGCGACCACATACTGCTTTCCGACTGCGAACACCCAGGAATTATTGCGACTTCCCAAGAAATTGGGCGCAGGTTCTCAGTAGAAATCACGACTTGTCCTTTAATGGAAACTTTAAACGAAGGTAATCCCGTTGAAATCGTTACCCAGCACTTGCGCCCCAATACCCGCCTTGTCATTCTCAGTCACGTTCTTTGGAATACAGGTCAAGTCTTGCCTATTGACAAAATAGCAGAAATATGCATAGAAAGAGGAACCAGACTTTTAATTGATGCAGCTCAATCTGTTGGCTCATTACCGTTGAATTTAACAGAATTGAGAGCCGATTTTTACGCTTTTACAGGACATAAGTGGTTATGCGGTCCTGGTGGAGTGGGCGGTTTATATGTCAGACCAGAGATACGTGAATCACACAACCCCACATTTATAGGTTGGCGGGGTGTTGTTTGTGACAGTCAAGCCAAGCCTATGAATTGGTATCCAGATGGACGACGTTACGAAATAGCAACATCAAATTACCCACTCTACACGGGGTTAAGAGAAGCAATAGCCGTTCATCAACGATGGGGAACACCGGAAGAACGTTACCAACAAATTTGTCGTAACAGTGAGTACCTATGGCGCAAACTCCAAAGGTTATCTGACATCAAATGTTTGCGGACTTCTCCCCCACAAAGCGGTTTAGTTTCATTTCAACTTTATCAAAAATCCCAAACTAGCAAGCAATTGGTAGAGTTTTTAGAATCTCATAGGTTATTGACTCGCACTATCGCCGATCCGGATTGCGTGCGTGCTTGCGTTCATTACTTTACCCTAGAATCGGAAATCGACCAGCTAGTTGAAGGAATTGAAAGATTTTCACAAAGTTAGTGGATAGTGGATAGTGGATAGTGGATAGTGGATAGTGGATAGTGGATAGTGGATAGTGGGTCTTTTTGACAACTAACAACTAACAACTAACAACTAACAACTAACCACTATCCACTAACAATCTCATTCAAAATGGAAAGACAAATCTTATATATAGCAGTCACTAATCACGGTTTCGGACACGCGACCCGTACCGCATCTGTAGCCGCAACTCTTCAAAAGTTATGTCCGGAAATCCTACTTATCATGGTGACTACAGCCCCCCGGTGGTTGCTAGATTGTTACATAGACGGAGATTTTATCCATCGTCCCCGTGCGTTTGATTTGGGCGTTGTACAGTCGGATAGTTTGACGATGGATAAAGCTGCTACTTTAGAAAAATTATTGGAAATTAAAAAAAATCAAAACTCCATCGTTGCTTCCGAAGTCAACTTTATCCGTCAAAATCGCGTTAATCTAGTTTTGGCAGATGTTCCTTTCTTAGCAAGCGCAATAGCCAAAGCGGCTGGTATTCCCTGTTGGACGATTAGTCATTTTGGCTGGGACTTTATCTACCGGAATTGGGATGGAGATGCAAAATTTCGCGACATCGCTGATTGGATTAGCGATTGTTATTCAAAGTGCGATCGCCTGTTTCGTCTCCCCTTCCACGAACCGATGAGCGCCTTTCAAAATATCACAGACGTAGGCTTAACAGGTGGTTCTCCCCGCTACACTCCTGAAGAAATGCGAACTAGGTGGGGAATCACAGCCCCAAAAGAAAAGACAATTTTACTCACCTTCGGTGGTTTGGGTTTGCAGCAAATTCCCTATAAAAACCTGCAACAGTTTCCAGATTGGCAATTTATCGCTTTTGATAAATCCGCCCCAGAAATGCCTAATATAGTACCAGTCACTGACCTTACATACCGTCCTGTAGATTTTATGCCTATTTGTGGGCGAGTTGTCTCTAAACCAGGTTTCAGTACCTTTGCAGAAGCTATAAAATTGGCACTACCTATTGTTTCTGTAACTCGTGATGACTTTGCAGAAGCAGCTTTGCTCTTGAAAGGTATGACCAATTACAGCCAGCATCAGATAATCAATCCTTCTGAATTTTTCCAAGGAACCTGGGATTTTCTCAACCAACCACCCCAGCAACCAAAACAATCTCACCCCATCGCCAAAGATGGTAATGAGACTGTAGCTCATGCTGTGATGGAATATTTGGGTGTAGGGATGTAAGGGTGTAAGGGTGTAGGGTAATTTTATTTTGGAACTCCCTTTTTTTCCCACACCCAACACCCAACACCCCACACCCTTGTTTCATGATGGAATCTCAAAATCTATCTCCTCTGACTCTGACCCTAGCTTCCCAAGATGTTCGTAGAGTTTTAGACAAGCAAAAGGAAGAACGACAGATACTGCTGACTCAGACAAATATCTTATTTGTGGTTAATAGCGCACTGCTCAGTGTTCTGGCTATTTCCAAGTTACTTTCGATGTTTAGCTTATTTAGTATCATGGAAGTAGTACTGTTCATAATCAACTTTACCTTACTGGTAAATGCTTTATTGCCACGCCAGTTTGTTATTTCCCCGAACCCGGAAAATGAAAAATTTTTGGATACCTATTTGTCAATGACCTCTGAAGAATACCAGCTACAGATGCTAGTTAACTTAGTGGAGACTTATAATGCTAACAAGCAGCCATTAAACGACATTTCCCAATCGTTGTTTTATGCCGCTGTCGCCACTTGGGGGCTTGCCTTACTTGTCTTGCTACACGTTGTAGCTGTATATTTTATACCAGATTTACAACAACGCGTATGATGATCTCTTTTCAAGTTGAAGAATCGGAGTCTAACGGTAGTTCTTTGCGATTACCAAAACCCGATCCAGCAAATATCACCGTTTTGACCCGTAACTTACCTAATAAACCAATCCTTCCTTGGACTCACTTTGACTCTCCTTGGCTTGATAAGGAAGAAAACGCCTCGGAAGAGTCGAAAACTCAGGAGTCACAAAACAGTGAACAGTTAACTGAGCACGATAACAAATAACTGGTAACTGTGAATGACTCACTACCAAAAGCTACTCAGAATTTCTACAATCGGCAAATCCTTGCACAACATCACTTCCAAGATTGAGGGGATTGTAGCTGAATCAGGAGTTGAAACCGGGTTATGTACCGTGTTTTTACGCCACACCTCCGCAAGTTTACTGATTCAAGAAAACGCCGACCCCGATGTACTTAGGGATTTAGAAAACTTTATGGCAAAACTTGTGCCAGAATCAGCTCAATACATCCATGATGCAGAAGGTCCCGATGATATGCCTGCACATATCCGCACAGCCCTAACCCGGACCTCAGAAAACATTCCCATCAACAGGGGTCATTTGGTATTGGGAACTTGGCAAGGAATTTATGTTTGGGAACACCGACAAAGAAGCCATGCAAGAGAGTTGGTTGTTCACGTCTTTGGGTGAAAGTTAACCGTATATCGGCAGCATTATGTATTTTAGTAAACTTGAGTTGACGTTCCTTGATGCAGTAAAGGTATATTAGTAGATTCTGTATAAGGTGTAAATAATATGGTGGCTTGGGCTGAGGTGGACACATGACACAAAATTTCACATCAATTCACTCTTTCCAACTTCTTGATGACCTCCTCGCCCAATACACCATTTATCCTTTGTCACTGAATCCACACAAAACCACAAGCGCTAGCTTTGTAGAACTGGGAAATTTAATTTTTCGGAAAACGTCCAATCTTCAAGTTATTCAAACCCTACGGGAAACATTAGAGCATATATTGTATGCTTTATTGGATAACTTCCCGGATAATATTTTCTGGGATTTTGATTTCATGGTGAGAAGTATGCTCACTCAGGCGTTAGTAACCGAAGAAAGTCCCGGTTGTTTTTTGGAAACCTTCGGTGACAAGGTTGTATCACTGATGCATATGTTTGGAAAGGAATCAGAAATCCGCTTTCGCTACGTCCATGACTTCATCTACGGCTTTGACTGGGCAAAATGGGTACAAAAAGATACTCAAAATCGTGCTATTGTTGAACCATTCAGCATGACTTTTTTGGATTGTTTACTGGCAAGAGGTAAAGAAATACTACAACTTATCCGTGTTGGTGACACTAAATATCATCGGCTAACTGAACAACAAAATTACCGCAATCCCTTCTGCTTCTCCCGTGAACCAGACGATGAATTTCGATTGCTTACCAGTCTTGCTAAAAAACAACTTATCCCCGTCGCCACTTGGAATTGGAATGCTTGTCCCATATGGAACCAACCTTTCCATCAAATGCGCGAACAGTTATCATTAGAACTACGTATTCCAAGAAATGGTTAATGGCTAATGGCTAATTGCTATCTGCTAATTGCTAATTGCTAATTGCTATCTGCTAATTGTGAACTGTTATTAGCCATTAACCATTAACCATTAGCCATTAACCATTCATGAAAATATCTGACTTGATTACTTGGTTTGAAGAATGGGCTAATCCAGCTTGGCAGGAAAGCTGGGATAATTGTGGATGGCAGATTGAGCCTGGAGTCTTGCACGAAGATGGACAGGTTTTGGTTTGTTTGACACCAACTTTAGCAGTTATGCGTGAAGCGATCGCCCTGCGCGATGCTGGTATCCCAGTTAACTTGATTTTTGCTCACCATCCCCTGATTTTTACTCCACCTAAATCCTTACGTTGTGGCGATGCTATTGGGGAAATGGCTAGGTTATCATTTATTCATAAAATAGGTGTTTACAGCGCCCATACAAATTTTGACCAAGTCAATGATGGGACGGCTGACGTTTTGGCTCAAATTTTAGAACTTCAGCAATCCACTCCTGTTGTACCCACTCAACCGGGCTTGGGGTATGGACGTGTGGGGAATTTAAAATCATCCATGACTTTAGGGGAATTACTCGCAACAATTCAATTTAGACTGTCTCCTCCTCATTTGATTTTTTCTCCAGAAGCCGATTTAGAACAGCCGATCGCACGCGTGGCTGTTTTAGGTGGTTCGGGAGCAAGTTTTATCTCAGCAGTTGTAAAAACAGGTGCTCAAGCTTATCTGACGTCTGACTGTAAGTTTCATCAGTTTCAAGAAAGCCGCGATCGCAATCTTATTTTAATTGACGCCGGACACTATGCTACAGAACGTCCTGCGTGCGATCGTCTCGTGACAACGTTCAAATCTTTGAATTTACCCTGGGTAAAGCTGAGCGAAAAAGATGAAGATTTCCGCTGTGTTTTTCCCTAATATCTTTATGAAATGGAGTCATTAATCCCATAAATTTAACGTAAGTTTAAGAAAATCTCCCAAAAAAATGTTTATCTTAACCTAATCTTAATAAAATATACTTTATACTTCCTGTTATGACTTGGAAGGTGCAGAATTATTATTTGTATTAACACTGAAAATGTTTTAAACCAATTGTTAAATCAGCTAGGGGTTAAAGTGTTTTTTTTCTAGTCAAGTTTTATCTACTCAATGTACTTTTATGCTGACAGCTAACAGCTAAACGTTTACCTATAGGACTCCTATTTGATTTTTGAAAAAAACTCGGTACACCTTAATATTCTAGAATCCTATTGCCTATAGCAAGATTGCCTATTGCTTACCTACACAAATTATTTCACCGAATCAAACCGGATTCCTATATATTCTGCTGCTGATAAAAAGTTGTTAACCTTTTTTCTAAAATTACAGGGAATTTATTTTTATGTTACAAGGAATATCTCAAATTATTAATGAGGAATCTAGGGTATTATTGCTCTCAATGAGAGAATTAAAATTTCATGTTTCTCGCTCAGCCGTTTATGAATTTGAAGATATAATTAGTAATTGCGACAAAGTTGATTTACTTGTACCAAAGGTCAATCCTACTCTTTTCAAAGTTACTAACAAAGTAGCTAATAAAACAGCTAAATTTTTAAAAAATGGCAAAATCATTCAGTCCCTATTTAATTATAGATTAAAGGTAGAAAAAACCTACGATATATTTTTTGTTTTTTGTCAATCCCCTCAAGATATTTTGGTTTTAAACTCCATTCAAGGCTGGCGGGAAAATTGTCGATATACTGTGTGTTGGTTGGATGAAATCTGGACCAAAGATATTGAAAATTATCAAGCGCAATTAAATCTTTTGAAAGACTTCGACTATGTATTCATGAACTTTAGTTATAGTCTTGATAAAGTTGCTAATATTGTGCAAAAACCTTGTTATGTTATGCCTTATGGAGTAGACGCTATTAAGTTTTGCCCTTATCCACGTGACCTTTATCGCTGCATTGACATTCTGAATATAGGACGGCGTTCAGCAGTTACCCATAATGCATTTTTAGAACTCGTAGAAACGAAAAATTTCTTTTATATCTACGACACAATTAAAGATTTGTATATGGTTGATTATCGATATCATCGAGGTCTCTACACAAATTTTGTCAAGAGAAGCCGCTATATGATAGTTAATAAAGCAAAATTTGATTTAATGGGTCAAACGAATTCGCAAGAGGAAGTGGGTCCGCGTTTCTTTGAGGGGGCGGCTGGGGGAACAATCATGTTGGGAGTTTCGCCAAAATGCGAAGCTTTTGCTCAAAACTTTGACTGGTTAAACTCTATGATTGAAATTCCTTTTGATTGCTCAAACATAGCCGATATTATAGCTAATTTAGATGCACAGCCAAACCATCTAGAGAAAATTCGGACTGGTAATATTGTGAATTCCTTACTCAGACATGATTGGGTGTACCGCTGGGAAGAAATTTTAACAAAGTTACGACTTGAAACAACTCCACAAATCCTACAGCGAAAAGCAAAACTTAAGCATTTAGCTGAGATGGTTGGCACATTGGATAATAGCAACAAACAATCTCAACTCGCATTGGTGGATTGAATATCAATACTGCTCGGATACGCGGAAATTAGAAACCGGGTTTCTGCTCTCCACGCAACTTTTAACTAAACTGTATTGAAATATAACTCAATACGGTTGGTGTTAAGCCGTTATTTAGAAACCCGGTTTCTCAGAGAAACCGGGTTTCTGCTCTCCAACTTTTAACTGAACCGCTTTCGATGATTCGCCAGAAATCGGTCTTTGATGCTAGAGCACCGGTACAGAAATCCTAAAAACCCGGTTTCTTCGACTTTGCTCAACGGAAAATCAGTCTTTTCAACGAGAGAAACCGGGTTTTTTATTCCCACGAGTGAATACTGTACCGACGCTCTAGCAACCGAATTTTTTCAACAATCAAAGAAGCAAAAGTGTGATTAAAATCACATAATATCAAGCATAGAATCACTGGAACTAGCCGATCTGCATCAACCTAGGGAAAATGGAAATAATTCAGATTAGAAGAGTGAATTTGCTAAATATGCTCAAATCAACATGATCCGCGCACTCGTTGAATCTGCTTTCCAAACTGGTTGTCTCAGTGTTGAATCTGAAGGTCTTCTTTATCAGGTACTGGCAACAAAGAGTTATCATGCTCAGGATTTGGCAGCCTTAGCAGCACTACAGGATGCGGTTTGTGCGGGTCAGATTAAACGAGAAGCGCCCTCACAAAGGCAGCTGCAATTCCCCTCATACAACACAACAAGCTGATTTCCCGACGCGAACAAAGCAGGCGCTGTCGGTTGAGCCCAATCAGTTGATTGGACAATGAGCAAAGCAAAAAACTCTTGAGTGTTATTGTTTAAAAGCATGAAGGTTACAAGAGAATAAGCTAAGATCAAGTACATAGGGGTAAAAGAAAAGCAGAGTTCCCATACTTCCCTGTGATGCCAATGAATATAAGTAGGCAACTAGAACAACCGAAATACACACTTGTTTTGGAGTATCTTTTATTACATAATGGTAGACAAGATCCACCAATCAATGCTAACGTGGTCGGGATAACTCCTGAATTATGTAGCTTCTTACAGGAAGTGGACATTTTTTAACTGGCTCCGACAGAAATTGAGCCAAACTGGTGCGACATTCGCTGATTATATGACCCAAAAAGCCCTGAAAACTATAGACAACAATTCACCGATTAATTGGCTTGGGTCAAGAAGGATACCTTAATGCGGCTCATTCCATGAACCAAAAAGAGGTGTCAAACACTTGGGAAACCCCCGAATTGAACAAATTTAACTAGATTTAAAAAGGCAGAAGTAGTAAATGCTACACCGCAAGATTTATCAACTTTGTTGCGATGGGCGGGAGGTATGTGTGTTCTTGCGGGACCAGCAACGCTGGATTGAACGCGCCCGCATCATCGATATTGAGGGAGATTTAGTCACCTTACGTTATGAAACAGATGAAGAAGATGAAATATGTTCTTGGGAGGAAATGGTTCGTCTTGAAAGCATTGGTGCTGTCACCCAAAAGCTAGCCTCAGTCCCACGTGGTAATGTCGAACCTCTTCTCACAGAAGAGTGTCCCGAAGCCGAGCGCATTCGCAATCGTTTTAACGACTCAAATCCAGATTAGTTAATGGCTAATGGCTAATGGCTAATGGCTAATACTTAATAGCAATTAGCAATTAGCAATTAGCAATCAACCATCACTGTTACGCTCAAAAGCAGGGCAGTAACCTTCAAGAGTGACTTTAAAGTTATACAAAGGGGATGAAGGGTTCCAGCACCTTTGTCCTCTTTGGTATCGACACGTACCGCAGCAATCAATATCGGATAAGACATAGCGATCGCTATTCTGGTTAAGCAGTTCTCTTTGAGAGAGACCCCGCAAAACCAGTTCTTCTCCTTGCCAACGTGCTTCAATCAGACCTGTATCAGCGAATTGACGCCAACGAGGATCGGCAGTCATAGCATCGGGAAGGGTTATTGTGATTACAGTCGCTAGCTCTGTCAGTTCGCCTTCATAGTTGGTTTCTGGCGCAGCTGGCTGTAAAAATGTATCACCAATTGGCAGTTCTACCAATGTACCAGCCTCTGGCGAATGGAGATGATAGCGGTTTTGCAACTCTTCTAAACTGGTTAGGTCAGCTAGGTAAGCTGGAGAACCGTGAACGAAAATGACGTGCTGCGGTCGTAAATTGTGAATAAGTTGAGTAGTACCTGGACCGTCGCTATGTTGTGCAAGAAGGTAGGTTTCGACGGTTACATTTTCATAAATTTGATGATTAAGTTTTATATTAGTTTTTTCTGGTAATAAAATCAGCCAAGAACCGATACCAGGCTGGCAATATTGGCTTAGGTCAGAGGTTAAGTCGGTAAGTATAATACAGGGAGATTGTCCTACTTGGGAACGTTGTTCGGGCTGCAAGCGACGCACTCTTGGGCGTATCCGTTCGTCCCAAAAAAGTGGTTGATGACGGGCAAAGTTTTGTACGGACGGAGGAAAATGGGGAAGCAGTTCCAGGTAAGCATCACATCCAGCTGCAACAGAACCATCTACCCAAATGTCTAAGTCCCGTCCTGTAAAATGGTGATGACTGCGTAAAAGCATGAGTAATTCTTGACCTAATCCTAAAGTTGGATTAGGTAAAATTACAGAACAGTGGTCTGCGATCGCTCGATTAATTCTTTCAGCTAGTAGATTTTCTTGACTGCGGCGGTGGGGATGGCGAGAAGTTCCATAAGTTCCTTCAACAATTAAAACATCTATCTCCAAGCCCCGTAATTCCTCCAAACGCAAACCTTCCACAAGACGAGAGTTAGATAGGAAAAAATCACCCGTATACAGCAGTCGGTAAGTCCGTTCTGGAGTTGTATAACTCAGCAGAATTGCTACAGCCCCCGGTAAGTGTCCAGATGGAAACAATTCCGCAACCAGACCATCTTTGAATTCTACCGGAGAGCGCAATGGCAATGCATGACAAAAGGATGGAATCGCCTGACGGTCTTGGTCTAGCCAATTGAGAGGCAACAACTTGCTAGTGACTTCACTAGCATATACTGGTAGAAGTGGAAACGCCTTGTGCAGTGCCAGCAAACCTCTCGCGTGGTCTGGATGGGCGTGGCTCACCAAGACCAAATCTGCTGGTAGAGGCGAATTACCGCGACGTGCTGGTTTTTTCAACCCTTTAACCAAAGGTGAAAGATCCCCTAAACCGCAATCAAGTAAAATGCGATGCGGTCCCATACGTATCAACAAGCAAACACCCTCATTGTCATGTTGAACGCCGTAGGATATACATTCTAACTCACTAGCCGCCCCTTCTGTATCAACACCAGAGGATACCGACAGGCGATCGCTCATGCTCTTCTTCTCCCCATTTTTTCGTGATTCCAAAAGCATTCCACAGGGGGGATATCACCCTTATTCGCAACAGAATAGATTGAACGACGAAAAAACACCGTTCTTAACCTTAGGACATTTCTACCTGTTGCAAACAATTGAAGGTAAACTCCCCAACAGCAAGCCATCAATTCAGTCCCACATCCCCGCACTATTGGAATGCTGATTTGTGTTTGGTTATAATGATGACACCAAACTTGTTCTTGGTTGGAAAAGAGCGAGCAACGAAAATTGTTCAAATCCAGAGATGGGGCTAGAGCCTCCTAACTAAATTAGGTCAAAATGTCAATGTGCTGAGCCATTGCCGTGATAATTGTCTGAGTCATAGAAGCCGTTCTTTGTGCCAAAGAACAAGCTCGTAAAGATAAAGACGATAGTTAATGCGATTAGTATCAGCTTGACATCCATTTTTTGTTGCCCTTTATTGAAAGACTCTCTGATTTTAATGGTAACGATTTCCAACACTGGCGAAATCACCAGAAAATCTTTACCATGTTTCCCTACTATATTTGAAAAAAAATAGCAATAAGTAGATTTACTACATCTATATAGATTGTAGAACTTTTTGGTCAACCTGTCTATATGGGGTGTAGGGTGTGGGGTGGGTATTACACTGTCGCCATACACTCAATCTCCACCCGTGCATTAAGAGCCAAACCGCTTGCAGCTAATGAACTTCTTGCAGGAAGTCGATTTTGAGGAAAGTAGCTCAGATAAACCTCATTCATCGCATTCCAATCATTAATATCCGCAAGCATTACCTTACATTTCACCAGTTGGCTGAGTGACGACCCATGTCTTTCTAGAATACGCTTAATATTTTCCATTGTCTGCTTCATCTCCGCTTGGATACCCCCAGGGACAAGTTCTTTAGTACCGGGAATGTTTCCAAGAACCCCTGATAGGTAAAGCATATTACCAACACGTACTGCTTCAGAAAAGGGCAAATTAATAGATGTTGTCTCTGTCGAGGTGAGATATTCTACAGAATCTGAAGAAAATGACATCTGTTATTCAGTTGAGTTATGTTACCCCCTAATTATCTGAGATTTTGGGAAATAGGGTGTAGGGTGTAGGGTGTAGGGGCGAACGGTTGTTCGCCCAAAGAATATCAGTGTAGGGTGTAGGGTGTAGGGTGTAGGGGCGAACGGTTGTTCGCCCAAAGAATATCA
>JAWQFQ010000002.1:54981-123258 GCA_035967975.1 Scytonema sp. PMC 1070.18
GTAGGGTGTAGGGGCGAACGGTTGTTCGCCCAAAGAATATCAGTGTAGGGTGTAGAGGCGTTGGCGGAGCCTTCCCGAACGCGAGTGCGTCTCCGAAGGAGAAGGGTACGGTTGTTCGCCCCTACACGGGTATCTATCGCATTCTTTTTTCAATTTGGTATAAATAAAATTATTCATGAGCACCGAGGAACCCGGTTTCACCAGACGTGTCAATACATTGAACTATACCTTTAACCACTTATATGGAAATCTCTAATATAGAAGTTACCATTTCCCTATCTGACCCTAGTTTAGATGAAGAGAACTTACAAGCAGAAGCAGAAAATCTACTCCCACAAATCCGAGAAGTGGATGGGGTAGAAGAAGCTCATTTAGTATCAGCAGAAGAAGCCCCAAAGTATGCAAAGGGTGATGGTTTTATTGTCGGGACAATTAGAGCCGTTATTGTTCCAGGTAGTAAAGCTTTATTTGATTTTTTAAAAGAGCGTTTAAGTGGTAAACCAATAAAGATGAGTATAAAAGCAGCTGATGGTAGAGAAGTCAAAATTGAAGCTGGTAGCAAAGAAGATTTTGAATTTGTGTGGCAAAAAATACAGGAATTATCTTAATCGTATAGCAGAGGTGAGAAACCCGGTATCTTGGAGATACCGGGTTTCTGAGGTGACGCAATTTTTACGAATTATTTAGGACTGCTATAGTAGTTCGTAGTTGCGCTTTAGCGCTAAAAACCGGAATTGCATGCGCTAAAGCGCAACTACAAACCTTAAATTCTAATAGTAAACGACTACATAAGTAATTCTTCTTGTATGAGGAAAATCGCGCTACTTATAGGAGTTAGTGAATATGAACCAGGATTAAAAACTCTACCTGCAGCAATTAAAGATGTTGAAGCAATGCAACGGGTTTTGGCAAATCCAGAAATGGGTGGTTTCGCGGTAGCCGATATCACAGTGCTCAAAAACCCCCAACGTCAGGACATGGCGTATGCAATTGAACATCTGTTTGCCAATCTTCAAAAAGAAGACTTGCTGCTATTTTACTTCTCAGGACACGGAATTAAAGATGAGCGGGGTAAGCTTTATCTGTCAACCCGTTCCACTCATAAACAAAATGGTAGATTAATAAAGTCTTCAGCAGTAGCTGCTAATTTTCTACATGAAAATATTAACGATAGTAAATCTCAAAGACAGGTTATCATTCTAGACTGTTGCTTTAGTGGTGCGATCGCCCAAGGACTGACTGTCAAAGACGATGGTTCTGTTGATATCCAAACACAGCTAGGAGGTAAGGGACGGGCTATTCTCACATCTTCGACTTCTACCCAATATTCTTTTGAGCAAGAAGGGTCCGAACTATCAATTTATACTCGTTACTTGGTAGAAGGAATTGAAAAAGGCGCAGCTGACAAAGACAACGATGGTTGGATTTCCGTTGATGAGTTACACGAGTATGCTAGTAACAAAGTGCAAGAAGCAGCGCCAGCCATGACTCCTAAGTTTTATCCTGTTGAGGAAGGCTACAGGATATTGCTAGCAAAGTCGCCCAAGGATGACCCGAAGCTGAAATACCGTAAGGAAGTAGAAAGCCGTGCAAAGGACAACCAGGGAAAGTTTTCTGTTTTTGCTCGAAGACTTTTAGACTCGAAGTTGGAGGAGTGGGGGTTATCTGCTGATGAAGCAACGGCGATTGAAGATGAGGTACTACAACCTTACCGTGATTACGAGAAAAAGCGTAATGAATACGAACAGGCGCTGATTGAAGCAATCGCTCAAAAGGAATACCCGTTTAGCAAAACGACGGAAAAAGATTTAAAAGATTATCAGAAATATTTGGGACTCCGGGATGAAGATATTGCTTCGATAGAACAACGGGTGCTTGTTTCGAGAAAAGTAGAATATGAGCGCGATCGCCAGGAAGCAGAAAACTTACAGCAACAGCAAGCCAACCAACAAAAGCAAGTAGAATCCCTAAAACAACCCGAAAAGCCAAAATCGCCAGCTTCTCAACCAAAATCTCCCTCTGTTATCCAGACACAGAAATTTGAATTTGAGTTTGTCACTCTCACCCCTACCCAAAAACGTTCTGGGCTTTTTGGTCTTTTTGGAGAATCCACCGCTTACGAAACAAAACGCACCCGCAAACAAGCAAAATTTTTCACAGAAGACCTAGGTGGTATATTACTG
Organism: Scytonema sp. PMC 1070.18; assembly: GCA_035967975.1. GTDB lineage: Bacteria > Cyanobacteriota > Cyanobacteriia > Cyanobacteriales > Nostocaceae > Scytonema. Next base: position 57,165 of record JAWQFQ010000002.1, read on the forward strand.
GAGATGGTAGCCATTCCTGGTGGTCAATTCTTGATGGGTTCTCCAGAGAACGAGCAAGGACGTTTTAACACTGAAAGTCCACAGCACATTGTTACCATTCAACCCTTTTTCATCGGTAAATTCCCGGTCACCCAAGCCCAATGGCAAGCTGTTGCTGCTCTTCCTAAGGTAAATATTGATTTAAATCCAGAGCCATCCTACTTCAAAGGAGCAAATCGACCCGTTGAAAGGGTATCTTGGCATCATGCTATTGAGTTCTGCACTAGATTATCAAATAAAACCGGGAAACTTTATCGTTTACCTAGTGAAGCAGAATGGGAATACGCTTGTCGGGCGGGAACAACCACTCCCTTCCATTTTGGCGAGACGATAGCAACAGATTTAGCCAATTATCGAGGGACAGACTGGTCTTATCAAGGAAAATTGTATATGGGTAATTATGGTCAGGGTTCTAAGGGAGTTTTTCGAGAACAAACAACCGAGGTCGAAAAATTTTCGCCAAATGCTTTCGGTTTGTACGATATGCATGGTAATATATGGGAGTGGTGCCAAGACACCTGGCATGATAGTTATGAAGACGCGCCAGTTGATGGCACTGCTTGGATGAGCAATAATGAGAATGATAATCCTTTGAGTCTGCGACTGCTGCGCGGTGGTTCGTGGCTCATCAACCCCGACTACTGCCGTTCTGCCGACCGCCACTGGAACACCCCCGACGTCGACAACTACACCGTCGGTTTTCGGGTGGTTTGTGGTGGTGTCGCGCCGAAAATTTAATGCACTTTACACTTTTGCACTTTTCTTTATTTTTCTTTTATTCTTTTTTACTCTTTTTCGCGCTAAGCGCGAAAAAATTTTTTTATTATTTGGATGACTTGGATGAGCCTAGCCTAGAATATTATCTTTATTCTACATCAAACTTTCGATTTGATCAAGAGCTAGGCAAGGGATGAGGTAGTTCGACTACCCAGACATCAATTTCAATCTGGCAAATCAAGTCGATTTGAATGGACTGAAACTAAGATTAACACATATCGCGTTTAATAACATACATATCCGTTACCTTATAACCGTTAATTAAAGTCTAGGTAAATCTAGGCATTCCTAGGTAATTAGACAAGCACAGCAACGGTTACCGTACTATTTCCCGTTGGATTCTCACCAACCTCAAGAAGCCTTGATTAATCAAGTTGTTCAGAAGTCTATGTTTTTGACGAATCATGAAACTGACTTAAAAACGTAACCTCTTGTGTCCAAACGTATGCGTGCTTATACGGCATTGGCAGAAGAAAAATATAACCTCCCCGTTTATCCAGTCCTGATCAACATTCTCAAAGAAAGTGAGACTAAAATTGCTACCCGATACAAATCAGAATTTGCCGGCTTAAAAGCACGTCAAGATTATCGTGTGATTAACTTATGGGAAGTGGATGTTGATATCGTATTTGAACAACCCATCGCATCACTACTTCCGTTTGTACCGATTCTCAAGGGAGGAAACGAACAATCTAAAGTACAACAAGCTTTACAGCTTCTACGACAAGAAGAACAATTGAGTCAGTTAGAAACCGTTTTAGCGTTTTTTGCTAGCTTCGTATTAGATAGCGCTTTAGTTCAACAAATCATGAGGTGGGACATGGCTGTTTTAAAAGAGTCTCCTTGGTATCAACAAATACTTAAAGAGGGAGAAGCACAGGGACGACGAGAAGAAAAGCTGTTAAGTATTGAAATGCTTTTGGAAATGAAATTTGGCACTCAAGGATTACAATTGATGCCAAACATCAATAAGATTGAAAATCTCGAACAATTAAGAAGTATTCAACAAACAATTAAAACGGCGAATACTCTTGATGAATTGCGACAATTATTTCCAGAGCAATGATTGTGATTCATAACATGTCTTACATTTAGATATTGCTCGGATTGAGGTTACAAACCCGGTATCTTAAAGATACCGGGTTTGTTTTGTCTGTCATGATTCACACTTCAATTCAAATTTAATCATATCTTCCAAATCTGAATAGAGTCGTCTTCAAGGTTGAACAGTTGTTCGGTTTATCGTTTTGACCAAGGGGCGATCGCATTCGGGGCTAAATTTATTCTTCTTTCAAATCGAAATCTACTTTTTTATAAATATCACTAAAGCTGATTTGAAAATCAACAGAATTTAATTCTAAATATGTATAGATTTTCATATTAGCCCTAATGACTTGTCGCTTAACGATGGTTGAAGTGCAAGAAACCCGGTTTCTTAAAGAAACCGGGTTTCTAATTTTAGCGCTTCCCTTGTAGTATTAAGATCGCACTACCAAAAACTCTTGAATTATTAGAGATTTGCGCGTGAGGTAATAGAGCGTTGCAGCTGAGCCAAAGCACGATTATATTGCAAAATGGCTTGAACTCGTTGACCCTCAGCGTTTACTAGGTCATTTTCTGCGTCAATGACTTCAGTTTGAGTTCCGACACCTGCTTGGAATCGCAAACGCGCCAAACGCAATGCTTCTCGTGCTTGGTCTACGGAAGCAGTAGCAGTTTGAACGTTTTCTAAATTAGACTGCAACTCAGCATAAGCTTGTTCCACTTGAAAGCGGATTTGGTTGCGCTGGTTAGCAAATTGATTTTCCGCCAGTCGAATATTCGCTCTTTCTTGGTTAGCCCTAGCTTTTGCTGCACCGCCATCAAACAAAGTCCAGGTAGCCTGTAGTGCGACAGAATAGGAATCTTGAGCGTTTTGGTCATCATCAAACTCGTTTTGCAGACTGTAGTTACCAACAAAACTCACTTGCGGACGGATTTGTGCAAGAGCTGCGCGTATCCGTTGCTGAGCAATATTGCGTTGAGTTAGTTGTTGTTGCAGTTCCGGACGGTTTTGAAAGGCTAGTATGATAGTGCGTTCTAATGGAATATTCCAAAGACCGGCTAATTTTACAGGGTCTGCAGCACTGATATCAAGCGACTGAGACAAACTTAACGTTTGGGCTAATTGACGACGCGCAATCCGCTGCGATGCCAGAGAATTCGTTAATTGTTGTTGAAAATTCGCTAGGTTTACCTGAGCACGCAGAACATCAAAACGAGTTTGAACACCTGCTCGTTCTAAAGCTTGTGCATCCCTCAAACTAGCTTGAGCATTGGCGACAGCAGACTGGGCGATACGTACGTTTTCATCCTGTTGCTGTAAATCGTAATACTGAGTGGTGACATTAAGGCGAATTTCCTCAGACTGACGCTCAATTTCCAATTGTTGTTGGCGTACTTGCTCCTCAGCGGCTCGAATATTCGCCGAGCGCTGTCCACCAGTATAGATATCATATTGTACCCTTGCTCCAGCACTAAAAGTTGTGCTAGAACTCTGATTATTATTTATACCAAGTTGCCGTTGGAGAGGTGTTTGTTCGGTATCACTACTGCCAACAGGACCACTACGAGTCAGGTTGGAAGTCAAACCAGCTGTGGGATACAAGGCTGCTCTCGCTTCCCGCAGGGTAAATTGAGTACGTTCTAAAGTAATTAACGCCTCTTGTAAATCCCGATTATTACGCCTTGCGAGTTCCAAAGCTTGTCCCAACGTAATTGGCTGAGTTCCCTGAATTCTCACTTCTTCTGGTTGAGTGGGAAACTGTAAGGGATTTGGACTGGGATTGAGGTAATCAGGAACTGGAACAGCACCTGATGGTGTGGTCACTCCAGTTCCCGGCGTCACAGGCGCTACAGGTGTGGTGGTCGGTGGGTCAGCTTGAGCTACTTTCTTTCTTGGTGCATTTTTTGGCGAACAAGGAGAAGACCTAGCAAGCAAAGAAGCCGAACGGGGAATTTTACCTTTCTCCTCTTTTTGTGGACAAAACTCCACCTGTTCTAATAGCTGTGCAACTTCGACTATAGGGTTGCTTGGAGTTTGCGATCGCTTTGGTGAGCGGACATCAGAATTTATCTTTTCTACAGTTGGCTGTGGAGAAGACGAATTTGGATGAGCTTGAACAACCGAAGAGCGTTTTGAAGTCGTACTAGAAGAAATGTTATTTTGTGATTCTTCCCCAGCAGATGCTGAATGGTTCTGTTTTTGTTTACTAGAAGCAGAACGGATTTTATTTATCAACTCAGCTTGTTGCAAGGTAGGTTTCAAGCTTAAAAGAACCCCTTGAACCTTTCCTGCGACTTGTCTTATTGGCACACCGGTTTTACCAGCTAGTATCACCCCAACACTGCCATCACTGACAGATTGTAAACTGGCTGCCGTAACATTTGCAGCAGGAAGGATTGGGGTTGATAGACTATTGCCAACAGCCGTAGTTGATTGCGTATTAATATTAATTGCAGACGAAGTTTCATCAGAGGTGGAAGCCAAAATATTGGGCGATTCAAAAAGTCTCGCTCCAGTTATTTTTACAGTACCAGCCAGAGTTGGCTGAGTAATTATGACTGCTGCTGTCACACCAGGTAAGAAACTATGAAGTATTTTCTGTGCTTTCACCGCATCCCCTCACACAACAATTTAAGCGGCAGAAACTGTTTTCTCACCACAGAACTATACCATGATGCCAGTTTAGGAATCCGAGCCCTGTTTGTCTTGAAAACCCTTGACAATGCGAGACAGTTCTGCCTTTTCATCGATACTAACGCGGGTAGGAGCACCACTGACAATTCGCTCGTAGTTGCGGAAAGAATCTTTAATTTCGGGACCGTCGGCTGTGATATTATACTCGCGGATACCCTTGTCATGCCACGAACCACGCATTTTGAACACGTTAATTGCCCGCGCCATTTCTCCACGAATTTCTACATACTGCAACATCAAAATTGTGTCAGTAATCGTAGAAATATGGGAGTCTGTAATTGAATGAGACCCCATAAATTGGTCAGTTGTGTTGGTAAAGAAACCTGTGATTTCTTCTTGTTTAGCGTACCCCGTAACACCGATGACGAATTGACGGAAGGCATTGTTGCTAACTCCACGTGCTAGTGCTGAAAGAGAATCAATCGCAATACGAGATGGTTTAAATTCAGCGATTTCCGATTTAATAATTTGTAAGTGGTCTTCTAATCCAGTTGATTCAGGATAGGTACAAATTATTTTTAGCAATCCTTGGCGTTCTAAGTCTTCAAAGTCAATCCCCCATGAAGAAGCATTACGTGAGAGTTGAGCTCTTGATTCTTCGTAAGCAAAAAGTATTGCTTTTTCTCCATTGATACAACCATTTTGAATAAATTTACTGACTAACAAAGTTTTCCCAGTACCTGTTGCTCCTGTTGCTAAAATAATAGAATCTTTGAAGAAACCTCCTCCACACATATCATCCAAGGTTCTTACCCCTGATGAGACTCTGACGTTGGAAGACCGTTGAGTCAAGCGCATCGCTCCTAATGGGAAGATGTTGATTCCTTCATTAGTAATTGTAAAAGGGTACTCGCCCTTCATATGTGTTGTACCGCGCAATTTGAGGATTTCGAGTGTACGGCGACGGCGTTCCCCTTCTAATACATTCCGAACAATGACCACATTATCAGAAACAAATTCTTCTACTCCAAAACACGCGACAGGTCCGTACTCTTCTGTTCGTTCTGTTGTAATGATTGTGGTTACACTCAGTTGTTTGAGACGTGCTACAAGACGAAAGATTTCTCTTCGGACCACTCCCACAGCTTCATATTGCTGAAAGACTGCTGTCACTGAGTCAATGGAAACCCGTTTTGCTTTATACTTGCGAATTGCATATTGTAAGCGTTCAATCAGAGCAGATAGGTCAAAGTTGCCAACGACATCTTGTCCTTCTGGATCGGGGGAAGCATCTAGTATAAACAACTTACCTTCATGGATTAAACGTTGCAAATTCCAACCAAAAATACCAGCATTTTTTATAATATCACTGGGGGATTCTTCAAAAGTAACAAATACTCCCGGTTCATCAAAGTAGACGATACCGTTATAGAGAAATTGAAGAGAAAATAACGTTTTGCCAGTTCCAGAGGTACCGCTGACTAAGGTTGTTCTACCTACCGGTAATCCACCATGACTTACGTCATCAAAGCCCTCTATCATTGTACGAATTTTTTCTACACCTGTCAGTGATGGTGTTGTGTTCTGCTTTGTATGCCCTTTTTCACTCATTTTTGACGCTTAACAAATTAGGGAGTTATCCCAGTGATTGTATAAATAAGGAATGTCGTTGATATGTTCTGGTTATATAGTTTACTCTTCAAATTGTGCTTCGTCTTCAACTAGTTCTTCATAAAGTAAATCCAAGCCAATTAATACTCTTTCTCTATCTGACAAATCTCCAATAATTTTTCGCACGGGTGGAGGCAAAATTTTAGATAATGTTGGCGTTGCTAAAATTTTATCTTCTTCTGCCAATTGTGGGTTTTTTAGAACATCAATCACTTTCAAAGCATAAACACCTTGAAACTCTTTTTCTAAGATGTTCTTAAGTGTCTTTAATGCTCGTACTGAGTTAGGAGTGTTCCCTGCTACATATAGCTTGAGAACATAAGTTTTCCTTAATTTATTCATATAGTTAAGTGCAGGCTTTACCTAGAATATCGAACTACAGTAGTGTAGAGGTACATACCGTGAATTTAGAACATGACTGGTCGCCTGCTGAAAGACCCTCACTGGTTGCGGATTCCTATTTAGGAATCGAACAACGATAGAGTTCGCATAAGTGAGCCAGTATATCAATGAGTGTCAGGCGATAATCAAGTAATGCTTCATCACTTCGTCCCTCCAATTTTAACTGTTTGGAAAATTCATCAATCATATCCATATGCATTTCTATGATTTGGGGCACAGGAATATTAGCATAAAATATTGCCTTGATAAATTTATCAATTTTTTCTGGCAATGTTTTGTCTGTGGTAAAGTAGTTTATGAGAATTTCACGGTAGTCTGATTTGAGTTGTTGTAACAGTGCCTCCTGATTGGCTCTTGTCATGTGCGGCAAAACCTGATAATCTTCTGGCTTACGATATATCACCACATAGATAGCTTAAATTTAATAATTTATTTAGATTTTATAGTAATATTCTGAACAATAGTTGGATTTTGAGACGAATAACACTTTACCAAAATTGTTTTTCATCAAAAAAAATAAACAAAAGTACACAGATCACTCCGTTTCACTACTCCTCTTCGGCTGATTTGAAAACAGGGTGAGGGGTGTTGTACGTACAAAGAATCAAATACCTACTTATTTCTGTGTAGTTTTGGATAGGGTTGAGTAGAGTTTAAGTTACAGTTAGTAGCCCTAGACCCTAGACCCCACATCTCACACCCCATATACGAGTGCTGGCATTGATCTCAAATGTGACACTGCTATCGTTACTCAATTGGAAGGAGTGACATCTGTCAGAGTATAGATTTTTTGACTTTGCTCCTTAATAAGATTTTAAGATTTTTGAACGAAGATAAATGATTATCGCATTCTAAATAATTATAATTCCTAAAGGTTCTAAAATGAATGTTCAAAGCCATAATTGTAGTAGCTCTCGCTATCAATATGTGGAGCTCAACACCAGATATAGACTGGTATAGTTCAAAAACGCCTTATGGCTGCTAAATGCTTCCTTTGGGGAACTTCCAGAAAAACTGAAGCTTCCAGAGGTAGATGATACTTCAAACTGCTAGACAGTAAGGTAAAAGCAGCTCATTTGTAAATAACTGTGACTTGCAAAAGATTTGTCAAGCAAAGCCAAACTTTTTCATTTAAGGCGTTAACGTATGAGAAGAATTGCTCTCTCAGTCTGATAAGAGGATGTTGCGCCAGACGTCAACACTAGAAGCTTCAACAGACAGCTAACTGGTGGTGCCCGTAGGCGCATATCCAAAGGAAGAGTGACCACGTAGCCATATGTCAATGCTAAAGTACCCTCTCTATGACTTTATCGCAACCGTACCCACCTGCATAGAAACAACAACTCTGGCAGATGTGCTAGAGATTTTTGAACAAGAGCAGTGCAATGCTGTTGCAGTGTTGGATCGCCAGCAGTACCTGTTGGGATTGCTTTACTCTGCCCGATTGGTACCACAATTACTGGCGGCAGATCGAGGAGAAGGTTATTCAGATGAGTTAGACTTGCAGCAACCAGTTTCAACGCTAGGTCAAAATCTCATCGAACCGATACAGAAGTTACCAGCTTCATTCCTCGTAGAGCAATTTAGCGTTCTCCTGCGTTCCCAACAGTTTCAAGGAAATACGAATATAGAGTGGGCACTCATTGACTCAAATGGGAAGTTTTTAGGAATTATCAATAATTTGCGCCTTTTACAGTACATTGCTAAACAAAAAATTGATTCTCAAAAAGAAATTCAACACTCCTCTGTTGTAAATTTTGGACAAGATACTAAATTCCTAACAGGCGATCGCACTTCCATAAGTAAGCAAAAGCAACGAGGATTTAAGCAACTTGTCACCCAGCCTCTAGTTCAATTACTCGAACGCCTTCCTTGGCCTTTGATGCTACAAACAAGTGATGGCGAAGTGGTCACGCAAAATCCAGCCTGGTGGCAGCAGTTAGGGGTATTAAAAGATCCTGAAGGCGTGCAGCGACAAGTAGAAGCTATGCTGGCAAACACTTCCTCAAAATATTCAATAGCAGCAGTTACAGTCGATCCTCTTGTCATCGGTAGTAGCCAGGAATTGAAAGACAATGGGAATGGTGTCAGCCAAGCCATGGCACAAACAAGCCCTTCGCCTCGAACACAAGTGGTTTGTTCATCGGTAAGTGACTTTCAACAGCAATATGCGGAGGAAACCACTAGCTCAAATCGGTGCTTTTTGGATAGCCAGTTAGGGACTTGTACCTGTGTCGTAGAAGTGCAAAATGGACAGGAACGAGTCTGGCAATTTGCAAAAATCCCCTTAGATAGTCCAGACATGAAAGTCCTAGAGACAGCACCAAAAATACTGCTGGACTATCGGAATTTAGAAGATAGTGCTAATTTGTGGCTGATGTTAGCTACTGATGTCACCGAACAGCAGCAGTTATGTAAAGAACTAGCAGCAAAAAATGCTGATTTAATTCAACTCAATCGGTTAAAAGATGAGTTTCTAGCTTGTATTAGTCATGAACTGAAGACGCCTCTGACAGCGGTTTTAGGATTGTCCCAATTGTTGGTGGATCGGCAGTTGGGAGACCTGAACGAACGCCAAGCTCGTTATGCAGGGCTGATCCATCAAAGTGGACGCCATCTGATGAGTGTAGTGAATGATATCTTGGATTTGACTCGCATGGAATCGGGTCAAATGGAATTAACGCTGTCCAATGTCAATATTCTTACTGTTTGCGATCGCGCCATATCTGAGGCAAAAGCAATCCATGCCCAAAGTAACAAATCCTCAAATGCCCAAGCTCAAGGTAAACAGTTGCAGGAGCATCAATTTACTCTCTCCATCGAACCGGGCTTAGATCGGATTGTTGCCGACGAACTGCGTTTGCGCCAGATGCTCGTACACCTGCTCTCCAATGCCTTTAAGTTCACCGGTATTGAAGGTGAAATTGGGCTGTGGGTCAGTCGTTGGGAAGGTTGGATTGCTTTCACAGTCTGGGATACAGGTATTGGTATTCCCGAACACCAACAGCATCTCATCTTCCAAAAATTCCAACAACTGGAAAATCCGTTGACGCGCCAATATGAGGGAACAGGTTTGGGATTGGTGTTAACCAGAGCTTTAGCACGCCTCCACGGTGGAGATGTCAGCTTCTTGTCAAGGGAAGGTAAAGGCAGTCAATTTACATTACTTCTACCACCCAGTCCCCCAGCTGTAAGAACAGGGGGAGAAGGAAGTCAAGGCAGAATGGGAGAAAATAGTCATTATGTACTAACATCCCCCACACCCCCACACCCCCACACCAACGCACCTAAATCCCTCATATTAGTAGTTGAGGCAGTTGCTCGATATATTGAGGATTTGACTGAACAACTGACAGGTTTAGGTTACCGAGTGGTGATTGCTCGTTCGGGGTGCGAAGCTGTTGAAAAAGCTCGTCGCCTGCAACCTAAAGCTATTTTCCTCAATCCATTACTACCTTTGTTATCCGGTTGGGATGTACTGACATTACTAAAATCCGATCTTGCCACCCGCCACATTCCTGTGATAGTAACAGCAACAGGGGCTGAGAAAGAGCAAGCCTTTGCTCACCGAGCGGATGGTTTCTTAAGTGTACCAGTACAGCATCAAGTCTTAGCACCACTGGTAGAAAGTTTGTGTGTAACCCCAGAAGTTAAAAAGCAAAAGACAGAAAATGGGGAAAAAACGGCAAATGATATGCCATTGCGAATCTTAAGATTGGTTAATACCGAGTCCCAGCCTTTGAGTTCGCATCCATTACTTCAACAACATCGAGTTATAGAAGTGGACGACCTCCATCAAGCAGACCTTCTGGCGAGGGTTTGGCAATTTGATGTAGTCTTACTTGATTCTGAAATGCCTCAAGCAGAAACTGTGCTGCAAGAACTCAAAAAGTACCGCCGTTTAGCAACGCTACCACTGGTGACTTGTAACGTCGCAACGACGCAAGCTGCATCCCAAATGGAGGGGTTGTCTGTTTTTCCTTGTCTAACACCATTGGGTACAGACAAATATCATGCTAGTAAGAAAACCGATACCTTACTGTCAGTACTGCAAATTGCATCGGGAGCATGCTGCCCACCTAGCATATCAGTGGTGGATTTAGCTATCTTACCGGATTTACCGGAAATGAGACACCAGCAACAAAGGGGTTATCAATTCAACTCCTCATTCAACAGCATCATGACTGGAGACAATAGCTTACATCCCTTACAAGGATTGCAACCCCCAACTTTCTATCGCGGTTCTGAATGGTTTCAAGCTTTAATTCAGTACCTACAAACCGCTGGGTTCAAAGCTTCAATAAATCGGTCTTGGGCTGAATTGCTACAGCAAATCCGTCACCAAAGCATTGACTTATTGCTAATTTGTTTGGGAGAATCTTCTCTTCAAAAAGAAGTGTATTTAGCACTGAAGGCATTAGAAAAGTTGCCTTTCGATTTACCACCCATTTTAGTTCTCGACCAACGACTACATTCTAGTGAAGATAGCCAAGAAGTTTTAGATAAACCCTTAGAAAACGAGGAGCTTGTCTTACAAGCGCTCGCAAAAAAAATCTTACAGCGATCGCTCTCTATGGAAGAGTTGTTAAATGAGATTAATCAAGTTTTAAGGTGATAGTGGATAGTGGATAGTTGATAGTGGATAGTTGATAGTTATTTTTTTCCACTAACTACTAACCACTAACTACTATCTACTATCTTTCAAAGGAACTCGAATCAGTTGATAAGCACCTTTGGTACCTAATGTTTCGTAATCAGTTGGGTTTAAGCCCATATCTGGAAACTTTTTCGGTTGAGCAAGAATAAGGACAGAGGATGGTTGTTCTTTTTTAGCAGCTTTCTCTTGAATATATTGTTTCGCCACTGGAGTCATCCGCATGAAAGTGACGTGTTCACGAGTATAAAAAACGACTGTTGGTTTTTTAAAACCTACCATGAGTAATTCTTCTTGCGGTTGTTGCGCTTGAACTGCGATCGCAGACAATTCCCGCAAAGGAAGCTGACGTTCTCGATCCATCAAAAATAAAGCGGGTGTGAGAACAAAAATCAAAAAAGCTGTAAACGCTACAATATTCACACTTAAAAGAGACTGGTAACGCCGACCTTGCAGTAAAGTCGCAAGCACAACAGCACACACAAGCCAGATAATACTTCCAAGAATTGATATACCAGATTCTTGAAGCAGATTGCGAAATTCAGGTGCAGCAGGATCGATACCTATTAACTTAGGTACGTAGAACAGTGTGATGGCAATTGCTGATACAAAAGTTACATTTATCCAACCAGTGATGAGGAGGGAAGAAGAATTAGAGGGAGTAGAGGGAGATTGGGTAGAAAGATGGTTACTTATTCTCTTCGTGTCGCTGATCTCTTGATTTCTCGAATCCTTAATGACATCGCTCCATAAAAGAGCCACGAGGATAGCAGCTGCAGGCATTAAAGGTAACACGTAGCTGGGGAGTTTGGTAACAGCAATGGTAAAGAAGCCAAAAACACTAGCAAACCAGACTAAGGCAAATAAACCAAGTTGTCTAGATCTTGGCTGAGTACGCCAATAATGACGTCGCCAGAACTGAAGCCTTGCTATTGCTAGGGGTAAATACACTGAATAGGGTGCAAAACCTAGCAGCACAACTAAAAAGTAAAAATACCAGGGGGCTGAATGGCGGTTTACCACACTTGTAAAACGTTCTATATTGTGATAACCAAAAAAAGAATTTATATATTCCATTCCATTGCGCCAGATAACCAGCACGTACCAAGGAATGGATAAGCAAGCGATAATGAGCAAACCTGTGAACGGGTGTATTTCCCGCAACACTTCCCTAAAATTTCCTAAATAAAGCAAAAATATAGCAATAATGAGTGCGGGTAAAACAATGCCTACAGGTCCTTTTGTTAAAATTGCGCCAGCAATCAGAATGTAAAAAGCAATGTACCACCGCGCTTGCACATCTGATTTAGATGGTTGGGCATATCCGAGAAAAAAGCATAACAGTGCTGATGCTATGCATCCTGTTAGTAACATATCTGATACGCCCGTTCTGCCCCAAGCAATCATTTGTGGACTGAGTGCCATAAGTGCAGATCCTAGAGCTGCTGTCAGCCAGCGTCGGTTAGGACGATAAACCCCCTCTAAATAGTCTTCCTTGACCAAATACCAGTAAATAGTGTAAAATGACAAGCTTATTAGCCCCAAAGCAGCAAGTGCAGAGGGGAGGCGTACTGCCCATTCATTGACTCCTACAATTGAGTAGGCGATCGCCTGCAACCAGTACACCAAAGCTGGTTTATCGAATCGAGTTTCGCCATTGAAGAATGGTGTAATCCAATCACCTGTGACAAACATTTGGCGAGAAGCTTCAGCAAACAGTGGTTCTGTCTCATCAATCAAACCAATGCTACCTAAATGCCAAAAGAAGGCAATGCCACAAATCAAAACTAACCATATAATCGATAGCGTCACAGCAAGGGCTTGGCGCTTTTCGATATTGTTCCACCACTGGTTAAAAGTGCGATCGCTCATTGGTCAGTAGTCATTAGCCAATAATTATAATTTTGCAGCAGTATTCTCACCTTTTAGGCAATAAATTTCCTGCTGTATAGAGACATAGCATTCCACGTCTCCTTAGTCTATGAAAACAAAAGCGGATGAAATGTTTCTTCTCCTACACCATAATGCTTGTATTCTGACCACGCGAGCGATCGGTTTTTAACCTATGGAGTCAGAATCAGTTCCCATTCTTGCTTTTGAGGATTCCAACGAGGTGAGGAAGTTTCTCCAACAACGTAAGGTCCCCAGTAGTTGCGACTACCATCTTGGGCAAAAGCAACCAAAATATCTCCTTTCTGTAGGCTCAAGTTTCTATCGGGTAAAGATAAAACCAGCCCTTTCTCACTACCTTCTTGCGGCGCAAAATCCCAGTGCGCGGGAACAGCGTTGTTAATTTCGCCAGTCTTGGAACTTTTTTCTAAAGAATGCCGTGACAGTAAAGCTAGGCGCACTGGTTGATCGGTTTGATTGCTCATCCGCAAATTACTTGAAGATGGTGCTTTTTGTCCCGAATTGCTAGCCAAAGTATTTGTAGTATTTTTAGCTTTTCTACTACTGTTTTCTACTTGATTGGGAGGTGGGGGATCGGAACTGGTTAAGGTCGAAATAGAAGGCAATGTCTGACTCTGCGATTGTGTTGTTTGAGTAGATGGAGAAGACTGGTCTAGATTTGTTGTGTCAAAAGATACGCTTAACTTCTGGCAACCCATTGGCAGTACAAGTATACCCAATGAAAAAGTAACCAGAGCAGCGCGGTAATACACTGGCGGTTTCATGGCAATATATTTTACAATAAGTACTTTATCCCGGCTTGACTGTATAGCAGCCTATTCCCAACAAGGGCAATTTGTAGCAAAGTTGCCAATACAGGCTCTTTGAGAATTCATCTGTGAAATTGGATCGCGGTTACCATTTTGAGTCAACAGCACTGCTGTCGCTCACAATGAAGAAATGTATAGAAATATGTGGTTACTGAAAACCAGAAAAGAGCCCATATCACTATTTAAGCAAGCATATGCTGTATCGTATATACTCTTTATAGAAATATTTTATATTTTTGTGACATTCTTTTCTTGAAATTAGGGGACATAATGTGTAAGTACTGTCTAAGTTGCTTATACTCTACGTATTATTCATCCCTACATTGACTTGGATGATGGACAAGCCACACCCTCGCTGACTTTACTCTACCGATGCAAAACACGCGACTTAACAGCTTACTTAGTACCATTGCTAACCTCTTGAAACAATGGTTTTTTAATCCCTGGCGACGGTTGTCATTACTGCTCATCTGTTGGCTGTTCGGTTTTTTTCTGGGAAGCGCAGTGTCTACAACAGCTGGACAAGTCGCTGAATGGGATATTTCTATTGCTGCAATTTTAGTTATCTTGACAGAAGTCAGTAGCAGAATATTTTACAGTCGTAGAATCTTTGAGCGTCAAGCCCTTTGGGCGGAATCACTAAATTTTCTCAAAGTTGGTTTCATATATAGCCTGTTTCTGGAAGCATTCAAGCTGGGATCGTGAGGAGGAAGGGTGTGGGGTGTGGGGTGTAGGGTGTGGGGAGAAATAATTGATGAGTTATGATGAATCGCATTTACTGGAATCTGTGTTACCAAGGATTGAAAAGTTGTGCGGTAAAATGGAGCGCCAAGTTTTGTTGAAAACTTGGAGGGATTTGTGGCTACCACTAGCACTACGGCTTGTATCATCTCACAAACAGTTGGGTCGTCCTTTTGTACAAGGTGTTTTAGGAGGACAGGGAACTGGTAAAACAACAATGTGCAGGGTTCTCTCCTTGATTCTCAAACAATTAGGGTACCGAACTCTGAACCTGTCTTTAGACGACTTGTATAAAATGTATAACGAGCGTTTGGCGTTGAAGCAGCAAGATCCCCGTCTGATTTGGCGTGGTCCACCAGGAACCCATGATGTAGAAATGGGAATTACTGTACTTGAGCAAATTCGCCAGTGCAAAAATCCAGTAGCTGTCCCTCGGTTTGATAAATCCCTTCATCAGGGGGCTGGCGATCGCACTGACCCGGAAATCGTTGAGAATGTAGATATTGTCCTATTTGAAGGTTGGTTTGTTGGTGTAAGACCAATTAGCCCAGAAGTATTCGACACCACACCTCCACCAATTCTCTCAGAAAAGGATAAAGTCTTTGCTCGCGATATGAATAATCAACTTCATAGCTATCTACCACTGTGGGATAAATTAGATAGCTTAATCTTACTGTATCCAAAAGATTACCGACTATCTTTAGAGTGGCGCAAACAAGCTGAACGACAAATGATTGCTACTGGTAAGTCAGGAATGAGTGAAGAAGAGGTGGAACAATTCGTCAATTATTTTTGGTGTTCTCTTCATCCAGAATTATTTATCCAACCGTTAGTAAAATCTCCACAACTGGTTGACTTAGTGATTGAAATTAATCCCGACCACACTTTTGGTGCTATGGTTAATGGTTAATTGCTAATTGCTAATCGCTAATCGCTAATGGTAAAAAAGCCATTAAGAGGATGTTTTAAAAGTCTTCTTGTTAGTAGCATGCACACTTCTCATCCACCATTATCCCCCTTAAAAAGGGGGACCGTTAGAGATTTTCCCCCTTTTTAAGGGGGGCTAGGGGGGATCAACCAGTGCTTGAAATTACAGCCAATCACTTTTCAAACATCCTCTAACTATTAGCAATTAGCCGTTAGCCATTAGGGATTAGCAGTCCTTACGAAAAGTTGACATTTCATTAGGACGACTGATAATTGATTTAAGACTGAATTTGCTGAAGAAAATCATAAAATGGTTGCCAATTATCTTCTTGGACAATTGGTTCCCAAATTGATTCAATGACTGGTCTTAACATAACAGTTTTGGGATTGTAACGAGCTAGAGTCTGAGCAATAACATTTATCTGTTCCGGGGCGAAATCATTGAGGATTTTATGATACAAAATACACCAATTATCGAAGAGAGGTGAAGTTCCTGAATTGGGTACAATTTCTGACTCTGCCATAATTAAACCTGGTTCATCTCGCCATTTGGATGAAAAAGTACGAGCCATTTCGTAGAAGAATTCGTGATACCCAACTTTGCTTTCTTGTAAGAATTGAATGGTTAGGTTTAACAGTTCTGACGCTTCCGGATGTAGCAAGTCCTCAAAACCCAGCTTTTTCAACATTAAAAAGCTGTACGTATTTTGATAGTGTTCCTCAAATTTTGCTAATCCGGCTTCCATATCAGCTGGCGCAATAACGGCTTTTAAGGCTTCTTGAAGCACTTCTAAATTCCACTTACAAATCCCCGGTTGGTGAATGTAACAATAGCGTCCATAATAGTCAAAATACGCAGCAGTAAAGTAAGGTTGATAATTGGGGATGAATGCGTAGGGACCGTAGTCAAAACTTTCCCCTGTAATCGACATATTATCTGTGTTTAGTACCGCATGACAAAAACCAGCCGCCATCCATTGGGCGACTAATTTTGCGGTTCTTTTGACTAAATCTGCATAAAATAAGGCGTATTGCTCTGGTTTCCCGACTAAATGCGGATAATACTGTGCGATCGCGTGGTTTAATAGCTTTTTAGTTAAGTCTGGACGGCGGATGTAATGCAGTCGCTCAAAAGTACCAAACCGAATGTGCGATCGGCTCATCCTCACCATGACGGAAGAACGGGTTGGAGATGGTTCATCGCCACGCCAAAGGGATAACCCGGTTTCAATCATGGTTAAGCAACGTGAAGTTCGCACACCCAAACGGTTCAACATTTCCGATGCTAGAACTTCTCTTACCCCTCCTTTGAGGGTCAGCATACCATCTCCACCACGGGAATACGGCGTTCTACCAGAACCTTTGGTACCAAAATCATAGAGTTCGCCATCAGTTCCTCGCACCTGTCCGTAGAGAAAACCTCTTCCATCACCCAAAAAAGGGTTGTATTCACCAAATTGATAGCCGTGATAACGTAACGCTAAAAATGGTCTGCGTCCCTCAAATTTCCCAAAAGCTGTGATAAAATCTGTATCTGTTACTGCTGACGGGTTTAACCCCAAGCGGGGTAAGAGCGCATTATTGCGCCAGCGTAAGATATGTTGTGGAAACTCTGCTGCGGCTACTTCATCATAGTAGTCATCTCCTAGAGATTCTACAGCTGGTTCGTAATTGAGGTTAAGAAAAGGATTTTCAGAAATCTTGTTGTTTACTGCTTCGGCTTGAGTCATCAGACTTATACGTAGGTTTGTGTAAGATACGTCCTGTATGGCGAAGGTCTAAATCCTTTTTAATTATGGATTGAAACTAAACGCAATTGATTGGCTCTTTCCTCAATACTACCTTCTGTCACTATAGACCAGATTGGTTGAAGAAGGCAGCTATGCTGAAGGCTCGCGAATGTTGGGGATTCTGACCCCATCCGATTGTAGACACCGTATAGACGGTGGGGTTTTATACCTCATTGGCTGAGGAAAGACGAAACAGAGAGTATTACTTATTACCTTCAATACTTATTCTTCCCTTCTGCCCTCAGCACGGATGCCCTCTGCCTTTCCCAGATAAGTCCCTAAATGACTCCCCGTAACAATTCTAACTTATTGTACGTAATACAACTGACGGAAATTAAGTCATAACATAGGAATCCTGAGTAGTTTTGACTTCTTCAAGCGCTAAATAGGGGCTGAGACTGATGCCTCAACTTTTTACACTGTAAAGTTAATACCAATTTTCTATGAAGATGCATAGAATAGCGAGGACTGAAACTCTTTCTATACAAGGATTTGACAGTTAGGAGTTTTATGCAGCTTCACAAAGAATTGGTATAAGTGGGTACTAAATAGATTTATCAGTTCTTATTCTTTAACGACAGATTGGCTATAAGTGATCAAGTATAAGCCCAGCAAAACTACAGCAAAACCTACCAAGTTATACAAACTTAGCGTTTCCGAAAAGATTGACCAAGCCAAGGTAGTACTCAAAATCGGATCGAGTAGACATATCATGGAAACAAACCCTGATGAAAATTTCTTGAGGCTATAGACGACAAGTCCCTGACCTAAAGCTAGGGTCAAACCCAAACCTATTGCAGCAAGCTTAACATCCCAAGAAGATGGGAAAAATTCATCTTTGACAATCACAAGGATGGGTAGAGTTAATACAGTTCCAATGGCGCAAGACCACATAAGTATAGTTGTGGAACTTAAATTATTTCGGAGCCGTTCAACACTCAACAGATACAAAGCAGTGAACAATGCAGATAGTAAAGCAACGATGTCACCTTGTACTTTATCAAAGCTAAATTGCAAGTCAGTGATGCCAATAATCATCATTCCTACAATAGCGACTGTCATCGCCACAAGGAATCTGTTATCAAAGCGATGACCGAGAAAAAGCCAGCCCACCAGGACGGTAAAGGGGGGAATTAGACCATGCATTAGCGACGAGTTGGCAATACTTGTTTGAGTTACAGACCAAGCCCAGATGATTTGAAAAGCGGAAACAAATATTCCGGATAATAACAATAGTCCCAGTACTTCAGTTGTGTAAGACTCCTTTTTTTCGGATTGCTCGTTAGATAATTGGTTGCGAACAGCAAGTAATCCATTCCACACTCCGAGAAATACAGTGGCACTCCAGAGGCGATAAAATACAGTAGTATTTGGATCGATTTCGCGTTCGCAAATTTTAATCAGGATTGGTACAACTCCTATGAATAATCTAGAAGAAAATAATGCTGTTCCTGCCCATAAAGTTTCTGTTGTCAACGACAATGGTAGTTGGGTTTTTGCCTTATCTAGCAACTTTGCTGTCCACATATATTTGTCTGAATGTAAGAACAAATCATGAAAATAAACCTGAGAGGATGTTTGTAAAGTATCCCTTTGTATCCAGATCCCCCCTAGCCTTAAAAAGGGGTGAGAAATACCTCAACTTCCCTCTTTTTAAGGGGGATATAAAACGTTTTGCTACCAACCAGAGGACTTTTAAAATATACTCTGACAAATTAATTTAACATTTTCAACTTTGATTCTTTGCACCTTCGATTAACATGGCTTAAGAAATATTTACCTTCCAAGCACTTTTATATTTGATAATGTGAACTGGGGTAGGAGCGCTCCAATGAGTGCCAATAACTAAGGTATTGCTGTCACCAACACGCTCAAGAAATTCTTTTCGAGTAATCTCTGCTTGCTGCGGGAAAGTATCAGCATTACACTCCCACTCTGGGTGTATACATTGGCACGGGTGGTGCATAACATCCCCTGTAATTATCGCTTTCTTGCCAAGGGAGGAAATAGCTAGACTACAGTGACCAGGTGTATGACCAAAGGTCGGTATCAATTGCAGTTCAGGTGTAATTTGATGGTTACAATCCACTAACTCCATCAATCCTGCTTCAAATATTGGGGCGACAGAATCACCAAAAGTCTGTACAGAGGACTCGTCTTTCTCGTTATACAAATGTTCAAATTCAGGTTGCGTAATTAAATAGCGAGCGTTAGGAAATGTGGGTATCCATTTACCATTAACTTTCATCGTGTTCCAACCGACATGATCGTAATGCAAGTGAGTACAGACTACAATATCGATTGCTTCACGCTCAAAACCAGATTTCGCAATATCGTCTAGAAACGGTCCACTGAGTTGGTTAAACTCTGGTGTTGTTCGATTTTTATCATTGCCAACACAGGTATCAATAATAATTTTATGCCCACAGGACTCAACTAAGAGCGCCTGAACTCTAAATTTGAGCTTACCGTCTTCATCGACAAAATGGGGTTTGAGCCAATCGAAGTCAGGTGCTAGGTTTTCAGGAGTTGCATCAGGGAGGATAAATGATGCGTCTACTGATAAATCGAGTTCAATTACAGGTGTAATGGAAACATTGCCAATTTTCCAAGCCATTGAAGTAAATCCTTTAAAAAAATTGTTGTCCTGTCTAAGTTTCAGCAAAGCACGTTAGTTTTTGCATGAGTGCGATACCGTTAGCGAAAGTATTACAAATGAGAAATAAAAGTGTTACAAATTAAAGTCACAACGACAAGTTCAAGGTTTAAGCTTATGTAACACTTGAAAATACAAATATATATTATAGTCGCCAACAGTATCTGATTGCTACAAAAATGCCGGATGATATGCCGTGGACAAATTTTATGTTTCCTAAAGATAATTACGGTTCCTGAAAGTGTCGATAGAATATACCCAACCTTGGATTTTCTTTGCTTTCTGGCGCATGAAATTTGTGGTTTTCAAATACTGAGTCGTAACCACCATCTTTAATAATAGAATCGGGTAATTTAATCAGCTTCTGGTAGATATGATGCTCCTGTCCCTGTAAGAGGAACGGTTCGTTGGAAGCTGCGTTATAGGTTGAGTACATTAAGATGCGGGGACTATCAGATTTATTTGGCTGTGAACTGTGGACTATATTGGGATGGAAAAACAAAGCATCACCTGGTTGCATTTCACAATAGACGATCTCAAATCTTGACAATATTGCTGTTAATCGACTTGGCTCAATGCCATTTTGCATTTTTTCCACTATTACGTGGTTAATACGACCCATTAAGTGTGATTTTTTAAGTATTTTAAGGCACCCATTCTTCTGATTATTAATGGTGATAGCAATCATGCAAGTTACAAGTTGTGGAAAAAGGCAGCCATCGTGATACCAATGATCGTAGTCTTGATGCCATTCAAGCACACCTTTACCTGGTTTTTTCCTGATTATTTTCGAGTGCCAATGATAGCATTCTTCTCCTAGTAGGGTCGAGGATGCATCAAGCATCCGAGCCATTCGAGGAATAACTCCCAATAAAGCATTATCCAATTCTGTCCAAATAGAAACTTCAAAAGTATTTACGTCGTTATGGTTCTTTCTTATTGTCCACATACCTCCTAAATCAGGGTTATCTTGTAACGCTCTTTGCACAGGCTCAATTTCCTCAATATCAAAAAACTTAGGGACTATGACAAAACCTTCTTTGTGATACTGAGTAATCTGCTCTTGTGATAAAGGATGAGATGTGCATACTTGATTTTCGTGTATCAATGCATTTGAAGTAGGTAAATTAATTTGGTTAGTCATGTTTTTGATGAATGTAAGTTAATGATTTAAGAAAAAGTCAGTTGCTCAAGCAAACTTTTAGCTTATTAGCTAATACTTGGACATAAGGTTCATTCAGCATGGTATAATGATTTCCTGGAACAGGATAAACATCGACTGTTTCCGTTGATAATTGCTTCCAACCCCAAGTATCTTCCTTGGGCATATCCTTCAGTTTTCCTAATTGATTATACTCAGTTTCATGAGTTCGGAAAAGTTTAATAGAACCCTGATGAACTTCTTGGGGAACATAATGCAGCAGAGCTAGCTCTTGAGCCTTTACAGTTTGGACTATGCCACGTACTCGCGCAATTTTAGAATCGGGGGATAACAAATTCACTCGCTCTAACTCTTGTTTCAAATAGTTTAATTGTGCTTCTGGAGCCAGGGATTGAAGAGCTTTCTCATATATCTCTAGTTTTTTTCCTAGTAGCCTTTCTAGATGCGTTGCAGTTTCAATCAACCATTGCAACTCATTCCAGTGTAGTTTTTGGGAATAATTTTTAGACTTAGGAATAGGTGCTTTTATGTCTAGCAGTGCAAGTAAAGCAACACTTTGTCCCTGACGCTGTAATTGTTGTGCTATCTCAAAAGCAACTATAGCACCAAATGAGTGACCGCCTAATAAGTATGGTCCTTGTAGCTGAAGAGTTTTAATTGCGTTAACATATTCGCTAGCAACTTCTTCAACGGTGGTCAAAGGTGATAAATCTCCATCTAACCCCCGTGCTTGTAAACCGTAAAAGGGTTGCTTATTACCTAAACGACGTGCGAGTTCAAGAAAGCAGATAGGACTTCCTCCCACTCCAGGAACAAAAAATAAAGGGGGTCTGCAGCCTTCTTGAGGCTGAATAGCGACTAAGGGAGACCATGACTGAGAATAAGTTGGTTGAGACAACAGCAGCGCTTGCTGTTTGATTGTTGAGGCTTGAAACAGTGTTGCTAGTGATAAGTTTTTTCCAAAATGTTGCTCAATATCAGTTATGAGGCGGACAGCTAAGAGAGAATGACCTCCTAGTTCAAAGAAGCTATCGTCAACACCGATTCGTTCTAATCCTAGGACTTTCTTCCAGATTTCTGCTAGCATTTTTTCTTCAGGAGTATCGGGGGAGATAAAGGTTGCTTTGAAACAGATATCTTTGGCATTAGGAGTAGGTAAAGCTTGGCGGTCTATCTTATTCGTTGCAGTCAGGGGAAAAGATTCAGTGACCACAAAAGCTGCAGGAATCATGAATTCAGGTAATTTATTTTTCAAAATATTTCGTAAATTACTCAAATCAGGCTTTTGTTGTTTATCTAGAATTAGATATACAACTAATATCTGATCGCTGTTTTGGTCTTCCCTTGCAATCACCACTGCTTCTTTAACACCTGCAATATCTAGCAGTGCCATTTCCACTTCTGCTACTTCAATTCGATGACCTCTAATTTTTACTTGAAAGTCTTTTCTTCCAAGATGAACCAGACAACCGTCAGGAAGAAAATAACCTAAATCTCCTGTTTTGTAGAGTCGTTCTCTCCGATCTTGAGAATTAGAAATAAATGCAGCTTGGGTCAAATCTGGTCTTCGCCAGTACCCCTGACAAAGATATTTGCTCTTAACGACAATTTCTCCAACCTCTCCGATCGCCACAGTATTACCATCATTATTAAGTAATAAAATCTCTGTATCGTCAACTCCATAGCCAACAGGAACAGTATTTTCTTCCAAGATAGTCTGTTTGTTGATGAAGTAATGACGAGCAAGATTAATTTCCGTTGCGCCAAATCCTACACATAAAATACAATTTTGATCAAAATGCTTTTTATATAAATCTACATCTTTTTTGGTAACAGGTTCACCACCTATTTGGATGAGGCGTAGCTTCGGAAAATTATGACTGTCTAACAATCCAACAAAATAGCGGAAGATAGTGGGTACACAATTGCAAATAGTAATTTCCATCTCAATCATCCAATTGGCTAACTTGTTCAGCCCATCCTTTTTCAGATTAAAAGGAACGACTACAGCGCCATTCAGTAAAGCCCCAAAAATATCTGATATGGATGCCGTAAAACTACAAGAAACAAGCAATAATAAGCGATCATCCGTACTGATTTTGAGACTATTCGTATATTTCATGATGTGATGGAGCACATTGCGATGAATCTGGAAAACCCCCTTTGGTTGACCTGTAGAGCCAGAAGTATAGAGTATATAGGCAATGGTATCCGGTGTGATAGAAAGTTCTAGATTTTCGCTACTAATGTGAGAGTCAATTTGCTCCACGTTCAGGTATTGTCGCTCTTGGTTTGCCAATTCTTGAGCTAAAGGCAAATTTTCAGTATTAGTGACAATAAAAACAGCCTGGGAATCTTCTAATATCTTGATGTTTCTTTCTTGGGGATAAAAAGGATCAAGGGGAACGTAAAACTTACCAGCTTTTAAAATTCCCAGGATCGAGACGACTAAGTTAGCACTTTGTTCAAACAATAGTGCGATCGCCTCAGAACCTTTCCCCCTTTGCGCTATAATTTCTCTAGCTAGGCGATTGGCGGCTTGATTCAACTGTTTATAGGTCAGTTGAGACTCACGAGTTTTCACAGCAATTCGGTTAGGATACTGATTGACCTGTTTTTCAAAACGCTGTGGTATTGATTGTTCAATTTCTGTTTTACTGAATTCCACAAAGGAATGAGTTGGTTGAACACAGATTTGAGACATAGGCTATTAAGGCGAGGTTACAACTGAAGAATCTACTGATTTTTCAGAGAGAACTCTTTAAGTCTGATTCTCTCGATATTGTTTCAACTAGCCAAAGATAAGCACCTTCCGGGGTGCTATTCAAAGTTAATTCTTCCTTGAAGCATCAGCATAGGCACTTTTGAGAGGAACAGTCAGTTTCCCTCCATCCATAGTAATGGTCTGTCCTGTCATGTAACTGAGTTTACCTGATGCTAAACAAGTCACCAACGCGGCGATTTCTTCTGGTTCACCCATACGTCCCATCGGAACGCCAAAAGCGAGTCTTTCTTCAGCATTTTCCACCGTAATTCCTTCAGCCGCCGCCATGTTTTTAGCTAAATTCAACATAGCGTCCGTACTAATCACTCCTGGACAAACTGTGTGAATTAATACGTTATGCCGAGCTAAATCCGCCGCGATCGCCCTACTAAAAGCAGCTAATCCAGCTCTAAAGGTTGTAGAAATCAGCAAATCGCCTCTGGGCTGTTCAACTGCACTTGTTGCTATATTAATTACCCGACCCCAGCGCTGCTCCATCATACTTGGTATAACTCCTTTTATGAGTCGGATGGCGCTCATCAGCACAAGTTGGTAGGCGTGATTCCAATCCTCCTCAGTCAATTCCGTAAGAATACCAGCTATCGGGTTTCCCGTGTTATTTACCAATATGTCGATAACACCCAGTTGAGCTTGTACAGTTTCTAAAAGTTTTTCGATGTCCTGTTTTAAACTCAAATCGGCAACTACGCTGATAACTTTGGCATTTGTTTCAGCTTCTAATGCTTGACGAGTTTCTTCCAGAGTCCGTTGATTGCGACTGCATATAGCGATTTTAGCTCCCTCTTGGGCGAGAGATTTCGCAATTGCTTTTCCCAGTCCTTGACTGCTAGCACCCACTAACGCAACACGATCTTTTAATCCAAGATCCATAATTCACGCGCTTTTTGTCCATTACCAGACTTTCAGTTTTACCTTTAACAGCAATGCTAACTACTATTCTGAATCTTTACACATCGGGAGTTGTAAAGACTGAGATAGAGACAAGCATTACTGCTAAAACAAAATGTTATATTATTGCTCTAGACTTGAGCGACGAGCAAGGGTTCATCAATAGATGTTTTGAAATCTGTATAATTCGGAAAAGTTGAGTAGGTTTCTTCCTCATGAACGACTCCCCAAAAAGTATTCCAGAATGAGATTGTGTAATGAAATTTATTAAGGACTGACTTAATCTGGTAATCGTATGTGCAGGAATTCATTGCCAGTGTTATTGCTCTTCTAATATGTTCTGGCTCGACTTTGAAGTGTTCTTGAAAATAGGGTGTCTGTCGTAATGCTTCTCCTGAAGGAGCATGGGGTTGCAAGCATCCAAAAACATGGGAAATATTATGTTCAGCCAGAAGCTCGAAGCCCAAGAAAAAACCAGCTATCTCATAGTCATTCTTAGCACTGAGAAGTTGTTGTTTTAGTGCTGACAAAACACCATCAATCTTAATTGTTGGATAGGCAACTATTGCGTGTTGATCGAGTCCCGCCTCAGCAAATGCCTCTAGCAGGAGAACTGAATGAACTTGCTCCGGACTGCCACACCCCAATTCTTCATTTGCTGTCTGGGCAACATAACATCGATTTACAGGATTCTGGAGCAAAGGCAGAGCCAAACACAAAAAATCAGCAGCAAAGACACTGAAGTGATACCAATAAGCAGCAAGTCTTATGGGAGATGTCTTTGTTTGTATTAAAAGCAGTTCATCTGAAGAGACTTTTGCCAGCCAAGCATATTGTTCCAACAAGCTATAAAGACGATGCTTCCAAGCATTCAAGTTGCTATCTTCATCATGCATATTGATTCGTCTCCAATAAACCACTTGAACTATATAGCAATCCTATTTGATTTGTAAACACTCCGAGGTCTAGAAACCCGGTTTCTCTGCTTTTACAAATATATTTTACACGGGAATAAACTGAGCATTTGATGTGGCTAGGCTCTATTAGCCATAAGCTATCAGCTTTTATGAGCTATAGAGGTGTTTACAATGGGACAAGGTAACAACTATAAAATGCAAGGGAAACAGGCGATCGCAAGTTGACTGCTGAAGGCTGAAGTGCTGAACGCTTACTATTTCATAGATTAGACTTTGGACAGAAAAGAGAGGTGCGAGTCAATACGGCTGGTGTTATTTACACAAACTATACACAGGCAAAAAAAAGGACAGCGACAGCTTGGGTAAGCAGCGTTTATTTATGACCCAGTTTCAAACTCCGATGTGTAAAATGAGTCTAATTAGATACAATTTGTCATGCTTTTTTAGATACAATTCCGGGCTGTAAAGGACTTAGAGAATATGATGCAACCTGGATGTTTGAGATTGGGAATCGTCCATGGTAATTTCTAAATTACAGTTCTGAATGCCAATTGGTATAAACCTTGACTTTAACTTTTCTAACTCCTATTTGCAGGTGGTATATCCTCTGAAAGGACGGCGTTAATTTTTTGACGGGAAGCTTGGATAATTGATTGGATGCGTGCTTTTTGTTTTGGGGTAAGCTTAAGGGATGAAACCATTGTCTTGAAATTTTGACGCGATCGCATACCTTGAACAATTTTACTGCGTTGAACTTGGGTTAAGACAGCTTCAACCTGTTGGAATGCTTCCTCCCGTAAGGCTTGTACTTTTTGACGCTGTTGTGGTGTTAATCTTTTTTCTATACGTGGTAGAGCATATCCCAAAGCTTGTATCGTTAAAGGAATCAGAATGTATGAAGGGATCGGTCTAGCCATTGCTGTAGAAGGAATTCCAGACAAGATGACAGCTAGGACAGAGGCTGTGAAAAAAACAGACAGACGTTTTGTGTATTGATTACGCATTGTGAGATAGCCCTATAGAATGGGAGCATCTGACGTTAATTGTCAAGATTTTAATCGATTTTTTTGATTTGGCAAGATATAAGTTGAGTCAGAAGCCAAGTTCTTTTGTCAGGGTTGCTAATGGCTAATAGCTAAACGCTAATTGATTAACCATTAACCATTAGCCATTAACCATTAGCCATTAACCAATTAGAATTTGTAAGACTTGTAAGAATATGGTCTTGCCATTTTCCATTAATTAATAGATAGTCTCTAGCATAACCTTCCACGACAAACCCCAATTTTCTCAACACATTACCACTGCGCTGATTGTGAGGCATATAATTAGCCATAATACGGTGCATATTTAAAACTTGAAATACGTAATCAATAGCAGCTTGCAGGGCTTCGGTCATATAACCGTTTCCTTGCTCTACCTCTGCCATACTGTACCCTACATTACAATACTGAGCCGCCCTTCTTATAAAATTACCAAAGTTAATAAATCCAATGATTCTTGTTGAATTATTTTTAGAAAAAAGAAATAACCTTAATGATATATCATTGATAAATTCCCAATAATCGCTGTCTACTCTATAATGCCAATATTCTTTTGTAAAGAAATTGTCAGCCCAAAGAGGGGAGTATGGAGCTAAAAAGTTTTTGTTCTCCGTATAAAAATTCAGGATGGCGGGTACATCATCTTGTGTTGCAAGTCTTACAAACAAGCGTTCCGTCTCGATAAGTGGTCTTTCCAATTCCATTTTTTTATACTAGGCTAATTGTTGACAACAAAGGACAGTAATATCAGTGGTAATACGGCACGATTGGCAAGAAGTAGAAATACGTGAGATATACAATACACCGTTGCTAGAGCTAATTTATCAAGCTGCTAGCGTGCATCGTCAATATCATGATCCAAAAAAAATACAAGTTTGTAAGCTAATATCCATTAAAACAGGAGGTTGTCCGGAAGACTGTAGTTACTGTGCTCAATCTTCCCGCTACAAAACAGAGGTAAAACCACAAGCCCTGTTGGAAAAAGAAACAGTACTGGGTATAGCACAACAAGCAAAAGAAAGCGGTGTCAGTCGAGTTTGTATGGGTGCTGCGTGGCGAGAGGTGCGGGACAATTCCCAATTTGAACAGGTTTTGGAAATGGTGAAGGAAGTGACAGCTATGGGATTGGAGGTGTGCTGTACTTTGGGAATGCTCACAGAAGCGCACGCCAAACGTTTAGAAGAAGCAGGGCTTTACGCTTATAACCACAATCTTGATACTTCCAGAGATTACTACAGCACCATTATTACAACAAGAACTTACGACGATCGCCTGAACACTATTAACAATGTCCGCCAGACAAATGTTACTGTCTGTTCTGGCGGTATACTCGGTTTAGGCGAAAGTGTGGATAACCGCGTGTCTATGTTACATACTTTGGCAAACCTAAGTCCACATCCAGAGTCAGTCCCAATCAACATACTCTCAAAAGTCGAGGGTACACCTTTGGAAAATCAGCCAGATATCCCTATTTGGGATGTTGTGCGAGCGATCGCCACAGCTCGTATAATAATGCCTACTTCCGATGTTCGTTTGAGTGCGGGTAGGGCTAAACTTTCACAAGTTGAGCAAGCTTTCTGTTTCCTAGCAGGTGCGAATTCTATTTTTTCCAGCGATAACGGACATATGTTAACGGTGACTACCCCATGTCCGGGTTATGATGCTGACCGTGAAATGCTGAACTTGCTTGGCTTGGAAATGCGTTCCCCGTTCACAAGACCGCAGAAAGCAAATCAGGAAGTTGTGGTTGGGTAGAGCGATCGCGCAAAGACGCAGAGTCGCAAAGAACATCTGAGCGCCTTTGCGCCTTTGCGTGAGCTTTCAAAAATTAGAGAATTTTAGCAGCGCGCAAACCAAACAACAAACCAGCTGCGATCCCAAAGAACAGTGCCAAGAAGGCAATATAGGATATGACGCCAAATACCATTTAAGTTTCTCCACAATAGTTTATAAATATATTGAATCATTTCCCGATCAAGCACTCAATGCCTTTCTCTGCAAAATTTGAAAAAATACGGATTATGAGTACGTATGTTTCTTAAGATTACAGTGCAAATAAGAGAAGATTATAATGAGAATACGTAGGTCATACGATATTTTAGTTACTGAAAAAAATTAAATAGAGAGATGAAAAAACAATACGCTTTCATTGCTACCGCTATACTGACTCTAGGTGGTTTAGGGCTGACACCAAATGTCGTCAGCGCTCAAATCAAACCTACTACCTCAATTACTGCGTCTACCCCCAGACAAGGGACGGTGGCTTCTTTCCAAACTGATACCTATAGTGTCAAAGTCTTTCGCAGGGGAAACCAACTCCGGATGAATCTTCTTGATAAAAGAACAAATCGGCTGAAACTAAATGCTGTCCCCGTTACAGTTAAAAAAAGTAGCCAACAAACCAGTTATTCTGCATCTCAAGGGAACTCTAATTACCTAATATCCGTCGGCAAGGATGGTACTAACTCGGTTCAGATTCTGAGTCCTAATGAATCAATTCAAGAAATGATAAGTACAAATTAATAGATTGAGCCAAAACCACGCAATGTCCTGAAAGCGTTGGTAGGGGCGAACGGCTGTTCGCCCTTTCTTTTTCACGCCTATGTCTACTCTTCCTTAAGTAGGAGATATTTCAAAAAACAAGCCAAAAAGTGCTTGTAACTAGGGAATGGGTTGTATTAATGCTGTAGAATACAGCCCGATAGTGCTTGTTTGGGGTTTGGTGATGGCTTCTATTAGTGTAAATCTACCGCAGCAATCTTATGAAATTGCGATCGCACCCAGTGGCTTGGATAAATTGGGCGAATACATGAGCAATCTCCAGCTTGGCAAGAAAGTGCTGGTGGTGTCTAACCCAATGATATTCAAACATTATGGTGAAAGGGCGATCGCATCTCTGGAATCTGCTGAATTTGAAGTTGCAACTTGTATACTGCAACCTGGGGAGCGTTACAAAACCCTAAATTCGGTACAGAAAATTTATGATACCGCCTTGGAAAACCGTATTGAACGTTCATCAACAATGGTGGCGTTGGGAGGTGGTGTTATTGGTGACATGACAGGTTTTGCAGCCGCAACGTGGTTGAGAGGAATTCACTTTGTACAAGTACCAACCTCTCTCCTATCTATGGTGGATGCGTCAATAGGAGGTAAAACTGGTGTCAATCATCCTCAAGGAAAGAACTTGATAGGCGCATTTCATCAACCACGCTTAGTTTTAATTGACCCAGAAGTGATAAAAACTTTACCGATGCGAGAGTTTCGTGCGGGAATGGCGGAAGTTATCAAATACGGTGTCATTTGGGACTCTCAATTGTTTAGCGAGATGGAAGAGAGTAAACGCCTTGACCAAATGCGCTACGTCAAACCGGAATTATTAGAAAGCATATTAACGCGTTCCTGTCAAGCAAAAGCTGATGTCGTCAGCAAAGATGAGAAAGAAGCTGGTCTGCGGGCAATACTCAATTATGGGCATACCATCGGTCATGCTGTCGAAAGCTTAACAGGATACCGAGTTGTGAATCACGGTGAAGCAGTTGCTATTGGTATGGTCGCAGCCGGACAAATTGCAGTAGAACTACAGATGTGGCAGAAGGAAGAAACCGAACGCCAGCACGCCTTGATTCAAAAAACGGGTTTACCAACTCAACTACCATCTGGCTTAGATATTGACGCTATTGTAGAGTCTTTGCAGCTCGATAAGAAAGTTAAAGCAGGTAAAGTCAGGTTTATTTTGCCAACACAAATTGGTTCTGTCACAATTACTGATCAAGTACAATCGGATACAATTCGACAGGTGTTGAGGGGAATGATGGTTGAAGGGGTGTAGGGTGACCGGGTGTGGGGTAATTATTTATGATCAATTATTTTTCTCAATTCCTCCGGAAAGAGACAAACTTCTCTTGGAGATAAATATGGTAGATGCACCCTAATTGCCACCCTCGGTCAAAGACTGAGGGTTTTTTATTTCTACAATTATTCAGTTATAAGGGCAATACGGTTGGTGTTAACAATATCTCATCCTTGAAGATCCCCCCAACCCCCTTAGAAAGGGGGCTTTATTCCCCCCTTTTGAAGGGGGGCTAGGGGGGATCAAGTCTTATCAGCAACCGTATTAAGTTATTGCAACGAGAGGGAATTTTTCCGGATTAAAAGACACTTATGTCGGATACAGAGATGGTAGATGCACCCTAATTACTTCCCTCAGTCTGTGGCTGAGGGTTTTTTTATTAGGAGTGTGAGGAAAAGTTTTCACTACACCCCATACCCCATACCCTACACCCTATTGAAGCAAGCTAGGTGCTAACAAAAGAGCATAAAAAATAAAGCCAAATAGTAAAGTTGTTAAAGCAGTAAAAATATAGCTGAGGCACATCAATAAGCCATCGGATTCAATGGTAGCTATGGCTAAGAGTAATATCCCTACTGTGGGAATGGGATTTGTGAGCGGAACTGGGGAAATAAGTAAGATTGCTAACCAAGAGATACAAAGACCATTAGGAATTATGAATTATGAATTATGAATTATGAATTGAGTTAATTCATCAATTATTATTCATGTTTTATCAGATGGGACTATTACAGATAACGCTTTAGGTACCACACGGAAATGTGCGGGAGTGTAAGTTGTAATTTCACCATCGGTATTGATAGGATATGGTTTATGTGTGTAAACTTCAATTTCCTGACAGCACATTGAGCGAACACCTTGCCAGTGAATGTGTCGTCCGCGTCGCATAGCAGGTAGTAAGGGAATCATTTGCCACCAGTGCTCGATTTCCAAACTATACAAATCCAATCTTTGATCGTCAATAGTGGCATCATGAACGACTGCCATACCACCACCATAATATCGACCATTGCCTATAGCAATTTGTACTGTTTTGATGACAGTTGACTTGCCATTAATGCGAATTTCTGCCTCGAACGGTCGAGCTTTCCAAATCACTCGTACAGCAGTGATAAAGTAGGCAAAAATTCCCCAACGTCGCTTAGTTTGTTTATTCAGCCGCCTGGTAATGTTCACGCTTAGTCCTAAGCTTGCGACATTGAAAAAGTATTTTCCATTTACTAAACCTAAATCTATGTGTCTTACTGTACCAGTGGCAATAATTTTGCAAGCTTCAGGTACGGAATTTGGAATATCTAAAGTCCTCGCTAGATCGTTGGCAGTTCCTAAGGGTAAGATTCCTAAGGGTAAGCGTGTTTCTACCAAAGCATCTACGGCTGCATTGAGTGTCCCATCACCACCACCAATGATGACTATGTCAACGTTTTGCTGGTGGTGTAGAATAACTTCATGCATATGCTGAGGATATTCAACTGACTCCTGAATTAAATTAAAGCCCAAGTCTTTGAGACAGCGAACTACTTCAGGTAAGCGCTTCTCTCCTTGGCGGGCTTGACGATTGACTAACAGCAGTGCGCGGTTTCTCATTTGCTGAGGTATGGTTGGTAGTTAGGACGCCATAATGATCTATTTCTTATTATCTGCTACAGGTTCTAGTTTCTGAATCAATAAATATTAAACCGCAGATGAACGCAGATGTAGAGGTGCTCTGAGCGGCTGTTAGGATAAATGATAATAATTGACTTATGCAGGAGGGGAATAGCACATTTGATTGATTGTGAAGAAAGTTTAATGCTTTTCAAGGTTCGGTATCTAACTCTTAAAACAAAAACTCTCCTTTAAATTATTCATCCAAGACAGAGGAATTAAATTATCGTGTTGCAAGCGCCCCACAACAATACCGGGGTGAATACCGATACGTTTTGCAAAATCAATTACATCAGTGTTAGATTTAAGTTCTGCGAATTCTCCTTCGTACTCAGGTGGGATTAAAAATTCTCGCGCCCATTGATCTGCTTCACGTTCTGGTTCTGATGCTAATTTTTCTCCATTATCCCATTCATCCAAAAAAATGTTTTCTTTCTTATGAAGCAGGATATGTGCTGCTTCATGGAAGAAATTAAACCAGAAGCGGTCATTGGTTTTACCGTAAAGTGAAAGTTGAATCAGTGCCTTGTGGGAGTTTAACCACCGAGCGACACCACTGACGTGCGATCGCTTAATTGATGGTACTAAAACAAGCACAACCCCTGCTTCCCGGCACAGTTGTTGCATCTGTGGTTCAAATTCCTCTAATGGTAATATTGTTAAAGAGCGAATTGAGCGCACCACTTTTTCAAATTTTGGTTTACTGTATTTAGGGCAATCTAGTTTTTCTGCCTGTATTTCACCCAAACGCAACCAAGCGGAAATAGCACCAACATCACTTTGTTCTGGGCGGGTGCGACGAAAAGAAGCTTCCATCCCCGCATAATAACTTCGCCACTCTTCTGGCGAAGCCACACCGAAAAAATGGAGTAACTTTTTTACCAAACCAGGTTTATTCTTGGCGATTAAATGGCACTTGGGAATTATACCAAGGTTCATCAATTCTTTGACTGGTAAGTTATCTAACCAAGGTGTCCACCCCTTTAAACGGATTTCTTCTTCTTTCCTTGCTAAAGCAGCGCGATATTGGGCTTCACGATTGAGCCAAAATCCTGCTGTACTCCCCAAAACCCGTTCCAGTTTTAAGGCTGTTTCTTCATTGATAGGTGCTTTGCCATTAATCAACTGGCTCACATGTTTGGTGGTGTAGCCTAATCTCTCTGCTAATTGTACTTGTGTCCAATCACGCTCTTCTAAAAAATCAGCAATGGTATCACCAGGGGGAGATACCCAATCTGGAGTAAAGGCACGGGTTGTCTCAGTCATGGTAATCTCCAATGAAAACAATACAAACAGCAGTAACTTTTGACCAATCAATACTTCCATTCTCAGTAAGAGGAATGGGGTTGTTGTCTGGCTTAAATACAAGTCGTTTACCACCTTCCAGGTCTACTGCAAATTCACCTGCTCGATCTCCTTTTAAAGGATGGGGACGACCCATAACTAATTCTGTGACACAACTAACAGCAGCAAGATCCGCCAATCTAGTTGTCAATTTCTTGGTACACGTTGTACCCAATTTTCTTTGTGCTAGTTTTTCTTGCTCGCATAGGTTTTGCAGTTTGTGGTCAGCGAAGGTAATTTTCATGCATTAGTATACTAAGATAAGTTTACCATTTTGGTAAACAAACGTGTTATGACCAGACAAGATATCATATCAACTAATACTTTGATGGAAGACCATCAACTAACCCTAGTACGGTAATCTGCTTAAAAGGGGCTTTTTGATGATTTGACAAAAACAGAATTATGTGGATAAGTTAAAACGCCTATTTCAGGCTAAATTTTTGGGTGTAGTTTTTAGCGATTCTCCTTCGGAGACGCTACGCGAACGCATAAAACCTAAGCGCCTAAAAGTTCGATTTACACGGGTTACATATCTTGCATTTTATGTCAAATACTTCTACTTGACCGGCGCTCTAGTCTCATACCCTGATCTCAATCATAAGAGACTTCCAAATCAAAAAGTCTTCAAATATTTTTTGTGATACGGACGTCTCACCTATCTGTGGTCAGGGAGTAGGTGCAGACGCCCGCTTCACAAGATAGAGAATTTATTTCTTGGAAATCCCTTAACTAATAATTTAAGTAAATATACTGATGATTCGGATTTAAGAAAAATTATAATGAGGTACTGATATCTCTACCCCCTGAAAATTGTCTCAAAAACAGTCTTTTTCGACACCCTGCAATTAAAGACAATGATTGTTATCTACTAATTATATGTATAAGTAAATTTTATGAACTTTATTCAGCTTTTCGTGAATAAGATTTACGGAATGACTAGGATTTACACTGTAGCACAAGTATTAGGCAAAGTAATTACGCAAAGAGCCGATGAGCGCAACTAGCTACCGCCGCATTGTTATAGGGGATGTACACGGTCATTATGAAGGTTTGATGACATTGCTGGATGCGATCGCCCCTACCTCAGACGACAAAGTTTATTTCCTTGGAGATTTAATAGATCGCGGACCCCAAAGCTCACAAGTCGTAAATTTTGTCAAGGATAGTCCCTACCAATGCTTGTTGGGGAATCACGAGCAAATGTTATTAAACATTCTGACGAATGGACAAGTCCCTACCCCAGCTGTACAAGCGTGGCTATATAGTGGTGGACAAGCAACGGTAGCTAGTTACGAACAAGCCACGGTACCTCATGACCATTTAGAATGGTTCAAATCTTTACCCACCTATCTTGATTTAGGTGATATTCTATTGGCGCACGCTGGTGTTGACCCCTCAATCCCTTTAGAACAACAAACCTCAGAACAGCTTTGTTGGGTGCGGGACAAGTTTCATAGTATGGAAAAACCCTATTTCTCCGACAAGCTGATTATTGTTGGTCACACTATCACTTTTACCTTACCTGGTGTTGCTCCCGGTAGATTGGCAAAAGGACAAGGATGGTTAGATATAGATACTGGGGCTTACCATTCCCGAAGTGGATGGCTAACGGGACTAGATGTGACTAATCAGAAAGTTTATCAAGTTAATATCCACAATTATCGTTGCCGCATCTTACCATTAGAAGAAATTGTAACAACTATAGATCCCGTTCAAGTTGAACTTGAACGCTGCAACAGACGACGGGGTTTGGTTGGATAGTGGATGTAGATAGTGGTTAGTAGATAGTGGTTAGTAGATAGTGGTTTGTGGATAGTGGTTAGTAGTTCCGTCTAGCAACTAACAATTAACAACTATCTACTAACAATATTACGATCGCACTAATGGGCGTATATTTGCTTGATAGGTATTTTTGTCCAAACCAGCGTTTCCATTGCTGGGTTGGGCTTTGATAGCACGTTCGAGGGATTGAATGCGATCGCTTGTTGCGGGGTGGGTACTCAAAAATGTAGGAACACCAGAACGACTTTTGAGAAGCTTTTGCATGAAGGATACCATTCCTGATTGGGCATAACCAGATCTTGTCAACGTTCTCAGTCCCCTTCTATCAGCATCATATTCATCTTCACGACTGCGGGGACGATTGAGAGCTAAATCGACACCAAGCGCTATGGCTTGATTGCGGTCTAGCCCTGTTGCTGTTGCGACACTACTAGCGACTGCTTTTTGGCGCATCTGTTTAACTAAGTGTTTCCCACCAATATGACCAATTTCATGGGCGATGACACTTGCAAGTTCTGCTTCATTTTCTGCAGTTTTTAGCAAACCCGTGTTTACGTATACAAAGCCGCCCAATGTAGCAAAAGCGTTGATACCATCATCTTGAACGACTTGAAAGGTGTAGGGGATATCTGGGCGATCGCTATTAGCCGCTAGACGTTTACCAAGTCTTTCGACATACCTATTCACTTCTGAATTCTGGTAAAGCCGAACTTCGCTGCTTAACAACTGTTTGTTAATCTGTCTACCAATATCCACTTCTTGACGAGGAGATATATTAGAAAGCTGAATGACTTGAACGCCTTGCATAAGAATAGGTAGCCAATCCACAGCTTGTGATGGCGTTTGTATATTCAAACACAAAGCTAATGAAACAACTCCGGAAATCAACGGATAAAACCAGGAGCGTCGAGAAATACGAAGGTTTATAGAAAATCGCTTCCAATTCATACAATAATCCGGTTTGGGTAAACTTTTGGTAGAAGTAAAACTAAGAGACGAATTTATATCTCTATGAGTTGCATTCTATGCTCGTTACCCACTAGTATCGTCTTTTTTCTGACTAAGAGGTACGGTTAAAACAGTCAACCAGACCGTTTTAAGTTGACAAGTTATGATAAAATGTCGCATGATTACAGTCCCCAACCGCTTTTAATAACTACACCCTAGGCAAAAGTACTGCGTACCTAATCAACTCACATACAAAAAATTGCCCTGCTTTCATCAGGAAAAACATATTATGGCTATTTTAGATTCAAAAGGTCGTTTATTTGGTAAGGTCAACATCCTAGATTTTGGTGCTTTACTGGTCATTCTACTAGTGATATTCGGCATCTTCTTCTTTCCAGGTGGGTCTGGTTCCGTCGCTCAAGTCGGTACTCAAACAGTACCCATTGAAGTAGATTTAATTGTGAGAGGATTGAATGTACGAGACCCCGAAAAATTATTTGACCAAGGATTTAAAAAGGGTGGGAAAACCAAAGTTATCATCCGCAATCAACCCTACGGAACAATTGATGTTAAATCAGTTCAAGTTTTACCTAGAACTTTATTAATTACCCAACCAGATGGTTCCGTCAAGGAATTACCAGATATAAGAGAGAATATCTTCAGCACTGATATGCTTGTCACCTTACAAGGCAAAGCTCAAATCACCGAAGAAGGACCCGTATTGGGTAACAGCAAAGTGAAAATTGGAATGCCTATTGAGTTAGATGGCTTTAACTACAACTTCAATTCTTCAATTATTGATGTTCGATTGAAAGATAAGTAAACACCACGAAGTTGATATAGAGCAGTCCTAAATGAAATGTGAGGACTGCTAATAGCTAATGGCTAATAGCTATTAGTAAACAAGCCATTAACCATTAGCCATTAACCATTAGCCATTAACCATTAACCATTAACCATTAGCCATTAGCCATTAACAACTAAAGTGTAAAAAATTACTCTCCCTTTCTTAAAAAGAGAGAGTATTGCCATGCCGCTCTAGTGTGTTATTCACAATATTTCTACGAAATTTCAGATTGCGACTAGTACCCAAAGATGAATTATAATAAAACCTCACATCGACCAAAAACACGTTGCCTAGGCTCACACGACTGGAATAGTTTTTGCATTCCTGGAGTGCAAAGACAAGGTTAAACGCTAGTTATAAAGGCTCTTAAAACAGCCGTGTTGTGTTCCTCCGTGAGCCAAAGTTACACGGTTTCCACACTTCAAGGGAGTTTTTAGATGAACATCTCGTCAGCGCGGCAATATTTTTATCAAGAAATCCAGCAGCCTGATGAGTATATCGATTTAGCAAAAGCAGCTTTATACATTGCACAGGAAGAATATCCAAATCTCGATCCCGATGAATACCTGAATGCATTGGATATCATGGCTTTGGAACTGCAAGAACGCTTACCACCCGAACGATATACTCTGCGAATTATTCAAAGTATCAATCAGTATCTTTATGATGACTTGGAATTTGCTGGTAATGAAACAAACTACTACGACCCCCGTAATAGTTACTTAAATGAAGTGATTGACCGTCGAGTCGGAATTCCTATCACCCTATCACTAGTTTATATGGAGGTGGCGCGAAGGATTGATTTTCCTATGATAGGGGTGGGAATGCCGGGACATTTCCTTATTCGTGCAGATGTTCCAGACTTAGAGATTTTTATTGATGCCTTTCATCGTGGCGAAGTGATGTTTCTGCAAGATTGTCAAGAACTCTTAACCCGGATTTATCAACAAAGCGTGACATTACAGCCGGAATTTTTAGCAGCAGTCAATAAGCGGCAGTTTTTGGCACGGATGTTAGTAAATTTGAAACAGATTTACATCAACCAACAGGAATTGGAAAAGGCTTTAGCTGCTGTTGAACGCATTTTACTACTGTATCCAGGGGTGGCTCTAGAATTGCGCGATCGCGGTCTTTTGTGTTACGAACTAGGTCGTTTTTCTCAAGCTGCTAAGGACTTACAAATTTACTTAGCACAAGCTCCTGATGCGAAGGATGCTGATATAATTAGGCAAATATTAACTCGATTAGGAAAGTAAAGAATAGTAAACGCTAATAGCTGCTGCATCACCATTAGCAATTAACCCCTAGCTATTAGCCTCCTTGCTGCAATTCTTCAGCCACACGTTTAAGGCGACGTAGTTGAGCTTGCATATCTTGTTTTGTTAAATTTTCCGCAAAAGCTTTAAATCCCCAACTGACAATAGGATTGGGAATTTCAAATTCAAAGCGATTAAGCAAACAAGTTCCTGTATCTACTGGTTGGCATTCCCAGCGATCGCGCCCAAGAAAAAAGCCTTGGAATTCCCATACTACCAAACCCGGTTGTCTTTCCACTACCGTACTCAGTAAGGTAGGTTGTATAAGTGGTACTTGAATAATGAATCGGCTTTTACTCCCAATATCAGTACTCCAGTTACCTACAGGGTCACAACGTAGAGCAGGGTTCAGCCAACGATGCATTAAAGCGCGATCGGTTATGCAGCGTTCTACGAGGGTAGCTGTCGCATTGATTTGAATTGATTGTTCAAAGACGTTGGACATTCCACCTCTATTTGAGTACTAATTGACTTGACAGTGGTTAGCAATTCGGCTTTTAACTGATAGCTTATAGTATGCCTGAATACCATTTATTATCATTTACATTCGTGAAATTTTTTATTTCGTTAGAAAACGATATAAGCAACACTAAAAGCAAAAATAACTCTTGTTATTAACTCATATGTATGATTTTACTGGTAATCTATAGGCACAACACTGATAAACTTACCCATGTGTTAGATTGTTACACCAATCTAAGCTCTTAAGTGACAGTGTTTTTTGCTATAACACCTAACGTTTATTCCAAAAAACATGAACACAACTTGGCAAGGAATATCCCAGGTGATAGATGCTGATTTTTCCATGAAGGTGTATGGAATGTTGGCACAATCACCAACATTACCCTCGGAACAAGCTGAAGGAGTCAATTACCTGGAAGGAACTCTGCAACAGGTGGTTCAATTTATGCCCCGGTTGCTGGGGGCAGTAATCATTCTGCTCGTTGGTTGGCTGATTGCTGCGCTGGCTGCTGCACTAACGCGCTCCCTTCTCAATCGCACCAATATAGACAACCGGATTGCAGAGGGAATCTCTGGTGGCTCTATTCCTCAAATAGAGAAAATTCTTTCCAGTTTGGTCTTTTGGGGAATTTTACTCTTAACTGTCGTTGCAGTTCTAGACACTCTTGAACTGAGGGTAGCTTCGCAGCCACTGAACACCTCGCTCAATCAAGTTGGCGACTTCTTACCGAAGTTAATAGGTGCGTTGGTCATCTTAGGAATTGCTTGGTTAGTCGCTACCATTGTCAAGCTGATAACGATACGCGGTCTGCAAGCTTTGCGCCTGGATGAAAGAATTAATCCACCAGAGGATAGCACTTCACCTTCCCAACGGGTCTTGCTCTCGGAAACAATTGGTAACGCACTGTACTGGTTTATATTCTTAGTGTTCCTCATTCCAGTGCTTGATACCTTGGATTTAGATCAAGCACTCCTACCAGTACAAACTCTGGTGACAGAGGTTGTGGCGATGCTGCCAAATATTCTAGGGGCGGTGATTATTGCTGCAGTTGGCTGGTTTGTGGCTAACATTGTGCGTCGGATTGTCACAAACTTACTAATGTCAACAGGAATCGATAGTTTGGGAAGCCGTTTCGGGTTGAGTGCTACTGCGGGAACCCAATCTCTATCATCAATTATCGGCACAATTATCTATGTGTTGATTTTGATTCCTGTTGCTATTGCAGCCCTGAATCAGTTACAAATCGCAGCGATTTCCGTACCAGCGATCGCAATGCTGCAACTGATTCTCAATACGTTGCCTGCAATATTCACAGCAATAGCAATTTTGTTTATTGCTTATTTCTTTGGACGGTTCTTGGCAGAGTTGGTGACCAGTATCCTGACTAGCATAGGATTTAACAATATTTTCTCTGTCATTGGTCTGCCAACACCACCCAGAAGAGTTGTCATACCAGAAGAGCCAACACCGTCACGAGCAACCCGTACCCCCTCAGAAGTTGCCGGCATTATCGTTTTAGTCGGTATTATGCTATTTGCAACTGTTGCAGCGGTCAATATTCTCAATATTCCCGCACTGACAGTGCTGGTAACGGGTATTGTGATTATATTGGGACGGATTTTAGCTGGTCTGGTAGTCTTTGCTATCGGTTTATATCTGGCAAATCTGGCTTTTAATATCATTACCAGTTCAGGCAATAGCCAAGCACGGACTTTGGGTCAGGTAGCACGTATTGCTATTATAGCCCTAGTCTCTGCAATGGCGCTGCAACAAATTGGTGTTGCTAGCAGTATTGTGAATCTAGCTTTTGGACTGTTGTTGGGAGCGATCGCAGTCGCTATAGCCCTAGCCTTTGGTTTGGGTGCTCGCGATATTGCTAGAACTCAAGTCCAAGAATGGCTCGACTCCTTTAAAGGAAAAAGCTAAGTTAACCAATTTACTTGAATGACTGGGCTAGCTCCCTTCCCGGTCCAAGATGACCCGAATTTCTTTAACTCTTACCCTGGTATATCCTGCGCCAGGAGCAGTTTTTTAAATAAGTAATCTTAGATATGGGAAGGGGTTTCTAGCGCTCTTATATGACTCTGGAGAAATAACCAGAAGTTGGTGGCATAGACTTAATTGTGCAGGACAAGTCGTTGGATGAATCGTAAAAGTCACAGATTACTCCTGTATTTTTTGACATCCTCTCCTCGCTAAAGCTGAGAGAGTTCCTTGGAGCGCTCCAAGGTCATTAAAATTAAATGGCTTTTGGTTTCTCATCTGCCTTCTGGTAAATGACAAAATGTTCACCATCACTTTTACCTTGCAAATCAAAGCCTGCTTCAGTTAAGAGCTTTTGTGACATTTCTGGCTTGAAACAGGTAATGAGTATCTGGTCTTGGGCTAAAACCTCACCATCTTTCTTAAAGAAGTAATTCTTCTGTAGCATTTTGGTGGTTGTTTAAGCGCTGGGTCATTTTGGTAGTGAACCCGCAGCCATGAGGCATCAAATACACTGTGATGTCCTGTGGCTCTTGCGTACTTAACGTGCTAAATTGATAGGATAGTGCCAACCTAGTAAAGCTCTAATCTCAAAATTGCGAAAGTTTTTAAATCCAAATCCACTTCTGGTTATTAACTTCAATTTATTAGACATCTCCGGAAATTAAATATGCGTTCGTCAAAACCGTTGGTAGGGGTTGGGGGAAACCACGACAAAACAGGACTTCCAACTAGGAGCGAGTACACGCGAGTGTGCCGTTCGGGTACTCGTGGGTTTGGGTCTGACACGTAAGAAAATTAGAGTTTCCAAATTTGTGATAATAAACCATCCTTCTTTTGGAGCCACTCCTAAGATTTTACGTCGCCATTTACAAGCTAAATTAAAACCCTTGACTCCTTTCTGTTTGGTTACCTTAACTCCTTGCAAAAAGAGAGCAACTCCCGGTGATAAACCTAAGCCATTTAACTCTCGCCAAACTTCCGGCTCAACTTCAACAAATTCATTCTTTTTAAGACGCAGGCAGAAAGATAGATTGTTTTCTCTGAGCCAGGTTGCTAATTTTATTGAGCAAAATTCTCTATCCCCTAATAGGCAAATTTTGTAATCTTTAAACAAGGGTAATACTTGAGATATAATCAATTTTTGTTCATCTATATTACTGCTCCCTAATTTGGGTAAGAGTTCAAAGTATACAGGAAAAGCTCTTTTATCCCAAACTACGCTAATCATAAATAAATTAATACAACCCCATGCAGTCCGATCAATTACTACATAAATTATTTTATCTGGGTAAAAATATGTTGATAACCATATACTGACAATCGGGAGCCAAACTCTTTCAATTGTTAGATTTGGTAATGACAGAAATCTTTGCAATCTCTTCCTTCTGCTTTGAAATAGAACTGGAATAGGTAAAGCAGTAGAAGACAGCTTCCAAATTCACTTTTTTAATTGACTGTAAAACGTTAATTAAAATTGTTAAAAACAAGTATTCGGTTCGACTAAAGTTCTCTTGGAGGTGTGTTTGATATAATAAAGGTATCATTGTCAATCTTATTGGTCTTGTTGACAAAAGTAGACCTATCTTTTTTTACCACAAATTGCTGCACACTTTATCTCATAAGCTTTTTAAGCTATTTTGTCGCCCCTTTAGATATTGCTCAGTTTTTCAATTATCAGTAAGTCAACTTCTTGGTCAAATCTGTATTGATTCTTATCTTCATCAAAATGTTCTTCTAATGTATGTCTAAAAAAACTTAGTACATCTAAAGTATTATCTAAAATAGATTTCTTTAAATAGACTTCTAGTAGATTTTGGCAGTTGCAATTTATGGTATGGGTAAAATGCACTTTAATGGTTTCATAATTTATTCCTAATAAATCCAGGAGTTGTTTGTGTTCTTCAGATGTCAGAAGATTTGTAGTACTATTTTGTTGTGGCTCAGAATGACTTACATAAAAGCTATATAACTTATAGTAACTAGAATTTTGAGCAAGTTGATAAATTAAAAATTTCCCATTAGATTTCAGTAAATTCCAACAAGAACGGTATATATTGCCCAATTGATTTTTGTCAATCGTGCAAAGAGAGTGAATAGCCCATATCATATCATAGCTTCTGCTTTGATGAACTGAATCATGAATATTTTCTGCAGCAGATAAGTAAATATTATCTGTTCTAAAATGTTTCAAACTATCATATTCTTTTTGTGCCACTTGTAGGCAGTATTCTGAAATATCAAGTAAATCTACTGAGCAATGAATATTACCAGAAATTTTCGGATCTAATAAACTAGGAAATTTAGCAGTCCCACACCCTATATCTAGAAGTTTGAGTTGAGTTTTATCAAAAGCTTTGAATAGATTCTCGAATGAATATTGTTCAATTAGTTTTTCATAATCTATTTGAGTTACATGGAACCATGAATCAATGTCTAGCTTGTCTTTTTGATAGTAAGATTTTGAAGGATTAAAATTATCACTTGTTGTTTCCATATTCATTTACTCTTTTTACTGTAGACAATCAGGTAGTCCCACACCTAACTCAAGAATTCGACAACTGTCACCTATAATGGAGTGTGCTACCTTTGCCATAATCTTATAGTTGTAGTAGCCTGAAGTTACCCACAAATCATAATATTTCGCAATTCCTGCATACTGATTCATCATTTTCCTTAAAGTACATGGATACAATCAAGAACAAGAGTTATTTTAAATGATTTCAAGCTAAATTGCAAATGTACAAGTAACCGTTCAGCGGGTAAAAGTGCGGTCGTCATTTGACCAAAAACTAAGTCCACTACACGGCAACTACAAAGGCTTGAGTTACGGGCAATTGAGGTAACCGTTCAGGGCCCACCCCTTGGACGGTTAAAATCGACATCGCTTCCTCTTCGTCTGCGATCGCCCCGGTCTATTTCCCCAAATCTACCTCGCTTCCTCTTCGTTTGCGATCAAGACGCATTAATATACTCAAAACGCGCAACACTCATAAAATCAAGCGGAATTTTTAGTATTAAGCTCGGAATTTATTCTAATAAACCCCTGAACGGTTACCAATTGAGTGTATTGCTATTGACATATATAATCACCCAATCAGACCATAGGTTGTGTGCTGTGGAACCTTGGGTGCAGACACACCGAAAGATTTTAGAGTTAAGTACAGGGTGGTCGATAGGCGAAAAAGATACTACTGATGATAGATTGGCAAGAGTAGTTGAAGAGGCGCGCTAAGCAATCAGAGGCAACGCAGGAAATAGAGGTAAAGTTAGGACGGCATCTGATTCGGTCCTACTCCTTACCGACAGAAGTAGCACGAGCTGATACAACGAGTTTTAGTGTGAATCATCAACGGGGAGATTCCCCAGAAGAAAATTTACTGCGTTATGGCTATTCCAAAGACAAACGTTCAGACTTGTTACAGTACCGTCAATTACTGTCAACCCTCGACCCATTAAAATAGCTCAAAACCAAAGCACTTTTCCCGCATTTCTGACAATAGTACAAACAAAGTTAACATGAAACTTAATTATCACCCCTACTACGAAACAAAATTTGGTGCTGCTTATTTGGGAAACAGCTTGGAATTAATGTCAGACATTCCCGATGAAAGTATCGACTTAATTTGCACGTCTCCACCATTTGCACTAGTTCGTAAAAAAGAATATGGGAATGTAGATGCCGATAAATATGTTGAATGGTTTAAAGATTTTGCGGTACAATTTTATCGTATTCTTAAACCAACTGGCT
The DNA here is from genome assembly GCA_035967975.1 of Scytonema sp. PMC 1070.18. Lineage (GTDB taxonomy): Bacteria > Cyanobacteriota > Cyanobacteriia > Cyanobacteriales > Nostocaceae > Scytonema. The sequence goes on from JAWQFQ010000002.1 coordinate 101,950, forward strand.
CACTAATAATTGATATTGGGGGAAGTTGGATTAAGGGAATGCCTGTTCGTTCTCTTTACCATTTTGAATTAGTTGTTGCTTTGTGTAAAGCAAAAGAAAAAGGCGGACTTGGGTTTTATTTAGCACAAGAATTATATTGGTATAATCCAGCTAAACTTCCCACCCCAGCTGAATGGGTGACAGTTCGTAGAGAAAGAGTTAAAGATGCGGTAAATACAATTTGGTGGCTGTCAAAAGAACCCCATCCTAAAGCTAACAATAGAAGGGTTTTAAAGCCTTATAGTGATGCAATGAAAAACCTGCTTAAGAATGGTTATAAACCTAAAGTTAGACCCTCTGGTCATGATATTTCTAATAAATTTGGTAACGATAGAGGAGGTGCTATTCCTCCTAATATTATTGATGGACGTTGCAGTACAAATAAAGAAGAAATGGGGCAACCAATTCTTGTACAAGAAATTTTATCTGAAGATTTAGTCCAAGCTGTCAATGTAATTTCTGCCTCGAATACTGCTTCTAACGATTATTATCAACGACGTTGCAAAGAAGAAGGTTTTAAGCCGCACCCGGCAAGATTCCCTCAAGCCTTACCTGAATTTGTCATTAACCTTTGTACAGAACCAGGCGATATTGTTTTAGAACCTTTTGCTGGTTCTAACATGACAGGTCGGGTGGCTGAAACTTTACAAAGACGTTGGTTAGCGTTTGAGATTGACGAAGACTACATCAAAAGCTCAAAATTGAGATTTGAAGAAAATGCTCCTTTGGTTGTTGAACCTCCAGCAGATTTATTACCTATTGAATCAAAGAATGCTGGCGTTGCTGATTAATGGGATGAAAAGGCGCAAAAAACAGTATACTTACTATCTGGTTGCAAATTTTTAAAATATATCAGAACTGTCTGGGGCTAGCTGCTGTTTTAAAAAATCTTTGCATATCTAGGCATTTCTAGATATTTTGCCAAGAATTACAGACTTGACAACAATTGAAAGTTTCCGTAGAATCATAGGCTAACAAAAGGGAAAGTGTTGCTAGCACAAAACCTGGGTAAACATTGGCGTTCGCGTTGGCGGAGCCTCAAGGGAAGAGAAGCGTCTCCGAAGGAGAAGGAAACCACAACATGATTGGATGCTGCATCGTACTTACAAGGGTGCATTTGAAGACGACATCACCACCCCGTTATTCATCCCAACACTTCCACTTCGTGGTAAGTGTGGGGCTTCTGACGGGCTAGCTAACAGCAATTCTTCAGAACCAATCTCATGATTGTCAACACTTTGAATAGCGAGATGCCGATTAAAGCTATAGAGCTTAGCACAAAAGATTTTGAACGAGTAGTGGCTAGTTGTCGCAAAGAGTGTGAAGCGGCGGCAACAGTTGCTGGGTTTTTAGAAGGAGCAGGGCATGATATCTTGATTGGCTGTATTGCTAAAAGTCTCGATAATTGGTCGTCTGATGACTTTCACCAATGGACTGAGAGCCTCACTGAAAAATATGGCTTAGTTAGTGCTACCGGAATTAGCATTTTGGAACTTGTAGACCTTGTGAGTTTCCTCATGAACGAACCACGATATCGTGTGATAGAAAGACTGCAGCGTGCTGCCATCATGAAAACTGACGGCTGATATATAGTGGTGAACACTAGTACAAAAAAGTGATCAGTATATTTACGCAGCGTGAAAATACCCAGCTAAAAATTTTAACGCAACTTTTTCTGGTTTTTTTCAGGAAGATTCCGGGGTGGAACTTCCCGTCCCTGGTAAAACTGTTGTTCCAATTTGCCCAAAGCAAACCAAACTCCGCCACTGACCAGAACAACCAAGCTAGAAATGATAGTAGTAATGATAGATACCTGCTCCTGAATTAGTAACACTAAGGGGAGCAGCCCCCAAACCAATGCTGCAACTACAGCTACTCCGAATCTCAAGCGTTGAAGATTAGTTAAAGCCCCACGGCAACTGTTGCATTTTTTCGTGTGGGAATGATACCTGTCTAAGAGAATTTCTTTAGGCAGCGGTGGTGGTAAAGTCTTTTCCGGAAATAGTTCGGCATTATACTGCTTTACCCAGGAACGCAATTGGAATACAAACTTATCAGCTAAGGTAGGCAAATAAAACGCTTTAGCAAAGTTACCAGTGCCACCTCGTTGTTCGAGATAACGTTCTTGGTAATGCAGAAAAATTTGATCATCCTCCAGTACGTTATTTTGCCCAATGTGTGAGTACCACTGAGGAGTTAACTTCAGAAACAGCCCTGGGAGTTTGGAGGAGAATTTGAAAGGAAAACGAGCAAATAACCGACATTCTCCCTTACGAATGGGAGTTGCATAAACCACTGTTAGTGTCCTACCAAACTGCTTGGAGGTAAGGTCGTGCCACATGAGTCCGGGAGCAATGAAGGTCGTATCTTGCCGTCCTAGAGTTCCTTTGCGTGGACCTTCTGCCCACATCCCTTGAAACCCCCACTTCCCTGATTCTACAATCTCTAATTCCACAGGGGATACATTTGCTCGGTTGCCAACAGTGCGGTGATGTGTATAGGGAATATGACTTGAGTCAAGGACATTTTCCATTAATGTCAGGGCATCATAGGGTAAGTCTCGAAAGGTGTTGAGGCAAATCCAGTTATCAGTGTCTTCTTCAAGGGGATCTACTATGGGAACTTTGGTTTTTACTGCATTTTCCACTCTACCAGGATAAACAAATAACAGCCCTTGCCTAATTGTGGTGGGTAATGAAGTTACGCAAGCACGTTGAGAATCTTCCGCCTTGGTTCCGGATACTTGTTGTGGAATGAACTCACACTTGCCCGTTCCCGAAAAAGCCCAACCATGATAGGGACATTCGAGCCATCCTTCCTCGTACTTGCTGAAATTGAGAAACTTCACCAACTGAACCCGACGACAACACCAGCGCGTAGTGGTGAACTATTGGATAGTCAATGGCTGTTGATTAGCGCACCGAATTTTCCAGGAGGGGAGCAACTTCCAGATGGAAGGCTTACCTATACCCTTGGTCGCCTTGCTTTTAATATGTTTCAACCCACAGAATTAAAATTGGTTATTGACCGAGTTCTACAACCTGTTTTTTTATTGGATGGAGAACAACGAAGTTACGATATTGTTGTCGAATTTACGATAATGAGCGAGTCCCTCCCTAAGCTTTCTGGAATTGTCCGCAACCAAGGAATTTGCCACCCTGTTAGTGATACAGTGTTGGAAATAAAATTTACGGGAGCAACTCTAGCGCCTCAACAGCTTACAAACATGAAAGACTGGAAAGCCGTTTTTGGCTCCCAATCTCAACCTTCAAAGAAAACTTGGAAGGAAAAATTCATGTCTGGTATATTACGGTTGATGTTCGGTTTAGTTCCTCCACAAGTAATGAATCACCAGACCGGAGAAGTTTCCTTTACGATGAAGAGGTCACCTAAGGGTCGTCTAGAAATTCTTTACTTGGATAAGGAGCTTAGGATTACTCGTGGGGAAAGGGGAACTATCTTAGTCTGTGAGCGCCAATAAATATATATACTTAGTAAGTTAATGGGCTACCATAGGATTTCCTAACCTGCTGAAGTACAACTTTATCTGCGTTCATCTGCTACAGGCTGCGGTTAATTCTTTCTTCGGTGTACTTTACACTTGTTGGGAATCGCTATAAATAATTAGTTCGTAGTTGCGATGCATACGCTAAAGCGCAACTACAAACTTAACCGAGCATGATATTATGCCTTAACGGGTTGAGCAGATGCTGGAATCATAGATGGATCGATCGCAATTCCCAAACCTTTTGCCACACGACGACCGTAATTCATATCTGCTCGGAAGAAATGGCAAAGTTGACGCATCTGAATATCGTTTCGTGCTTGACTTAAACTCCCAACTATATTTTGGATGAGGCGCTCCTGTTGGTCGGGTGTCATGAGCCGATAGAGGTCTCCTGCTTGAGTGTAATCGTCATTTCCTGCACGGTGGTCATAGCGATCGACTTTGACATGACCCAAGTCCAAAGCTGGCTCTGCATATGCACTGTTTTGCTTCGGTGTATCCTCATAGCTGTTGGGTTCGTAGTTGGGTGTATTACCGCCATTGTTGCCCAATGCCATTGCACCATCGCGTTGGTAGTGCATCACAGGACACTTCGGTTGATTGACTGGTAATTGCTGATAGTTCGCACCAATACGATAGCGGTGAGCGTCAGGATAGGACATGATGCGAGCTTGCAACATTTTATCGGGAGAGAAGCTAATACCAGGAACAACATTAGAAGGAGAAAATGCAGCCTGCTCAACTTCAGCAAAGTAGTTTTGAGGATTTTGGTTGAGTTCGAGAATACCCACGTCAATCAAGGGATATTCTGAATGCTTCCAAACCTTGGTTAAATCAAAGGGGTTATCTGGGTGTTGCATCGCTTGTTCTTCAGTCATCACCTGAATGCAAACACGCCAACGGGGATAGTTTCCTTGCTCGATCGCATTAAACAAGTCACGGGTCGCATGGTCAGGGTCTTCGCCCTTAACCCGGAGTGCTTCTTCCGCTGTGAAATTTTCTATACCTTGGAGAGTTTTGAAATGGAACTTGCACCACACTCGTTGACCTTGAGCATTAATCAAGCTGAACGTATGGCTACCGTAACCATTCATGTGTCGGTGGGTTTTCGGAGTACCGCGATCGGAGAACAGTATCGTGACTTGATGCAGCGACTCTGGACTCAGTGACCAAAAATCCCACATGGCGTTAGCTTCTTTGTAGTTAGTTTGAGGATTGCGCTTTTGGGTGTGGATAAAATCAGGAAACTTGAGCGGGTCGCGAATAAAGAAGACTGGCGTATTATTCCCTGTTAAATCCCAGTTCCCCTCTTCTGTATAAAACTTGACTGCAAAACCCCTGGGGTCACGCTCAGCATCGGCTGAACCTTTTTCGCCTCCCACAGTAGAAAACCTGAGAAGAACCTGGGTTTGCTTGCCAATTTCTGAAAAAACTTTGGCTTTACTGTAAGAAGTGATGTCATGAGTGACGGTAAACGTGCCAAATGCACCGGCTCCTTTCGCATGGACAACGCGCTCAGGAATCCGTTCCCGATTGAAGTGAGCTAGCTTCTCCATCAGATGAAAATCCTGCATCAGCACAGGACCACGCGCACCTGCTGTTAACGAGTTCTGGTTATCTGCGACCGGAATACCATCAGCGGTTGTCAATGTTTTGGGGTCTGCCATGCTGGGTAATTTCTCCATCAATGTGTATGAGGCATTACAATATCTGTTCAGTAGATAGAGCTTGAACTCTTCAACTACTAAATTTCTCATAGTCGTTATGACTTTGTTTTTATATCGTAGTCGAAATGACTTTGATATAGTGAATTCTCAACAGCAATTGTAATAAATTGTAATATTTAAATGTCAGAACCCATCTTGCACGCCTCCTCAAAAACCAGGTTGTTTGCAAAGAATATAACTTGGAAGCCTTGATTTATCCAAATAAAACCCGGTTTTTTTGGTTATCAACTATTTCTCTACTAATATCTATATTGCAATCTGCGCTACTTTTCTCAGGGAATGAAAACTTACTGTACTCTAAATGAGTAACTAGAAAACTTATCTGGTTGATGCTTGAGATTATCCCAATCAAAGTTATAGCATTCGTCAAGTGTCCAATTCTGTGGTGGTTTAATTGCAAAAATTGAGTTTTCGTGTGAGTACCATTCGTTATCATTTATGTCAATTACACCATCCAAATGTTTTTGGGATGACTGTACTGATGCTCTAGATATCTTCTCTGCTGAAGCGTCAGCAATATTAAGAGAAAATCCGGTAAAATGTCGGGAAGATAACAGAGTTAGGCGCTTCCTGATGTGTAAAACTTACAGCAATTTTGCTTATTACCTTTGCCTGATTTCTGCCCTTGAGAGTGTTGATACATAATATCATCTAAAACAGGTGGAGTCATGAAGCCAGCAGATAAAAAGCCTGGATACTGGGAGACTTTTCTATGACGGGGACGAAGAGTGATAAACAATTGTCGAGAATAATTTTAAAAGGCTTTAAGTCTATTGCTAGCTGTGACCTTGAATTGTCCAAACTAAACGTTTTGATTGGAGCTAATGGCGCAGGTAAATCCAATTTTATTGGCTTTTTCCGCATGGTAGGGCAGTTGTTTGAGCAGAATTTGCAAGTTTTTGTGAGCCGCCAGGGCGGTCCTGATGCTCTATTGCATTTTGGGCGCAAAACTACGGAACAACTGGAGTTTCAGTTATACTTCGGCAATAATGGGTATTTCGCTACCTTAGAACCAACTCACGATAATCGTCTAGTGTTTGCAAAGGAGTCCTTTTGGTGGAACATGAGTGGTGAGCGTGAGATAGGTAAGGGTTATTTTGAGACAAAAGCATTCATCGGCACTGGGGTAGGAATTGAGAAACATATTTTGTCCGTAATACAGCAGTGGCGGGTTTATCATTTTCATGACACTAGTGACAGTGCTTATGTAAAGCAGCCGCACGGTATCAATGACAACGCTTACCTACGTCCTGATGCTCGTAATCTTGCATCCTTTCTGTATTTCTTGCGCGATCGCTATCCTGCATCTTATCAAAAAATTGTCAAGACCATCCGACTTGTTGCTCCTTTCTTTGGAGACTTTTACCTGCGTCCCTCACCACAAAACAAGGACGTTATTGAGCTCGAATGGTTCGAGCGGGGGCAGGATGTTCCGTTCAAGGCATATTTGCTTTCTGATGGCACGTTGCGTTTCATGTGTCTGGCAACTGTTTTCCTACAACCTGAAGACCTACAACCTGAAACAGTTCTGGTTGATGAGCCAGAACTGGGTCTTCATCCCTATGCTATTACCGTCCTAGCATCATTGATACGTACTGCCTCCAAACAAGTGATTGTTTCAACCCAATCCGTCGAACTTCTCAACGAATTTAATGCCAATGATGTTATGGTCGTAGACCGCAATGAGGGAAAATCATCAATACGCCGACTTAACCAGCGCGATTTGGAGGAGTGGCTTGAGGACTATAGCCTTGGTGAGCTTTGGAAGAAGAACATTTTAGGTGGGAGACCTTCACGATGATCCGCATAAATGTTTTCGTTGAAGGGCAAACTGAGGAAACTTTTGTCAGGGAACTACTCTAAGAGTATTTTCAGTACAAAAATATCTGCCTCAATCCAATTCTTGTAAAAACCAGTTCAACTGGCAAGGGTGGTGTGGTGAGTTACAGCAAAATCAAGCCACAATTAAATCGCAAGTGCCTTGAAGATAAATCAGCATTATAGAGAAAAAAGAAAATCAAAGTACACTGTTGAAAGTTTAAAAGAAATTTTTATTACAAACTTAAATGAAAAAATTACTGGTGCTATTAGTGAAGAAAGAAAATATGGTTGGATATTTTACTTTAATGCTATTAATGATGTGTCACTACTTTACAAAATAGATAATATAATTGCTGGTTTTTTTAAAAGATTAGAAGATTTCGGTAGTGTTACTCCTCCTAACTTAAAAAAAGTTTCAAGAGCGTTCTATGAGGCTAAGTATAATCCTACGGGTGGTTATATACATAATTATAATAGCTACAAAACTGTAGAACAAAAAAAAGATTTCCTTAGACAAAGAGGAAGGCTAGATATGAATAAAGAATATTCTGAACAGGAAATTGATGAGCTATTTGAAAGTCTTAAGCAGAAAAATTTATTAGAACTAGAGAGAGATGATAGTTGGTTATATTGAAAACTGGTGTTACAATCGTAACAAGCGAGTCTCCTCCTACACTCTTTCGAGTGCAGGATCTCCTGGATTTAGTTCAGGGGCGTATGTAATCAAACTCCCTTTGGGGCTTGATCTTCTGAGGCTAATTCTTGACAGCCTTGGAAGTAGTTATCAAATGTTATCCTCATTTCTTCGCCTCTGCGGTTTGATTTCAAAACCTCAACAAAGCCAGCGAATAGGGACGTAAAACCAAGGATTTTCTCTTCAGCAGTTCTGGAACAAGTGTCTCAGCCCTCACGCCATGACTATCCAAATAGTCTACTAGTATACGAGATGCAGTATTTTGTTGGTTTGACGAAACACGAACTTGAGTAACCTCATGAGATTTATTAATCAGCAAAAGCGATCGCCTACCATCCCCCTGCTTTACCGCCATCACTTCCACCGAAGCGCGATCGCTCTGTGCATACATTAACCATCCTGTCAAGTATCGAACTCCCCAAGCAAAGACCATCGCTGCAGGGCGTAGGTTATTTTGAGGGTCAATCATACCATAAATACCATCTTTGAGATGCCAAGAGGTTGCCATATCCACTCCAGCATCAGCGAGATGTTTGAGGACTGAAGCAAACCAAACTGCGCCAATATGGGTATTCTGACGTGTTTCTCCAGAATTCCAAGTGTAATTAATGTTATACTCTCCCAAAAGCAGGGGAACTTTTCTGTTTGGAATGTATTGTTTTGCGACCTTACGAAACTCCCTAACTTGGTTGGCATAATTGGGAGTTTTAGACATGAGCAACTCAGTAGATTCACTGGGATTACCCGTAGCGTAACCGTGCCAAGAAATAAAATCTACATTTGCGCGACAGGTTCTCAGGAAAGAAGCAAGTTTGCGAGTATCGCCCCAGGTTAAAGCGGGACCACCTACTTTTATCTGTGGGTTGGCTGCTTTCATAGCCATTGCTGCTTTATTGTAAATTCTCCACAACTCGTCCAACTTACCCGCTTTCTGATAAGCCATATCTTTTTCGTTGAAGGGTTCCCAGTAAACTACCTGTTGCAAACCTTGGCGTTGAGTGATTATTTTTACTAAATTTGCACAGAAAGCAGCATAGCGATCGCACTCAGAAACATCCAGTAAACCGTCTTTATTCTGACCCATCCATTTTGTCCAGCCAGAAATATTCTGGATAATGGTAGGTTGTTTAGGATACAAAGCACTATAACCTGTCTTGATTTTTGTCTCATCCCAGGTTTTTGTAATGGGATTAGTCCAGCGATCGCACAACTCAGCATGATGAACCCGAATTAAGCGAATATTTAACTCTTCTAGACGCTTGTGAAATCCACGGTCAGTAGCGCGTTCTGGAATTGTGATTTCATAATCATTAGAACCAAAGAGGAAGGGTGTCGTTTGACCGTGGGAGGTTTCCCAATCAACTTGGATATTTGCAAGAGCAGATTTTTTAGCAGCAGCACAGCTAGCTGTTTCGAGTAACGTTAGAGTACCAGCGCTGGTTGCTGCTAGTCGAAGCATGTCTCTACGACGCATATGGAGGGAATTCGTTTGTAGTTGCGGTGCATGCGCTAAAGCGCAACTACGAACATTAATTTACTAATGAAGTTGAATTGTTAAAACGATAGGCGTAAGTTCTGGTTTTTGTTTCTTCTCCATTGACTGCTAGGGCTAATAGATGGGCGTTGTGTTGGATTAGTTGTTCGAGGCTTTCTTGGACGGGGTGACTGTGACTGATACCGGGACGGACGACAAACAAAACATTGGAAATGGTTGTCGCCATCAAAGCCGTTTCACTCGTTAAACTAACAGGGGCGCTGTCAATGAGAACATAGTCATAGTTTCTGGTAGATCGCGCATCTCTTAAGGACTGCTCAAATTGTCCTTGTTTGACAAGTTGTACTATTTTATCTCCTGGTACGGGGACAGCTGGCAATACATCCAAATTAGGTTGTATTTGTACTGGTTTTGTGGTTTGTGCGTGGGGGGTGAAACCTAAACGGTGGCTCAGTGTGGCTTGTCGTAAGTCTCCATCAACAACTAATACCCGAAAACCTAACTCCACTAAGGCGCAAGCGAGTCCTAGGGTAATTGTTGTTTTTCCTTCTCCTGTATTGGCACTGGTAATTAATAACCGATGGTCTCTTAAAGATTGTAAGCTAATTGCAGAAGCAAGTCGTTGAAACTCGACTTCCGCATTCTTACCTACTTGCCATCCCGGATTGGATTGCTTAAACCGAGGAATGCGGACGATTATTTGGAATTTAATGGCTTGTAAATCTCTGGGACTCAACAGGGGGTTATTTCTTTCCAGCAACAACACTAAGGCAATGCTAGCAATCACTGATGCTAAAAAGGTATTGATAGCAATGAGAGAGAGTTTGGGACTGGTAGGTTTGGTGTCTACGCGGGGTGGGTCAAGGACTTGGACATTGGGATAAGCATTGAAGGCGTCAATATTGTTTTGTTGTACTTGGGCTACTAAACCTTTGTAAACACCTTCAGCAACATCTACCTGTCTCTGTAGTTCTAATAAACGCTGGTGACTGGCTGGTAAACTTTTTAATGTGGTACTCAGTTGTTGAATTTGTGTGTCGAGGAGTTGAGCTTGACGATAGTATCCACTGGCTTCGCTCTCTGCTAATATCAATTGCTGGATTAAGCTGGAACGTCCTGCTTGTGTTTCTGTTGCTAGTGTAGTTTCTACTCGCGTCCCACCAGCAGCCGTAGCAACGTATTGCTGAAGTTGACGCTGTAGCTCCCGTTGCTGATTAAGTAGGTTCTGAACTTCTGGATGATTATCTGTTAAGGTTGTACGCTGTTTTACTAAAGCTGCGTCGATTTCAGCTAGTTTCCGTCGGACGAATTGATAATCTTCGTTTTCTCCCAATCCTAAGGACTTTATTGCTTGGTCGAATGTTAAGTTCAGGCGTGATGACAGGGATTGCGCCCGCTTGCGGTTAGCAGCTGATAGGGATATTGCTTGCGCTTTGGCTGTGGTTAATGTGTCTAGGGTGTTGACAAGTCCTTTGGTTTGTTCTTCATAGTTGGCTAGGTTGGTGGATTGTCGGAACTGTGACAATTCCAGTTGTGCTTGAACTAATATGCGTTTTGCTTGGTCAAAATCTTTTTGGGAAAATTCCAGCCGCGCCTGATTGTTGGCTTGTCGCAGTTCGTTGAGGCGGTTTTGATAAGCTTGTATTAAGGTGTTTGCTCGCGATCGCGCCAATTCTGGACTTGACCCTTCTACTGCTAACCAAAGAATGGTCGATTGTTCTTGCGGCAAGACGTCAAACAGTTTTTTATATTTGCTCAGTCTATCAAACTTTCTTTTTTCTGGATCGGAGTTTAAAAGCTGTTCTAATAGGGCATCACTGGTAAGTATAGATGCTTGCACTTTGATAGGATTGACTTGGTCGGAAAAGCTGGGGTTTTTATTTTGCAATGAACCCAGCGTTCCCAAATTGGCATTTAGGTCACTTGTTGAATCTGGGAGAATCAACTGTGTGGTTGCAGTCCATACTTTTTGTGAATATTGATAAGAGGCGACAGCTGCAGCAATTAAGAGCGCATTTAAGATGAGCAAAGGCTTCCAATGCCTAGCTGTTATTGCAAGTACTCTGTTCATGTGTCTTTTTTATCCTTGCGAATGCGTCTTTACTTATGGGAACACATCAGTTGATTATCGGTTAAATTTTAACATCTTACTCCTGAATTACTAGAAGATGACTTGTAAAAAACCGCCTTCCCTTCGGGACACTTTGTGAACGCGCAGCGTCTCGCAGAGAAGACGCCAAGAGCGCCAAGATTAAGATAAGTCATTTTGTACTAATAAGGGAGTAAGCATGAAAAATTACAATTCTTCTTTTTTAGTGTACTGAATCTGCTATATATAAAATTCAGTGTGAAAGAGTAAAAGTTGCATATTGGATGAGAGCGAATGCTAAACGTCCTCACAAATCAGCCTACTTCTGAAGCTCAAGTTTTTAATTTCAAAGATTTGTCAACTGCCGAAAGGGTGGTTTTTTGGGGCATTGTTCTGACTCCTGTTTGGTGGCTTTTGGGTATACAGCCTTTGTTTTATCCGGTGCTTGTGATTGTTTTGCTTGCGATCGCCTTTGACTTGGATAAGGTGATTCGCGGTTCTTTACCAGTCTGTATTTGGGCTTGGTTGGGAATGGCGATGGTGATGCTGTGGACAGCAATCCTCGGTCTTCATGAGATAGGTTTTCCTTTGCAGCAAACCGCTGCTGGTGCGTTCACTTTCTTGAAAAGCTACTTCTTTATTTTTGCTTGCTTGGTTTTGCCATTCTGGACTAAGTTACGGGTACAGGTGATTACTCGTGCTGTTGCTTGGATGGCGGCTAGCTATTTGCTCGCAACGGCTGTTCAAATGGTCTTGCTTGCTGTCGGGTTTAATGATGTTGTTTTGACACCTCCATTAGCACGCTTGATTCCTGGCGAGAAAAGTAGTTTGCTGATTCCGCTTGCTAGCATCCGTCCCTTCTTTGGTGTCCCTCTTCCAAGAACAGTGCTTTACACTCCAGACCCACCAATTTTAGGGACTTGTTCGCTTTTATGTTTTCTTATCTGTCTTGGTGAACCAAACCGTCGTCTGCGGAATGCGGCTTTGGCTGGTTCTTTGTGTGGTTTGATAGTGAGTTTCAGCCGACTGGCTTTGATTTGCTTACCTGTGGCGGTTTTGATTATTATCTGCTTTCGCAGTGCGATCGCAAGGGAAATTTATCTTTGGTTAGCCTCGCTGACATTTTTACTTTGTGGTTTTCTAGGTCTAACAGTAGGTGATTTAATCACTAAGCCACTGGAGATTTTTGATAGTGCGCGTGCTGAGTCATCGAAAGTACGAGCATTGGTTGTGAGTAAAACTTTTGAGGCTTGGCAAGACAAAATCTGGTTGGGTTGGGGAGTCATACGAAGTTCAGTGAATGTGTATGATGATGCTTATATTACGCTTGGTTCTTTTTCTAGCTACACAGCAGTTCTGTATTTACACGGAATAGTTGGCTTTGTTTTTTTAGTGGTCGCTATGGTGATTACACTGTTTACGTTCTATGGTTCTGCTGTACGTGGCGATGCGTTGAGTAAGCGTTCATTTGCTTGTTTAGTGATGTTGTATTTACAGATGAATTCTGTCCCTTTGAGTTGGATAGCGGTGTTTTTGTGGTTCTTTTTCTTGTGGTTGGGTGCGGTTCTAACGACAATACATAAAGATAATTTGGCTTGGTCGAGTTGGTGAGGGGATAGGGTTTCATGGAAGAATTAAAAAAACCGCAGCCTGTAGCAGCCTGTAGCAGCCTGTAGCAGATGATTAGTTTAACTTCTGACTTGTGACTTGATTTTCTGACAAACTGTTAGTTCGCCGGAATGGGACAGGTTATATTGATATGTGGATAGAGCTTGGAAGAAGGTATTTTCGCATTCTTTGCCATGTAGTTCTATCACAATGTTTTGAACTCGGTTTAACCAATTCTCGTAGTTCTGTGAGAAAATGACGGTTTCGGCTCCTTCTACATCCATTTTTAATAGGTCAATGCTTGACTTGCTAGATTTTTCTAACAAGTTGAGTATATCTAGGGCGAGTAAGTCTGGTTGTTCGTTTTCTTTACTTTCTTCTACTCGTGTTCCCCATTCGTTTCCGTTACCGTAATGGCGAATGACTAAGCCTGTTTGATGAGACCAGATTGCTGAACGAATGAGAGTCACTCTATCACAATATGGTGATAGATTTTTTTGACAAACTTTGAAGTTCTCTTCATCTGGTTCAACGGCTATAACATGAGCATGAGGATATTTGTTGAGTAAGTAAATGGAAGAGTAGCCTACGTTAGCACCACAATCTAGTATTACCTTGAAATCTTCGCCTTCTTGTAGGACAGAATACTCTTCTTCGACAAATATTTGATAAAAAACGTCTAAATCTGATGATTGATAGCGTGCATAAATTGGATGTTCATATTTTGGCAAATGCAATTTCAGATATCTATTCTTTGGTTCTAAACCAAGTTTAGATAACATTGAAAGTAAAGGTTTTGGTAAACGCCTATAACGTCTGTAGAGTATGACTCCGAAGAGACCGGATTTCAGTAACCAAAAATAGAAAGGAAGGACGTTTAGTTTCATAAGTTGATAGTAGTTAGTGGTTAGTGGTTAGTCGGAAAGGTACTTGTATAAGATTGTGGTTGCTGTGTGTGTGATTTTGGAATTTTATCTTGAGGATAATTGAAGAGAATTAGGAACGTTTGAAGCTTTTTTCAAAGTTTCTACACCTAATACATTGAGATATTTCTCAACACAAGCGTCTAACGTAAATTGATGCAGCCAATTTGGGTCAACTGGCTTGATATTGCCAGATAATACGTTTAAGATTGCTTGTGCTATGGCTTCACTATCACCGACTGGTGTCAACCATCCGTATTTGCCGTTTGCTAAAATTTCAGATGGACCACTTTCACAATCTGTAGATACAACTGGAGTTTCTACAGCTAGTGCTTCTACAAGTACATTTCCCAAACCTTCCCAAGCTGAAGACAAAACAAATACTGAAGCCTTCGCCATATAAGCGTAAGGATTTTGTACAAAACCTAAAAACGCAACTTCTTGTTCTAAACCCAATTTATGCACTAATGTTTCTAGATGTTTTTGTTCCGGTCCATTTCCCAAAATGACCAACCGTGCTGGACGCACTTGTCGTACTTTAGCAAAAGCACGAATGAGTGTAGGAAAATCCTTTTGAGAATGTAATCTTCCTACTCCCAAGATGACTGGAACTTCTTTCGACTGAAACCAAGGGTGAGTGACTGGTTGTTTGGCTAAAGCAAACAGTTCAGGAAATATAACTGGATTGTGAATCACCTGTATGCGTTCTAAGGGTAAAGAAGTTACACTTGCTAAATCTTTTGCTACTCCGTGGGAAACAGCTACAATCTTATCTGCCCAAGGATAAAAAAGCCTAGCTGCTAGGGGGGTCAGACGGACTGATAGCTGTGGTATCCGTTGCGCTTCTTGGGAAAGTGTATTACGTTCTGATACTAAGACCTGTGTGGATACACCAGCAAGACGTTTTGCCCATAGAGCTATCTCACAAGGGTAGTGTAGCGCAGTCAGCAGATTTGCAGGGCGCTCTTGTCGCAGGTATTCTACTAACTTGGGAAGACTATATGGCATCCATCTTGCTTTTAAGTCTACAACACGAATTTCTGGTGGCACAAATGCCATGTATGGTCCTTCTGCTCTTGCAAGTACAAAATCGACTTTGAGTTGGCGTTCGATGAAAGCACGAGCTAGATTAAGCATAGCTTTCTCCGCTCCACCACCATAAAGACCACGAAGGAAAATCGCAATATCTGGTGAGGATTTAGGCATAGAGCTTTTGTTTGTTTTCTTTTGATTTGGAGCATTGAGATATACTTTTCATCAACGTAAAAATTGCACTGTAGTTGCGACGGGCGTCAAAACATTTTTCGGCTTTGTTGCGACTAGCAACCGCCATTGCAACTCTTTTTGTCTCGTTGTTTTTGAGGGCGTGGATAGCAGCGATCGCAGCTTTTGTATCGCCAGGAGGTACAATTAATCCTTGTATTCCATCTTCTACTTGCTCTGGTAGTGCGCCAACATCAGTCGTGATGACTGGTAAGCCTGCTGACATTGCTTCAATAACTACGTTTGGGAAGCAGTCGCCAAGGGTGGGAAATACAAAAATGTCGGCGTTGGCGTACAATTCCCGGAGGGCTGGGCTGTTAGCAGTTAGACCGTAATGGATTTGAATTCCTTCCATACCTGCTATCTCGCGCTCAATGTCTGTATCTTTTGTAACTATATCTAGGGTGCAATCTTGGTTTAACCCATTACGAAATGCATCTAGGAGTGTATAACCTCCTTTTCGAGCAAAATCACCTCCTACAAACAATAACCGCAGGCGATCGCTTGTGTCAGTTTTCTTTTTGCACCCGAAATTCCACTGTTCCAAGTTGATACCTGGAGGAATGACTATAACTTTATCGGGAGATATACTGTAATCTCTAACTAGCGAATCTTTAGCCCATTGACAAAATGTCACAATAACAGTAGCAGCCTGATATGTCTTTTGATTCCACAAAAACTTGCTGCGTTCGACTAAAGAATGACCACTCACTTTATGATTGTAACCAGTGCCAACAGTATCGTAGTTGAGTGGTGTGGCGTCTGTGGAAATTATAGTTGGTATGTGTTGCATTAGGGGAATAGCAAACAACGCCAATGTTTGCGTATGTAGAAATAAAGCTTCTATAGAACTGGATTTCATAGCAGTTTTGAGGAAATCACGAGTCCGCAAACTAGCTCGCAATGACCAGTTATTACGAATCACTGGTAAGTTTTCCCAAATATCATTGATACCGTCTTGTATTGGTATCCAAGTAGGGGTGATTTCGCGATCTTCTGTCGCCCAGCGTCTTAGATTCTGGTAGTGGGTAATATGTCCTAATGCTTGCTCAACTGCAAAGCCAAAATTAAACATATAGTCATCCTAAAACATTTGTAAACAATTTTAGTTGCTAATTGCTAATTGCTAATTGCTCAGTAAGCGTTCAGTTGTCAGCTATTAGCTATTAGCTATTAGTAATTTTCACACAATTTAACGGCTGTATTTTCCTTTCATAAAGCTAGCAGATTTAATTAGAAGATTTTGGTATTTTATAAACTGTTTTGGTGATAATAATCTCACATTTATTATGTAAAAACAAAGAAAAGCAATTGGTTTGATAATAAATGGAAACAATAATGACATTCCTAGAGATGGGAGTACTAAGATTAAGGCTTTAAAACAGGTTATAAAAAACTTTTTTAGAGACCACTTAAATTTATGACAGCCTACCCACCACCAGGAAATTGTCCAAACTATTCCTAAGATAAAAGCTACAGCAATACTCACACCTAAAATTCCTGAATATCGAGCCCCAAGAATGAAACTTATAACAGCAAGAGGAGCAATATACATATTCACTTTAGCATTCAAGTCTGGACGACCTTTAGCAGCAAGCATAGACTGTAAGGGGCTATTGATGACACGAAAATAAGCAAATATAAGCAACCAGGGAATTACAATGGTTATAGGAGTCCACTGAGAGCCAAATACGAGAGATATTAAAGGTTTATCGATGATTAAAAATAATAGTGCGTAGATGGGGGCAATAATAAAACTTATTTCTTCAACAACTCTAAAAAGAGTATCTTCTTGATGTTTTTCGTCGTTAATTTGAGCAAAAACTGGCATTCCTAGTTGTGATGCGATCGCATTAAAAATAGTTGAGAGTGCCATCGTAAGTTGATAAGCCAGATTATAGTAACCAAGGCTTGTACTACCCAGTATTTTACCAACCACAAGATTATCAATATTTGCATTGACATAAAATCCAAAACTAGAGCCTGTAGCTCCTAAACAGAACGATAAAACTTCAGATTTTATCTCCGAGTTAATCTCCCAACGTAAATTCTGACCTGATTTATATTGAGTTAGGATACACGCTACGATCCAACTAGCAGCATCTCCTATTGCAAATGACCAATAACTTAAACCAAGTAAAGCAGACCCGATTGTAGACAGCAATCGAGTGATACCACTGAGCAAATTTATATTTGCTAATTCTTGATATTGCATCTGTCTTGTCATAATTCCCGAATAAATATAGAAGACAGAAGACAACACTAAATTACAAGCAAATATAACTAGTAACCAGGTTAAGTTTGGTTGATTGAACCAATGAGCTACTAATGGTGCAGTAGCTACCATCGCTATACCAAAAGTGATTCCAATACAAAGGCTGATTGTATAAGTTGTATTTAAGTATCGTTTATCTTCAGTTCCTTTGTAAAGGATAAATGACCCAGTTGAATTTTGAGTAAAGAGTGTAAAGAAAGACCAGAAAACATAAGCAATACCAATGACTCCAAAATCAGCAGGTAAGAGTAATCGGGCTAAAATTAAATTACTGATCAGAGCAAAAAAGCGTGAGAGAAAGGTACTGTAGGTTATCCAAAATCCGCTTTTAATGAGAGAAATTGGTTTCATTGAGAGGGTTTAGGGTGTAAGGTGTGAGGGAAGTTGGGTTATGATAGCGATCGCCCAATCAAGAATTGAGTAATGGGTGATAAATACACAGCTGCTAAAGTGACCAGAGCTCTTGGGTCAGAGTAAAATATAGACTTATCTGCATACAACGCTTGCTGAATATACTCGCGCCCTTGTTTGAAATCTTTAGCTTGAAGACATAACCGGGCTAGATAGCGGTACATATAAGCATAGGCTGTGTGTAGCATTGGCTCGACTACCTTTGGAGAACGATGATAAGCCTTCTGAAGCACCTGCTCGCAGTAGTGCTGCATTTGTGCCACATTAAAGGAAAGCCCTGAAGGGCGAACACGGTAGTAACACAATATGCGTGTTTCTCTGTAAAAGTTCCAGCGTCGTTTTTCCGCTACTCTCATCCAAAAATCAAGGTCTTCACAGCTGCGTAGCTCTTCGTCAAACTCACCGACTTCTTCGCACAGACAGCGACGGAACACAGCATTAGAACCATGACCAACGAAGTTTTTACACAGTAAAGCCAAAAGAGGGTCTGGCTTTACTGGTTTACCACTTATATGAATCAAAGTTGGACTTCCGTCATTGCGAATAGCTCTAGAAGCACTATAGACGACTCCAACCTCTGAGGTGCGATCGAGCCTTTGTACGTGATTAGCTAATTTATCTGGGTGATAAACGTCATCACCATCAAGCAGAGCAATGTATTCCCCACGCGCATGACGAATACCATAGTTACGTGCTGATGAAAGACCTCCATTTTGTTTTTGCAAGAGAATAAAGCGTGAATCTCTCTCCGTATAAGATTTGACCTCTAAAGTCGTACCATCCACCGAGCCATCATCCACTACAATCGCTTCAAAATCATTGAAGGATTGACGCTCCAAAGAATTCAGTGCGTCCTTAATGTAGGAACGAACGTTATATGCGGGAACAATAACACTCACTTTTGGGGAAACAACCATTACTTCACTCCCAATCGCTCTTGAGAAGAGCTTACCTGCAAACTTTCGTCTTGATTTGCAAAAATTTTCCCATCAAATAGGTCTAAAATTTTGCTATCTTTACTGACATCAAATTTTCTAGCAAAGTGAGCATGGCTTTGTACTATGGACACATAATCATTTGTTGTCAGCAAGCGCGGACGACCATTGCGAGTTCCTGAGAAATCAAAGTAGAACTTGTTGTCATCACATAGATTAAATAACCGACTATTAACTAATACGGTTTGGATAAAAGATTCATCAGATACACTCACTCCTCTGTAATAGCTAACGACACTGGGATGACATTGGTAAAAGTCATACAAGTATTCAACGCATTTCCGTGACAAAGTACCGAAGAAAGATCCTCCATAACAAATAAAATTTTCGTCAAACGGAGCTGTACTTCTCACCCCAACCATACCGTAAGCAAGGTTGAGCCTAAAATAGGGCTGAATGTAGTTGATGATTTTTACGGGTGTGGACAGTTCTTTTAACCACTCAGGTAATTGACTCAGAGATTTGAGTTTTCGATACTGGTAAAGGTAGCGTGTGTAACCCTCTCTTAGAGTCCAATGACTCTCATCAGAGAAAACTTTGAAGTACTCTAGAAATCCATCGTAATGAGTTTCAGCTAAAAACTTTTTAATTTGTGATAGTGGTTGAGTCGGGTAATCTTGACCTGAAAGGTTAATTAACCAATCAAAGCTGATATTTTGGCGTAAAAGCCAACCTATAGCATCCAAATATCCTTGAACGATAGAAAAATCCCCCCGTCCTCCCACACCAGGAATAACTTCTATTCCTGATAAATCCTTTAACCTTGCTACATCCAAATCAGAGCCAGAGAAATCGTGGCTTAGGACAATGAAAGAATCCGGACAGGATGTCTTTATAGTTCTCACCAATCGATAAATTTGCTCTGGATTTTTATGACTTTGGATGAGATAGCAAACTCGCATTTTCTTACCTCATCTCCTAAGACTTCTGTCATTCTCTAGCTATCAACCATTAGCCATTAACCATTAGCCATTAGCCATTAGCCATTAGCCATTAGCCATTAGCCATCAGCCATTAGCCATTAGCTCTATCCTTGGTTATGAGTTCGAGAGATGGTTGTTTAGCCACTCCTGGTCGCACGCGAACTTCATTGAAAAGAATTCCAGCTAATTTTTGTTCCAGTGATGCAGTTTCAGCTTGGGCTTTAGTTAAAAGATTTGCTTCAATTAAATAGTCTACAAGCCGTTTAGCCTTTGTACAAATAGTGGTTGGTAAATCTTGATATTGAGTGGCTCCTGTTGAAGACAAGTTATTTGTGAGTGCATCAACTTCCAATCTGTAACTGTGAATTGGTTTCATTAACTGTACGCGTAATGGTGGAGCATAAAACTGACCTAGAGCAATTTGCAGTGCGAAAGCTGGATTTCCTAATAAATAACGAGCCGCTAAACGCTTTGGTTCACGACAAAAACGGTATAACCACTCCAACCCCACATTGGCGATAAATTGTGGACAGTCTGGTACAACACCTGCAAGTCTGTCAATAATGGCTCCCCCAAGCATGATTGCATTGACAGACAAACGACTGCGATGTTGTTGCACCCAATTTTCCTGAAGAGGCATTCCCATACCTACAATTAAAACATTGGGTTTAACCTGATTTATTTTTTGAATGACTGCTTCATTCTGTTCACGATCTTCCTTGTCAAAATACCCGTGATGTCCAAAAAAATTAGTTTTTGGATATTTTTGGCTTAAGCGTTCTAAGGCTGTGTCTAGAGACTGAGGTTTTGAACCCAGCAGAAACACAGATAATTTGTGTTCGTTACATTTGGTAAGTAACTTTGGCATCAACAACGTGTATGAGGAGCGGTATTCAATCGGTAACTCAAGACCCATCCACTTAATTGCCTTCAATATACCAGTGCTGTCACAATGAGTGATTTCTGCATTTTGGAGAAATTGATAGTACCAGGGTAGCTGCATTGAAAGATTAAAACTATGCACGTTGTAATTAGCAACAGTCATTTTTTTTCCTTCAACACTGGCTCGATATATCGCTTCCACAATTGCTGGAACAGTCATGCAGGTAATGCGGCGTTCTAACAGATATACGTTCAGGTTGGGCAAAGTCTCTACCTCATAGCGATCAAGTTGTTGATGCACCCCATCACCTTGTCTTCTGTTAGGGAAATTCATGCTTAAAAACCTCAACGGCACCTGTAAACTCTTAGGAACCGCAGTGGGGTTTTGTAAATGAGCCACACGCGTTTTCTCATACTTTTATATACGTTAAACGAGACTGTAACATAAAAACTTCATGTTACTTAAGAAATGAATTATTAATAATAGAAATTTAGTCAATTCAAATGATAAAATTATCTTAATTAATGTCAAAAATAATACATTAATATTTTCAATTTTCAGAAATTGAGAGTTTTAAAATCAAGAAATATAAAAGTAAAAATAAACACACAGTATATTAAAGTATAAAATCAAACTATTATTAGTATCTATAAAC
>JAWQFQ010000003.1:0-67842 GCA_035967975.1 Scytonema sp. PMC 1070.18
CCCCACACCCTTACACCCCTACACCCTTTTTTTAGTTCGGAAACCCGTACAACAAACAATGTTGCCATTGGACGCTGCTTTTAGATAAATTAGCACTCAGGAGTCGAGAGTGCTAACGAAGTGAGAAATTGGTATGGCAGCTTTATCTCTTAGTGTTTCTACAGTAAAACCTCTGGGCGAGCGCGTGTTCGTCAAGGTCAGCGCATCTGAAGAAAAGACCGCAGGTGGTCTCTATTTGCCCGATACTGCAAAGGAAAAGCCCCAAGTAGGCGAAGTTGTTGCAGTTGGTGAAGGCAAACTCAAAGATGATGGGTCTCGTCAGCCATTGGATGTCAAAGTAGGAGACAAAGTTCTCTACTCCAAGTATGCTGGCACAGACATCAAACTGGGTACCGACGATTACGTGTTGCTTTCTGAGAAGGACATTCTAGCAGTCGTTAGTTAATGGTTAATAGCTAATGGCTAATGGCTAATGGAAGCACTTAACCATTGACAATTGACAACTAACAATTAACAATTAACAACTGACAATTGACAATTATGGCAAAACGCATTATCTACAACGAAAACGCTCGTCGTGCTCTAGAAAGAGGAATGGACATCCTGGCTGAGGCTGTAGCTGTTACCCTCGGTCCCAAGGGTCGTAACGTAGTGCTAGAGAAGAAGTTTGGCGCACCACAAATCATCAATGACGGTGTGACCATTGCTAAAGAAATTGAATTAGAAGACCACGTAGAAAATACAGGCGTGTCTCTGATTCGTCAAGCAGCTTCCAAAACCAACGATGCTGCTGGTGATGGTACCACAACTGCGACCGTTTTGGCTCACGCAATGGTTAAAGAAGGCTTGCGGAACGTTGCTGCTGGTGCAAACGCCATTTTGCTAAAGCGTGGTATTGACAAAGCGACTAACTTCTTAGTCGAAAAAATCAAAGAACACGCTCGTCCTGTGGAAGATTCCAAAGCTATTGCTCAAGTTGGTGCAATCTCTGCTGGTAACGACGATGAAGTCGGTCAGATGATTGCTGAAGCAATGGACAAGGTGGGTAAAGAAGGTGTGATTTCCTTAGAAGAAGGAAAATCCATGACCACCGAATTGGAAATCACCGAAGGGATGCGCTTTGACAAAGGCTACATCTCTCCTTACTTTGCGACTGATCCCGAACGGATGGAAGCAATCTTTGATGAGCCTTTCATCCTCTTAACCGATAAGAAAATCGCTTTAGTACAAGACCTCGTACCAGTCCTTGAGCAAGTTGCTCGTGCTGGTCGTCCTTTGGTGATTATCGCCGAAGACATTGAGAAAGAAGCTTTAGCAACCTTGGTTGTCAACCGTCTGCGCGGTGTCCTGAACGTAGCGGCTGTGAAAGCTCCTGGATTTGGCGATCGCCGCAAAGCGATGCTGGAAGATATCGCCATCCTCACTGGTGGTCAAGTTATCACTGAAGATGCTGGTTTGAAACTAGAGAACGCCAAAATGGATGCTCTAGGTAAAGCACGCCGCATCACCATCACCAAAGATAACACCACTATTGTTGCTGAAGGCAACGAAGTCGCAGTTAAAGCTCGTATTGACCAAATTCGTCGTCAAATCGAAGAAACCGAGTCTTCCTACGACAAAGAAAAACTGCAAGAGCGTCTTGCTAAACTCGCTGGTGGTGTAGCAGTTGTAAAAGTTGGTGCTGCTACCGAAACCGAGATGAAAGATAAAAAGCTACGCTTAGAAGACGCTATCAACGCTACCAAAGCTGCTGTCGAAGAAGGTATCGTTCCTGGTGGTGGTACAACCCTAGCTCACTTAGCTCCCCACCTCGAAGAATGGGCTAACGGTAACCTCAAAGGTGAAGAGTTGACTGGTGCGTTAATTGTTTCTCGCGCCTTGGCTGCTCCTCTGAAGCGCATCGCTGAAAACGCCGGTCAAAACGGTGCAGTGATCGCTGAACGTGTGAAGGAGAAAGACTTCAACATCGGTTTCGATGCTGCTAACAACGACTTTACCGATATGTTTGACGCTGGTATCGTTGACCCAGCTAAGGTAACTCGTTCTGCGCTGCAAAACGCTGCATCCATTGCTGGTATGGTGTTGACCACTGAGTGTATTGTAGTTGACAAGCCAGAACCCAAGGATAACGCTCCTGCTGGTGCTGGCGCTGGTATGGGTGGCGACTTCGACTACTAAGTTATTTCTCTTGATAGGTATTGCCCACCTATAATAAAACAGCTGCTTCCTTTTGGAGGTGGCTGTTTCTTGACAGTTATACCTATGAGTGAAAGCAGCCCCAAATCAGTACCCCTACACACTCTCAATCCTCTGACTCGCTTCTGCGATCGAGTCGCTGATTATGTTAAGTACCGACCAAGCTATCCAGCACAAGCAATTGATATTATCCTAAAGGGACTAGAGCCGAGTTCACAACTGACAGCAGCCGATATTGGTGCGGGTACGGGAATTTCTTCGCGGTTATTGGCTGAACGTGGTGTTAGTGTTATTGCTATTGAACCTAACCCAGCAATGAGAGAGGGGGCTGAAGCATCAGTTGGGGTTTGAAACTGCTCGCTAATAAGTGTGCATATCTAGGCAAAGCTCTGGAGATTTGCGCTCGATATTTTGTGATATATTCTTTGTAGTGGCTTTATTCACATCCGACAGTGATGCCTAGTTAGCCGTGAAGGTTAAAAAGCTCGACAAGACGGCTTGTGCGCCACTCAAAACAACTGAATATACACTTTAAGTCTCGTACTGAAATCTGTTTCAGTATCTTTAACTGGGGATTAGTGGTCAAGGAACCTGAGCTACGGAGCAAGGGAACCAAGCAGCAATGCGCTTCTAATTGAGCAAACTTACACCGTGGAGTTGGACTTGCCTATGTTTACGGATTTGTACCTAGATATGCGTAGGTTTTTAGAAGCGGTAAAAGGGAATTGAGGTTGGTGGATGGTCGGGCGTTGTTCTTCTAATTTGCGGACTCGACCGACTAATTCGGGTGGGTAAACTTCGTAGGATTGGGGGTCACGTTTTACTGCTTGTACATGGTATTTTGATGTGTGAGTGAAAGCGTTTTTTCCAATCACGGGTCGCAGTTCATCCGGTTGATAACCCGTCGCTATCTGGACAGCACAAGCTAGTTGAGGAATTTTTTCTAAAGGAAAGTATTGTTGTCCCCGTTTTTGATGAAGAATCACAGCAAATTGGAGTAAATCTGTAATCCCAGTGCGTTCACCAATACCTAAAATAGAAGTATCAATAACAGAGGCTCCCGCATCTACAGCAGCTAGTGCGTTGGCTAGTGCTAAACCAAAATCATTGTGTAAATGCACTTCAATTTCACAGCCAAAAGTTGCTACTGCTCGTGATACAAGTGAGGTACAGGTGTATGGTTCTAAAATACCTACCGTATCAGCTAAACTGAGTCGGTCTGCTCCAGCTGCTAGCGCTATGTTTCCTACCCATTCGATATCTTCCCACTCTGTTCGGGATGCATCTTCAATGGTAAAACGCACTTTTAAATCTAAGTTTTTTGCTTCTGCGATCGCTGTGTGAATTTTCTTATCAATATAATCTTGGTCATGCTCGACAAACTTAGTTTTCGTCGCGATACTATTGGTTGCAGCCCAAATTCCTACCCAATCAGCTTTTGCTCGCTTGGCGGCTTTCACTTCTTCGACATTGGCTCTCGCATGCATTAATATTTCAATACAACTTGCTGCTTGCGCGACTTCTAAACAAATCTGCTCATCTTCTGCTGAAATCCCTGGATGACCCACTTCAACTAGGTCAACCTGAAATTCTTCTAGCAACTGGAGAATTTGGATTTTTTCCTGAATGCTGAAACGAACTCCTGCTTGTTGTTCCCCTTCTCTTAAAGTCGCGTCTAAAATTTGCACTTGAGATTTCTTGCTGTCATGATTTTCTCTTGACATAAGTTCTTTTTCTGATTACTGTGACTAGATTGATTTAGAAGTTACCTGGTTTTACAGGTTATAGCAATAAACATTATCAGCACCCGCAACCTTGTCCTTTCAATAAATAAATAGTTTTTTTAATGATTTCAAGTATATTACTTTTGTCATATATTAACAAAATTACAAGCATTGTATAGCAATCCTATTTGATTTGTAAAATGGCGAAACCTCAGAAACCCGGTATCTTTGAGATACCGGGTTTCTCGTCTTTTATAAATGATTTAGGATTGCTATAAATACAGACTGACTTACTCAGTCTTTTTTTCAAAAATTTTATAATGAAATATAAAATTTTACAATTTGACATAAGATTCATTGAATTTTAGCGATCGCCTCCTCATTTTGTATTCAAAGAAACAATTATGAAAGAAACCCTACACCTCCCTCCCACATCCATACAGGCGCGGTGACAAGAGTGCTCCAAACCTACAACTATCACTTGAATAAGCGTTAAACTGCGTAATATAGATATATTTCAAGATAGTACCAAAAAAATGGCAAAGCCACGGTATCAAGGTTATTGTGGTTCAGACATCCCGACACGACTAGTCAAAGAAAAGTTTGGGGATATTAGTGTTCATTCTCAAAATGCTAAATCAGTACTTAACAAAGCAACTGGCTTTATCGGTGCTTATGATTTTACTCTAAATCCTTATCGTGGTTGCCAATATGGATGTAGCTATTGCTATGCGGCTGCTTTTAGTCCCAATCCGCAAATGCGAGAGGATTGGGGAAAGTGGGTAATCATCAAGGAAAATGCTGCTCTTGTTTTAGAGAAAGAACTAGAAGCATGGTATCGGAAAAACCCTAACAAACCGCCAAGCATTTACATGAGTAGCGTAACAGATCCCTATCAACCCATAGAGTCTCAATATTATTTAACTCGTAGATTGTTAGAGGTGATGGTAGACTACCGTCCAACGCTGGTGATTCAAACTCGCAGCCCAATCATCACTAGAGATATTGATTTTTTACAACGATTTCAGAGATTGCGGATTAATATGAGTATACCAACTGGAAGTGAGTCTGTGAGAAAAGATTTTGAACCCCGCTCCCCCAGTATCAAAGCTAGACTTAACGCGATACATAAGATTAAGAACAATATTAACCCTTTAAAAGGTTTTGTTCCCAAACTTTCTATAACCATTACGCCCCTACTTCCTACTTTACCTGCTGACGAAGCTGATTTTCTTGCCAAACTTAAAATAGTAGATAGGGTTGTCATTCAAGATTTTCATCCTAGTAATCATCGTTCGCTTGTGGCTTCAACCCGTCAAGAAGCTGAGGAAATTAAGGGAAAATACGCTTGGTGGTATGATGACGAACGGGTAAGCTATATGAGATTTAAGGAAAAATTAGTTTCTCTACTTCCTGGTGTGGAAATCAAAGAAGGTAAAGTAGGCTTTGGTTATGAGTAAGATAGCAAATTGGTGGAGAAGTCATCAGTTTAAATTTGCTCTTCAACGAGGAGATACTCGACTTGCAATACAGTTATTGCAAGAGATTCAAAAATCGGGTGCAAGGTTTTCGTGGTTGGAAAAGCTATTTAGAGATAAGCTTCAAAGTGAGCGTTATTTGCAGCAATACAAAAGTGAGTTAGCTAATTTAAATGCTAAACTCAACGATACATTACAGCCAAGAGAACGTCGAGTTATTCCCGAAAGTGTAAAATGAACAGAGAATAATATCTTATGTTTTGACAATGACTTTATTAATTACATAAAGAAAATATTAAAATTCAACGAATATGAGGAAAATCAACTTCAATGTACTGGATTAAATGAATGTGTTTTTGAGGATTTTGAAGCTAAATTAGCGGAATATCTTCAGGAAGAACTCAGCAAAAGAGATGAAAAGCAACTAGAAATTAAACTAGAGGATGCTTTAGAGGATATTAATCGGTTAAAGAGTGGACAAGACCAAAATTATAGTTTGAGTCTGACTCCTCATGTTTATTTTATGAAATATTTTTTAGATAATGTCTATTGCGTTTATATAGCTTGGTTCCTAATTTATCAAGCTGGTTTGTTACCCACTCATATTAAAATCCTTGATATTGCAGCAGGTCCAGCTACAGTTGCTTATGGTCTTGCTTTGTTTCTCTATAGTACTAACAGCTTTTTCCATATCCCGCAAATGCACATCTCTTACTACTCTTTGGATAAACAAGATGGTTTTCAGTTTCGAGGGCTTCAGTTTTGGCGAAAGTATATAGAATCTCAAAAAACTCCTGTAAATGCTTTTTTTCGCTTTGTAACAACTGACCTCTTAACTTGGGATAGTCAATTGAGTCATATTCCTAATGATTTTTTTGATTTTATGGTCATTTCTCACTGTTTCTTTGCAGATTCTGTTAAAAGAACTAAAGCTAACGAGACTTATAAAGAAATATTTAAGACCTGTCTAAAAGACGATGCTTACGTACTACTTATTGTTCAAGATAAAAAGTTGTTTAAAATTTATGACACGTATCAAGTTGAAGACCATGCACAAGAAAAAAAGCTGGTCAACAAAATGGTTGAAGAAATGGGATTGGAGCTTGTCTGGTATAAATATCTGATTTCAACAGCTTCAAGAAGCCCTTTGTCACCAGCAGAATTTGGTAAATTTGCTCGCGAGAATTTACCCAAGCAAGTTTATATGAATCCAATCCTTCAGAAGTGTTTGAGT
This sequence comes from Scytonema sp. PMC 1070.18, assembly GCA_035967975.1. Classification (GTDB taxonomy): domain Bacteria; phylum Cyanobacteriota; class Cyanobacteriia; order Cyanobacteriales; family Nostocaceae; genus Scytonema. The sequence goes on from JAWQFQ010000003.1 coordinate 6,633, forward strand.
CAAAAGTATCAGTCTCACTATACACTAGATGATTATGTGATTTTGGCGAAAAAAGCATAAATGTGAATCAAAATCTGAAGGACCAAACTACAGTACAATCTTCAAAGGGTTGGCATGGAAAACTTGAGTTAGTCTATGCCGATCGCCAAGGAACAACTACACTCGTTCACAATCAAAATCAAGCACCTCTAAAAGTGCAACGCCCACTATATCCTGAGGGATGTGGGGTGTGTCATAGCGTAATTTTACATACGGCTGGGGGTGTTGTGGGGGGCGATCGCCTTTCTAATCACATTCATCTCCAACCTAACGCCCAAGCACTGATTACGACAGCGGCTGCAAGCAAGGTATACCGCAGTAATGGTTTTCAAGCAAGACAGGAGATTGAGATGAAAGTTGATGCTGGTGGGTGTTTGGAGTGGTTACCTCAGGAAACGATTGTTTTTGATGGTGCAATTTATCGGCAAGATTTACAGGTAGAATTGGCGGCAGGTGCGTTTTGGATAGGTTGGGAAATGACGAGATTTGGACGCAGTGCTAGAGGTGAAAAGTTTTTGCAGGGAGATTGGCGATCGCATTCTGAAGTTTGGCGAGAGGGGGTTCCTTTATGGATTGACAGACAATGGTTACCTGGTAGCGATGAGGTTTTTCATAGCCCCCACGGTTTGGCTGGTCAACCTGTTGTGGGTACTCTAGTTTTCGTTGGTCAAGAAGTTTCCACCGAAATAGTCACAAACGCACGCAATCTCTTTTCCCCCACACCCCACACCCCACACCCTACACCCCTTTCCTGGGGCGTAACTCGTCTATCTTGTGGATTATTGTGTCGATATCGTGGTTTTTCGACTCGTGAGGTGAGAAACTGGTTTATGTCTGTGTGGTTGCTGCTGCGTCAATGTTTTTTGGGGCGTGGTGGTTGTGTACCGAGGGTGTGGATGGTATGAATGAACCGCAAAGACGCGAAGGACGCCAAGAGAGAAGAGAAGGAAGAGGTGGAGGATGCAACTTACGCCGCAGGAGAAGGATAAATTGTTGATTTTTACGGCTGGATTGTTGGCGGAGAGACGTAAGGGGAGGGGGTTGAAGTTGAATTATCCGGAAGCGGTGGCTTATATTTCGGCTGCTATTTTGGAGGGTGCGCGGGATGGACAAACGGTGGCTGAGTTGATGAGTTATGGGACTACGCTTTTGTCACGGGATGATGTGATGGAGGGTGTAGCGGAGATGGTTGATGAGGTGCAGGTGGAAGCAACTTTTCCTGATGGGACTAAGTTGGTGACGGTGCATAATCCGATAAGATAAGCTCACGCAAAGGCGCAAAGACGCAAGGAATTTATGATACCAGGGGAACTGATTACGCCGGATGGGAGTATTGAGTTGAATGCTGGTCGTCCTACTGTAAGATTGCAGGTGTCGAATACAGGGGATAGACCTATTCAAGTAGGTTCTCACTTTCATTTTTATGAGGTGAATGCGGCTTTGAGTTTTGAGCGGGAACAAGCCAAAGGTATGCGTCTCGATATTCCAGCCGGAACAGCCGTCCGCTTTGAACCAGGCGATGAAAAAGAAATCACATTAGTCCCCCTTGTTGGTAACCGTCAAGTCTACGGCTTCAACGCCAGAATCAACGGACAACTAGACCCCTAAAAAATCCTCTTCTATCTGCGTTCATCTGCGTTTATCTGCGGTTCAAAATTCTTCAGGAGTTATCATGAGTTACAGAATGGATCGTCGCGCCTATGCAGAAACTTTCGGTCCAACCGTAGGCGATCGCATCCGACTAGCCGATACAGAATTATTTATCGAAGTTGAACAAGACTTAACCACCTACGGCGATGAAGTCAAGTTTGGTGGCGGTAAAGTCATCCGTGATGGAATGGGACAATCCCCTATTTCCAATGCTGATGGTGCGGTTGATTTAGTCATCACAAATGCTTTGATTCTAGATTGGTGGGGTATCATCAAAGCCGATATTGGTATCAAAGATGGCAAGATATTCAAAATCGGTAAAGCTGGAAATCCTTATATTCAAGACAATGTAGATATTATTATTGGTCCTGGTACTGAAGCGCTGGCTGGCGAAGGGATGATTCTAACGGCGGGTGGTATTGACGCCCACATTCATTTTATCTGTCCCCAACAAATTGAAGTTGCTATTGCTTCGGGTATCACGACTATGATTGGTGGTGGTACGGGTCCAGCTACGGGTACAAATGCAACAACTTGTACTCCTGGTCCTTGGAATATTTACCGAATGCTACAAGCGGCTGATGCATTCCCAATGAATTTGGGATTTTTGGGGAAGGGGAATAGCAGCAAACCTGAAGGGCTTGTGGAACAGGTACAGGCGGGTGCTATGGGGTTAAAGTTACATGAGGATTGGGGAACTACGCCTGCAGCTATTGATACTTGTCTTAGTGTTGCGGATGAGTATGATGTGCAGGTCGCAATTCATACTGATACGCTGAATGAAGCGGGGTTTGTGGAAGATACGATCGCTGCTTTTAAGAATCGGGTTATTCATACGTACCACACGGAAGGGGCGGGGGGTGGTCACGCGCCGGATATTATAAAAGTCTGTGGGGAAGCGAATGTTTTACCTTCTTCAACGAATCCTACCCGTCCTTACACTGTCAATACTTTGGATGAACACTTGGATATGTTGATGGTGTGTCATCACCTCGATCCAGGGATTGCTGAGGATGTGGCTTTTGCTGAGTCGCGCATCCGTCGGGAAACTATTGCGGCTGAGGATATTCTACACGATTTGGGTGCTTTTAGTATGATTTCTTCGGATTCTCAGGCGATGGGACGGGTAGGGGAGGTGATTATTCGTACATGGCAAACGGCGCATAAAATGAAGGTGCAACGTGGTACGGATGGAACAGATAATGATAATTTTAGGGCGAAACGGTATGTGGCGAAGTATACTATAAATCCGGCGATCGCTCACGGTATTTATCAGTATGTGGGGTCGGTGGAAGAGGGGAAAATTGCTGATTTGTGTTTGTGGCGTCCGGCGTTTTTTGGTGTGAAGCCAGAGATGGTGGTTAAGGGGGGAATGATTGCTTGGGCGCAAATGGGGGATGCTAATGCGAGTATTCCTACACCTCAACCAGTGCATATGCGTCCTATGTTTGGGAGTTTTGCGGGTGCTAGGAATGGAACTTCGTTGACTTTTGTTTCTCAAGCTGCTTTGGATAGGGGGATTCCTAGTCAGTTGGGTTTGCAAAAGCAGGCGATCGCAGTTTCTGGGACGCGTCAGTTGAGTAAGCGAGATATGAAGTTGAATGATGCTTTACCTCGGATTGAAGTTGATGCGGAAACGTATGAGGTGAGGGCGGATGGGGAGTTGTTAGTATGTGAACCGGCGACGGTTTTACCTATGGCGCAACGGTATTTTTTGTTTTGAATAATTAACCGCAGATGTTGGCGTCAGCCTTGCCGCAGGCTACGCAGATAAACGCAGATAAATTTGTCTGTTAGTAGAAGACTAGATCATCGGAAAACTTATCTCAGCAGCCGGGAACAATTGGCAGATTCGCTACAGGAACGATTATCTATAACTCAAACCGATTTGAGTGGGACTCGAGGGAGATTGTTGGCTCAAAGAGATGTTTGAAAGTTGAACCGTGCTGAAACTTTTAAGTGATGAGAATTTTAACGGTACTCCATCCGAAAACTCGTCAGAACAAGAGCAAAATACCTCTGTGAATATTGCCATTCCCTAGAATTTGTAAGTACTGACCGCTTCGCTGTAGATCAACATTGTAATTCATTTAGGATTGCTATATGCCGAAAACAAGGAAGACGATCGCTCAATACCGCAAGAGAAAGGTATTATTAGATATCTCCATTAAAGTTCCACATTAAAGGTTTAAGCTTTAAGCCCACAGTTCTTTCTTTGAAACACTTGCCGAAAGGCTTGTGTAATATCGTTTACCCAGTGAAGCTGAATGGGAATATGCCTGTCGTGCTGGGACTTCTGGTGTTTCCTCTTCCTCTGTGTCCTTGTTGTCTTCTCTCCGAGACGCTACGCGTTCACGTTGGCGCAGCCTCTCCGCTTCGGAGAAGTGTCCCGGAGGGAAGGCGGTTTCATAAAAAATCCTGTTTGTAACTCAAATCGGATTGCTATAGATTATCTAGGTCGCCGTGAACTGCCCAGTAAGCTACTGTGGGATATGCAATCCAAATCTTCTGTGTCACAATATTTATTATTGTAACGAAGAGAGCAATATATATGGGATTGAGGCTTGATGAAGTTGTTCCTTGGGGACGTTCTCTTCAGGAATATATTCAAATCTTTGACCTGAGTACTGATGACTTACAACGTAAAATTCTTGATTGTGCAGGTGGTCCTGCTAGCTTCAATACAGAAATGACTCAGCTTGGACATAGCGTTGTTTCTTGCGACCCTATCTACCAATTTTCGGCTGATGAAATTGCTCAGCGAATTGAGGAAACTTATCATGTGATGTTGCAGAAAGTAAAAATCACTCAGCAAAACTTTGTTTGGACAATATATCAGTCGCCAAAACATTTGGGACAAGTTCGTATAGCAGCCATGAGTCAGTTTTTAGAGGATTTTCCGCAAGGGCTTCTAGAAGGGCGCTACAAAGTGGCAGAATTACCAAGTCTTTCTTTTAAAACTCAACAATTTGATTTAGCACTGTGTTCTCATCTTTTATTTACCTACTCAGACCAACTCTCACTTGAATTTCATCTATCTGCTATTCTAGAAATGTGTCGAGTTGCAACTGAAGGTCGTATTTTTCCTTTGTTAATGAATATAACAGGAGAACCTTCACCTTTCTTACAACCTGTGATGAAAGAATTAGAAGAACGAGGTTATTCAGCGGAAGTAAGACAAGTTCCTTATGAGTTTCAAAAAGGAGGAAATCAGCTTTTACGAGTAGTTAAGGGAACTTAGAATTGACTCGAAAAAATAGATGACTGAATAATATTTTGAGAAGGCGATCGCAGTCTTTGTAATTAGGTGTATGACCATGGATATAACTCAATACGATTCAGTTAAGAGTCGCGAGGGGCGCAGAAACACGGTTTCTCGAAGAAACAGGGTTTCTTGACATTGCTTATCAGCAACCGGATTTGGATATAACCGATTCTTTAAATAGACAATTAAAAATTTCATGACTGAGCAACGCACTGATGACGATGTTAATACTTAAGGCGGATGAGATTTATCAACGACTACTGGAAGCATAGGTTTAAAAGAAAAAATTTAAAAGACTAATGGCTGCTCATCGGTATCAATCAACTTTAGACATCGTTATTAATTGCGCGTTTGAATGCGAGCAAACCGCAGACCAATGTATAGGTATTCTGGCAGAATGTGCTCGTCTGAGTCGAGATTGTGCCCAAGTCTGTTGGGTTGCAGCTTCCTATATTAAACGAGATTCGCGCTTTATTCCTCAAATTTCTGGAGCTTGCATTGATATCTGTGATGTCTGTGCTTGTGAATGCGAAAAGCATCCAGAGGAGTTTTGTCAGAACTGTGCTGATGCTTGTCGCAGTGCGGTTGAGGAATTCCGTTGGATTACAGGTGTTGTCGGTGCTGATGTTAATTGTGTGTAGTTTATAACACAGGAGAGGGGTGTAGGACGACAACAAAACTTGGCGCACAAGCTGCTTTACCTTGGCGTGACGAAATATATGCACTGCTGCAAAATTTTCCACAATTTTAAGTCCATTATTAGCCAATAGCAATGTTTATCTTATTAATTTATGCTTATGCGATCGTCTCGGTCATCTTCGTTATTCTTTTTCTTCTAGAAAGAATTTTCCCTCTCCGTTTTCAGAAGGATTCACTAGCAAAGAGACTCTTTATTAACTCTTGCGTGACAGGTTTGGCTTTTGCCGCAAATGCAGTTATCCTGGAACCAACCGCTAAATTTATGGTGCAGTGGACAAATCACCAGTCATTCGGATTAGTTCACATTTTGGCGCTACCAGCCACCATCAAAAGCATCATAGCTTTTTTGTTAATGGATTTAACTTATTACTATTGGCATAGAGCTAACCACAGATTCTCATTCCTATGGCGCTTGCATAACGTCCATCATATCGATCCAGATTTAGACATTTCCACAGGTTTTCGCTTCCACTTTGTAGAAATTGTCCTCTCAGCTGGACTGCGGGTTGTTCAGATAGCCCTCACTGGGATATCGGTAGGAACCTACGTTCTCTATGAGTTGGTTTATCAAGCAAATACTCTGTTTCATCATAGTAATATTCGTCTTCCCATTGGGGTAGAAAGATTATTAAATATAATACTAGTTACTCCACGAATGCACGGTATTCACCATTCACAAGTGCAAGATGAAACCAACTCCAACTATTCCGTTATTTTTCCTTGGTGGGATAGACTGCACCAGACACTGCGGTTGAACGTTCCCCAATCGGACATAGAGATTGGCGTTCCTGCATATACATTACCGGAAGACAACAAGTTACAAAATATTTTTACCATGCCCTTTCAAAAACAGCGTGACTACTGGCGCAAATCTGACAACACACCTGTAGAAAGGAACCCAGATGTTTTGGGGGAAGATAAAACTCGGATGGTGGATTTGAGAGAAGCATCAAGTACGCCTTCTATGAAGATAGAGATGTAATCAATACTGCTCGCATAAGCGAGAATTATACTTTGAGCGGTCAGCACTTCAGCTATCAGCCATCAGCCAAGTACTATCAAATCCAGATTCTCTCCCGATTTAAGCTACCTGTCAAAACAAGTCTGACTCAATATTCACGTCTAGTTCTTTTTGTCAAGACTATTTTTTACAAATTTTAATGCGTTTGCCCTGCGATCGCAAGTCGGAAACTAAGACTTCAGATCAAGGTGTCACTCGGACTGAATTCCATTATGGTAAATTCCAGGGTGTGATTCGATTAAGAGCTAAAATTCAGAACACTAAGAGTGTAACATTGTCAACTAATAATCCAGAATCGATAGTATTGTCGTTTACATCTACAACTCCAATTCCCAAAGTGTATGTTCCGGTGGTTGGGATTGTGAAGGAAAACGTTTGAAAGTCAGTTTCTTCAAAAAACTGTGTTGTCAAAGAAGTTACGAATGGTGAAAACGTTGTATCTGCTAATTCTGATAAAGAGCTGATTGAGACGAAAGAAAAATCGTTAAAAGGAAAAATTTGTGCTCCTTCATTGGTAAGGAAATTCCAATTGAAAGTCACAATATCTCCAGCATTTGCCATGAATGTTTGTCGAATAGCTGAGCCTTCAACAACGTCTCCATTTCCAAAATTATCCAGGCTTCCTGCTTCTAAACCCAGGAATTCTTCTATAATTTCATCAGAAAATGTAGCACCTCCAGTTGACAACAAAGCCTGGAAATCTCCCTCAGTGGGATGAGTGCCAAACTCTGGGGTCTCAATACTTGTCTTGCCTATTGTTGTCCATCCAGTAAAATCACTGTTTTCAAAGCTACCATTGATAATGGTTGAGTTAACAGAAGATTCAGGTAGAGTAAATGAATTTAATGACAGTGTATAGGAACCAGATTGAAAATGGTCGCCTGTCAAGTTGTTGTCCATATAACCAGAGACGGCAAAATTCAGTTCGCCATTTTCTGGTACTCTTCCAGTTAGTATAGGTATAACACTATTCTCAGCGCTATCATCACTTATCTCCACAATCTTACCAGAATTATCGAGCGACCCCAGAACTAAATCTAATGTATCTGAATTGCCCTCTATAGTAAATAAATTTCCGGGTTCAAGACCTGAGACAGTAAAAAAGTCAACGTCGTTGTAGCTAAGTTGTCCATCTACAGTACTAGTATCTGATGGTAGAGATTGTCTGGTAGTGAAAGAGTCATTAGGTTCAATCTCACGTACTGTAGAACCAAGTTGAGATGAAGAGGATTTTTCTGCCATAAGAGTGAGGATGTATACTAAGTGTTTAATGGTTTTTGTAGAGTTGACTTGCTATCAGTAAGAACTACGGTACTACGTCAAAGGGCAGCATCATCTCGTTGTCCTCGTGTTCAATCATGTGACAGTGCCACACGTATCGCCCAGTGAACGAGTTACCGAAGGGCAGATTCTCCGCAGCTTGAGCACCAAACGGGACGATGAGACGGGTAACTTCGCCCGGATTGACTAATACCGTATCCTTCCATCCGGCTTCGTTCGGTGCTGGTGGTCTAGCCGGACCGATCGCAAACTCTGTAGGGTCGGGTGGTGGGTAATTAGCTGGTACTGTTGGTCCACCGGGTGCGTGGTGTGTGAGTACCGTGCGAGGACCGTTAGCAAGGTATGCCTTCATATATTGGGTTGTATTAATCTTTTGCCGATTCAGGATCTGGAACAAGACCAGATGTAAGTGCATCGGGTGAGCAACTGGCTGAAGGTTAATAATGTTCCATTGTTCTACAGTGTCCACCTTTGGTCGCTCCATCAGTGTCTCCGGGTAGTTCTCAGCCTCATCCCAATATATATAGTTAAGCAGTACAACAAGTGGTCCAGTTGGGCTTGGAATCTCTACCAGGGTTAAGAACCTCTGTCGCACTGGTGTAGTAGCAATCGGTGCAATCAGTGGTTTATTGACTCGCAATGTCTGGGGAATAGCTTTAGGAGCAGCAGCACCCGCATTGACCGTAAACTGCATAATTTCAGGCAGAGGGAAATTACCTAATACGGTATTGGCTCTACCGTGTGGATACGGTGAAATAGCCTCATTTTCCAAAACGATCTTCTCTCCTGGCAGGTTTTTGGAGAAGTCGATCAGTACATCAGCCCGCTCGCCAGGAGACAGTAATAGCCTGGACAACTGTACCGGAGCGTTGAGAAAACCACCATCGGTGCCAATTTGAATGATTGGCTGGTTAGATGACAACTTCAGGTTGTAGGTTCGGGAGCTTGAGCCATTGATGATTCGGAAGCGGTACAAAGTGCGTTCAACATCAAGATTCGGCCACGCTTTGCCGTTAACGGTGGCGACATCACCGAGAAACTCCACTTCCCAAACTTCAGGGTGGTATATTGAGCCATCAGGGTTGAATGTCCGGTCTTGCAACACCAGTGGTATCTCATAAGGAGCTCCAGAGGGGAGACCGAGTGGTCCATTACCACCAACGGGATCATCAATGTCTCTCAGCAAGTAAAACCCAGCAAGTCCAGCCATCACATTCTGACCAGTGATACCGAGGGCATGGTCGTGGTACCACAGCGTCGCCGCTTCCTGATTGTTGTTGAAGTTGTATACGTACGACTGTCCCGGCGTGAATGTATCTGTTGGGTAACCATCGCTTTGTGGTTCGGTATTGCTGCCATGCAGGTGCAACGACACCCGTGGACTGGTTCTGTCGGACTCAAGCACACCGTGCAAGCTCGTATCAAGCGGTAACGGGTGTGGTCCGAGTTCGTTTTTCACAGTAAGCCTCAGGGGCGTGCCCCTAGTAACCTCTATAGTCGGTCCAAGATACTCAGATCCACCGTAACCCCACGTAGGACCTGCTCCTAGATTCTTGTGGAACGAGTGCGAGCTAGATGCGATCTTTAAGGTGGAAGGTGCCCCACTCGGAAACGGGATAGGCAGAGTCTCAGTAAATTTTGATATCTGCGGCGAAGCTGCAATGGTTTTCTTCGCCTTAAGTATCGCAGGAACGAGAAATGCTGCTCCCAACCCTGCGCTTGCCATCATCAATTGTCTTCTGGTAAACATTTGTTTATATCAAAGTACTCTAGTTATCAAAGACAGCTATCATTCATTGCTATTTAACCCGCATTTCTTACAAGCGTTGCGTAGCTTGCTGCTGTGGGCATTGCTATTACCAAAATCTTTATCTTACATAGAAGACATCTCCAGAAATTAAATATATGTTTGGCAAGAAACCCGGTTTTTAATGCTGGAGCAAGATATCAGTTAACTCTAAACTCTTTTGCTATGAAACATATCATTAATTATGTTGATATAACGAAGGTCTTGTCCATTAAAAATCTATCTTTTAAGGAAAAACTTAAGGTTTTGCCTGGAAAATTCTTGTGCAGACTGCTAATCGCTAACAGCTACTCCCTTTCCGCACCCAATATTACCGATGTTTTCTCAGTCTCTGTCCCTGGTGCGTCGTGCGCTTGGAGCGGTTTTTTATTTCGATAATCTTATACCGAAAAGGGAGTAATGGTCAAAAAAGCAATTAGCTATGTAAGCGTTCAGCTATTAGCTTTTTAGCAATCAAAACTTCCATATTTGTTAGGTAATGCTATCGCTCTACCCAACCTACGATTTCCAAAACTTACGCAGTATTGGGAATGAATGTATTATCAAGAAACTTTTAGCAAAAAAATATAAGTTAGTCCTTAATTTAGAGATTTTGACTGGTCAAGACTTGTTGGAAAGTCAAAACTGTACTTACTCCATGCGCTATTTATAAAACTACTTAACCAAGCTATAAAGAGGTAAATTCATGCTTAGAATGACTGGAGTTTCTAGAAGATTTCGTCAAACGCTGCTGCTAGTAATACTGAGTTTGCTGGTATGGATAGTTTGCTTGCTGACTGTATGGGTTCATTTTTTACCAAACAACAAATATGGAACCGAAAAGTTCATATCTAGCGAACAAAGCATTTCGTCCACCAACTTTGTGGTTTCCCGTGCCACTAATGAACTTGTTACGTCTATTAATCTAAGCACTGACCTTGTTATTAATGCAGTTAAGGGTTTGATTGACCAAGAATCAGACAAAGTTGAGACTAAGTTCAAGAATACTGTGAGCGCTGTTGCGGAATCTGCACCAGACCTGCATGATGCAATCAGGGCTACTATTGTCCAAAATCTTTGCAATGCACTTCAAGAAGAATAAGTAGTGCTCATAAAGTGTAATTAGTATACTGGTGCTTTACAACACCTTTCTTCACTTTAAAGCAGACAAAAATCTACAGGAGAAAAAGCAGTGGTTACTCAAACGCAATCTATTGATATCCAAACACAAACTGATGAACTGTGCATCAACACTATTCGTACCTTGTCTATGGATGCAGTTCAACAAGCAAACTCTGGTCATCCTGGCACTCCTATGGCTATGGCACCAGTGGTTTACTGTCTCTGGCAGCGATTTTTACAGTTCGACCCCAATGACCCGATCTGGGCAAACCGCGATCGCTTTGTTCTCTCCATCGGCCATGCTTCTATGTTGTTATATTCGCTACTGCACCTATGTGAAGTCAAAGCGGTGAACGCCAAATACGAACAGTTAGGGAAGTTATCAGTATCCTTAGAAGATATCAAGCGATTCCGCCAACTTGACAGTAAATGTCCAGGTCACCCAGAGTATCGTTGGACTTCCGGCATTGAAACAACAACTGGTCCCTTAGGTCAAGGAGTTGCTACCAGTGTGGGAATGGCTATTGCTGGACAATGGATGGCTCAGTACTTTAATCGTCCCGGCTTTGAAATGTTCAATTACGACGTTTACGCCTTATGTGGTGACGGCTGCATGATGGAAGGGGTATCTAGTGAAGCAGCTTCTTTGGCTGGTCATCTTAAACTTTCTAACTTGTGTTGGATTTATGACAACAACAAGATCACTATCGAAGGTCATACTGAATGGGCATTTAGTGAAGACGTAGCCACACGCTTTATCAGCTACGGATGGAATGTTACTCGTGTTACCGATGCTAATGACCTCGAAATGCTAGAGCGGGGTTTTGAGACCTTTAAGAAAACACTTGACAAACCTACGTTAATCATCGTTGATAGCCATATTGCCTATGGTGCGCCTAACAAACAAGATAGCAGTGCTGCTCACGGAGAACCGTTGGGTGAGGAAGAAATCAGGTTGGCTAAGCGGAATTACGGTTGGCCGGAGAACGCTAAATTCTTAGTTCCTGAAGTGGTGCGAGAGCATTTTCAATCTGGAATTGGTCAACGTGGATACAAACTGCGTGATGCCTGGATAACTAAGTTTAATGACTATAAGGGTCAATATCCAGAACTAGCTGACCAATTATATCAGATGCAGCACCGACAGTTACCTGAAAACTGGGACCGCAACCTGCCTACATTCCTCCCTGATGCTAAAGGATTAGCTGGACGCGATGCCTCAGCAAAAGTGCTTAATGCCATTGCCAAGAACGTGCCGTGGTTAATTGGAGGTTCAGCTGACTTAGCTCCTTCAACAAAGACCCGTCTCACGTTCGATGAAGCTGGAGATTTCACTGCCAAGAATTATGGTGGTCGGAATTTCCATTTTGGTATCCGCGAACATGCAATGGGAGCTATTCTTAATGGTATGGCACTTGCGAAAGTCCGTCCTTATGGCTCTGGGTTCTTAATCTTTAGCGATTATATGAAACCCTCAATCCGGCTTAGCGCACTGATGGAAATCCCAGTCATCTATATCTTTACCCATGACTCAATTGGGGTTGGTGAAGATGGACCAACGCACCAACCTGTGGAACAGCTGGCTTCGTTGCGAGCCATCCCTGGGCTGATTACCCTGCGACCTGCAGATGCTAACGAGGTGGTGGAGGCTTGGCGGGTCATTATGCAGTTACAGCATACACCAGTGGTTCTCGTTCTCACGCGACAGGCGCTACCTACAATCGACCGTTCTCAATACGCTTCAGCTTCTGGTGTCCAACGAGGAGCTTATGTGCTAGCTGATGCCCCGGACGGTAAGCCTGACGTCTTGCTGTTAGCCACTGGTAGCGAAGTTTCTTTGTGTGTTAATGCGTATAAACAACTTTTGACCGAAGGCATTAAAGCCCGTGTGGTAAGTATGCCTTCGTGGGAGATCTTTGAGCAACAGAGTCAAGAGTACCGAGATAGCGTTATCCCACCCACTGTCACCGCTCGCGTCTGTGTTGAACAAGCTTCTACCTTTGGTTGGGGTCAGTATGTAGGCTTGGGTGGCGATCGCATCGGTATGCACACCTTCGGAGCCTCGGCTCCCCTAAAAGAACTCCAGAGCAAATTTGGTTTTACTCCTCAGAAGGTAGTTGCTGCGGCTAAAGCGCAATTGTTTCAATAGTACTAAAGAAGGAAGTGCTGGCAGCTCTCAAGAAACACAGGGTACGATTGTTCGCCCTAACAACGTGGGGAGTACGGGAAAATAGTGTTTCTTTCATTCATAACTGGTTGCAATCGCCGCCGATGGGATGCTCTTAAAAGCACCACAAACCCGGTTTCTTTGAGAAACTGGGTTTCTTGCAGTGCGGACAACTCTTAACCGAGCCGTATCCAATCTTACACTTAAAAATGGGGTTTCCTGTTGCTCGTTAAGAGCTGCTTGTGGTCTGTGAAAGCAGAAATTAAGTTTATCTTTATCTTAGGGATTTTAACTGGTAAAACCTTTGTTAAAGATGGAAACTTTAATACAAAGTTATTCTTCCTAGTACCGCCTTGGTCTGTACTTAACAAACCTTAAGCAAAGGTGAGGGTCAGTACGTTGGCAACAGTTGCTTACGGATTGAATGTATACTTTCGGATCTTAGATTTGAAGGAACTTCCGAGCCAGTAATGCGTAGGTTTTGGGTTATTGGCGCTCTTAGAAACCCGGTTTCCCATGAGTTACCGGGTTTCTAGTCCGGCTTAACCGACAAGTATTGACTCCCGAGCAACTCTGGCTCACTTTTAAAAAGGTCGTTGCTATAGAAGACACCGTAACGGGCAAAACAAGTTGAGAACCTGTAATGCAAGTAACGTTAATCAATGCTTTAAAAAACGCGACTGTGAACCCTTTGCAAAGCCTGCAAAATTACGGTCAGTCTGTCTGGCTAGACTACATTCGGCGTAGCCTGATCACCAGTGGCGAATTACAACGCTTGGTGGATGAGGATGGGTTGCGTGGTGTTACGTCGAACCCTGCCATTTTCGAGAAAGCTATTGCTGGTAGTACCGATTACAATGATACACTTACTGCGCTAGAACAGCAGAAAGACATGGACGCTATGTCGCTTTATGAACAATTGGCGATTAGCGATATTCAAAATGCTGCTGATATCTTGCAACCTGTTTATGAGGAAACGAAAAAGCGTGACGGTTACGTTAGCTTAGAAGTATCACCTTACCTTGCTCACGATACCCAAGGTACGATCGCAGAAGCACGACGACTGTGGCAAGTGGTTAGACGTGAGAACGTCATGATCAAAGTCCCCGCAACATCTGCTGGTATACCTGCTATCAAGCAACTGATTAGCGAGGGCATCAACGTTAATGTCACGTTGCTATTCTCTCAAAAAACCTACGAGATGGTTGCAGATGCTTATATTAGCGGTCTAGAAGCCTTTGCCGCGCAAGGTGGGGATGTGAGTAAAGTAGCTAGCGTCGCTAGCTTCTTCATCAGCCGCATTGATACTGCGATTGATGCGATCGCCTCCGCACGTATTAAGACAGCTACCAGTACCAGCGAGCGGGCATCTTTGCGTAGCATTATGAGCAAAGTTGCTATTGCTAATGCTAAACTCACTTATCAACGCTATCAGGAAATCTATCAAAGTCCCAAATGGGAAACTTTAGCAGTTAAGGGAGCACAAACGCAACGTCTTTTATGGGCTAGCACCAGCACTAAAAACCCCCTGTACCGTGACGTGCTTTACGTAGAGGAACTCATCGGTTCGGATACAGTGAACACGATTCCTCCAGCAACATTTGAAGCGTTTCGCGATCATGGACAGCCCCGTGCTAGCTTACAAGAGCATCTAGAAGAAGCGCATGACATCATGGAAACCCTCTCTCGGGTTAACATTTCAATGCAGGATGTAACAGAGCAATTATTAGCAGAAGGAGTAAAATTATTCATTGAAGCATTTGACAAGTTGTTAAGTTCTGTTGAGAAAAAGCGTGAAGCAGTGCTAGGTACAGCTCTAGATCGGCAAACTTATTCTCTACCAGAAGACCTAGCCAAAAGCGTCGAAGCATCCCTCAAGGATTGGCTCGTCAATGGCAAGGTGCGGCGGTTGTGGGCGCGAGATGCCTCACTCTGGACAGGTACGGATGAGAACCGTTGGCTTGGCTGGCTCGGTATCACTGAAGACCAACTAGCCCACATTGACCATCTCAAAAAACTTGCACTATTCGTGAAGCTTGAAGGTTTTAAGCATGCACTACTACTAGGAATGGGCGGTTCTAGCCTGTGTCCTGAAGTGATGAAGCTCACCTTCGGCAAAGTACTGGGCTACCCTGAGTTACACGTGCTGGATTCGACAGATCCAGACCAGATTAAGGCGGTGGAAAAAAAAGTAGACCTGACCAACACGTTGTTCATCGTATCTAGTAAGTCCGGTGGTACTTTAGAGCCAAACATCTTCAAGCAATATTTCTTTGACAGAGTACAGCAAGTCCTTGGTGCTGAAGAAGCAGGCAAACGCTTCATTGCTATCACCGATCCAGGTTCTAAACTCCAACAAGTGGCAGAGAGTGACGGCTTCTGTAACATTTTCTTTGGATTACCTAGTATCGGTGGAAGGTACTCGGCTCTGTCACATTTCGGCATAGTGCCAGCGGCAATTATGGGCGTTGATGTCGCAAAGTTCCTAGACTATACTGAGGAAATGGTACACTCTTGTGCCGCGACTGTCCCAGCCACAGACAATCCTGGTGTAGTTCTGGGAACAATTCTGGGGGTACTTGCTAACCAGGGTCGGGATAAAATTACCCTGATCACCTCACCAGGTATTTCAGACTTGGGTGCATGGTTAGAGCAGTTGCTGGCTGAGTCAACCGGCAAAGACGGCAAGGGATTGATTCCTATTGACCAGGAACCTTTGGGGAAACCAGAGGTGTACGGCGGCGATCGCTTGTTTGTCTACATTAAACTGGAGGCTGCGCCCGATCTAAATCAGGATACAGCAGTAGATGCTTTAGAACGAGCAGGGCAACCTGTAGTACGCATTTTAATCCGAGACCCTTATCAGTTAGGTCAGGAGTTTTTCCGTTGGGAAATCGCTACTGCTGTTGCAGGGTCAATTATTGGGATTAACGCCTTTAATCAGCCGGATGTAGAAGCAAGCAAAATTGCGACGCGACAGCTGACGTCTGAGTATGAACAAACAGGTGCATTACCAGTAGAAGAGCCCATACTATCAGAAAATGGTATTCAGTTATTCACAGACCAGAAAAATGCAGCAGCACTCTTGGATGCAGTAAGCGATCGCTCACTGGTGGGATATCTGCGGGCGCACTTAGACCGCATCCAAGTTGGTGATTACTTTGCTCTGCTGGCTTATGTTGAGATGAATGACCCACACCAGGTGCAACTACAAACAATCCGCCAAGCTGTTCGCGATGCAAAGCAAGTCGCAACTTGTTTGGGTTTTGGTCCTCGCTTCTTACACTCCACTGGACAGGCTTATAAGGGTGGACCAAATACCGGGGTCTTTTTGCAGATTACTTGCGATGCAAAAGTTGATTTGCCTGTACCTAGGCAAAAATATAGTTTTGGTGTTGTCAAAGCGGCTCAAGCACGGGGTGACTTTCAGGTATTAGCAGAGCGATCGCGACGGGCTTTGCGAGTGCATTTAGGTTCAAATGTGCAAGCAGGTTTAACTACTTTAGAAACAGCAATCAAGCAAGTTTTGTTCTAAATTAACAAACTTAAGGAGAATCATATGCAATTGGGCATGATTGGTCTGGGGCGCATGGGCGCAAATATAGTCCGGCGTTTGCTACGAGATGGACATGAGTGTGTTGTCTACAACCGGACTCCTGAGAAAGTGAAGCAGCTAGAAAGTGAAGGGGCTATAGGAACAACTTCTCTGGACGATTTTGTCAATCAATTGACTAAACCCCGTGTAGCTTGGGTTATGGTACCTGCTGGTGAAGCGACAGAACAAATGGTGATGGAGCTAGCACAGAAAATGGAGTCAGGGGATATCATCATTGATGGTGGTAATTCCTACTACAAAGACGATGTGCGCCGTGCCAAAGTTCTGCAAGATAGGGGAATTAACTACGTAGATGTGGGAACCAGTGGTGGAGTGTGGGGTTTGGAGCGAGGTTACTGCCTCATGATTGGCGGCAAAAAAGGGATTGTTGAACATATAGACCCGATTTTTAAGACTATTGCTCCTGGACAGGGTGACATTCCCCGAACACCGGGACGCGAAAAACTGAGTAGCACGGCTGAAAATGGCTACCTGCACTGTGGTCCAAACGGTGCTGGACATTTTGTCAAGATGGTTCACAACGGCATTGAGTATGCTCTGATGCAAGCCTACGCTGAAGGTTTCGATATCTTCCGTAATGCTAACTCGCAAGAACTGTCCGAGGCTTATCGCTATGACCTGAATGTGGCAGACATTGCTGAAGTTTGGCGTCGAGGCAGTGTTGTAGGCTCGTGGCTACTAGACCTAGCGGCGATGGCTCTAGTCGAAAACCCAACTCTTTCCAATTATACAGGTTTTGTGCAGGATTCTGGCGAAGGGCGCTGGACGATTATGGCAGCGATAGAGTCTGCTGTACCCGCTGATGTGCTGTCAGCATCACTCTACACCCGCTTCCGCTCGCGTCAAGAGCACACTTTTGCCGAGAAGGTTTTGTCAGCGATGCGCTACAAGTTCGGTGGGCATACAGAGCAAAACGGCAGAGGTACAAAGGCAGAAGAAAAGCCTGTTGGCATTGGGCATTGAGAGAAATCAAACCATGACTGGGCAAAAACAATGAACATGACTGATAAATGGCTAGATCAGCCCGGTGACCCCTGCGTGATGGTTATTTTCGGTGCGGCTGGAGATTTAACCAAGCGCAAGCTGATTCCTGCTCTGTACAACTTAGTGCAAAGCAACCTGTTACCCAAAGAGTTTGCTGTGGTGGGAGTAGCTCGTGCCCAAATGAGCAGCGATGACTTCCGCCAAAAAATGGGTCGGGACATTTATGAATTTGCGACTGGCTCAGTTGACGCAAATCTTTGGGATTCGTTTGAAAAGCGGCTCTACTATCTGTCAGGTGATTTTCAAGATCCAAGCACTTACGAGCAGTTACAGGAACTGCTGACTACTATCGACCAGGAATGGGGCACGCAAGGCAATTACCTGTACTATCTGGCGACTGCACCTAACTTTTTTAATGACATTATATGGCAACTTGGAACTGCTAAGTTAACTCATGAAGAAGAAGGTACTTGGCGGCGAGTCGTTATTGAGAAGCCCTTTGGGCATGATTTTGATTCTGCTCGTGCTTTGAATAAAAATATCAGTGGCGTGCTGAACGAAGGCCAGATTTACCGCATCGATCACTACCTTGGTAAGGAGACGGTGCAGAACATCTTAGTCTTTCGATTTGGCAACGGTTTATTTGAGCCAGTTTGGAATCGCCGTTACATTGACCACGTGCAAATCACGGTTGCTGAGAGTGTTGGTGTAGAAGGTAGGGGCGGTTACTATGAAGGAGCGGGTGCGTTGCGGGATATGGTGCAGAACCATATGTTCCAGTTGCTAGCGCTGACAGCGATGGAGCCGCCGCTTTCGTTTGAAGCCGATGCAGTGCGAGATGAGAAGTCTAAACTGCTACGAGCAATCCAACCTCTGAGCCCGGAAGAAGTCCTTACTCAGACAGTTCGCGGACAATATGGTGCAGGAACGGTGAAAGGCTCATCGGTGCCTGCTTACCGTACTGAACCGCGTGTTGCACCTGATTCCGGTACTGAAACCTTTGTAGCGCTGAAGCTGATGCTTGACAATTGGCGTTGGGCTGGTGTACCTTTTTACCTACGGACCGGTAAAGCTCTACCCAAGCGGGTGACCGAAATTGCAATTCAGTTCAAGCACGTCCCGTTTTTACTATTCCGTCAGACACCCGTCGAGCAACTCACACCCAATTTTCTGGTATTACGCATTCAGCCCAATGAAGGCATTAGTTTGCAGTTTGGTGCAAAAGTTCCTGGTCCTTCCGTACGTATGGGCGCAGTACAGATGGATTTTGAATACGCTGACTACTTTGGCACTCAGCCAAGCACTGGCTATGAAACGCTGCTTTATGACTGTATGATTGGTGACGCCACCTTATTCCAGCGAGCTGATAACGTTGAAATTGGGTGGAGTGTGGTCACACCAATTCTGGATGTCTGGAAAGCCTTACCCCCTCGTAGTTTCCCAAACTATACAGCAGGTACCTGGGGTCCAAAAGAAGCTTTCGACTTGTTAGAGCGCGATGGTCGGCAGTGGCGGAGGATTGACTAAATAATTCGTAATTTGTAATTCGTAATTGAAGTCAAGAATTAAGCGCTTACAAATTACGAACTAGGAATTGGCGACAAGCCCCGTAGTGCAGGACATGAGGAAATAATTACGAATTATTCGCGACTTGACACTGTCATCAACCAATTTGTCCTTTGTAGGAGGATGTCATTTGTGAGTATAATAATTAACAAAATGGCAGAGGTAATAAGACCTAAAGTTTCTCTGCTAGTTGCCGATGTAGATGGGACGTTGGTCACAAAAGAGAAAGTCCTTACTAAGCGTGCTCGAAATGCAGTGAGTCAGTTGTATGCAGAGGGTATCGCTTTCACCATTACGAGTGGGCGTCCACCCCGAGGTATGAAAACACTCATCGACGATCTCGCTTTAACAGCTCCTATTGCCGCTTTTAACGGTGCAGTGTTTTTGCGTCCAGATTTCTCAATCATTGAGCAGAATCTTTTGAGTGCGCCGATCGCCAAGCGAGTGATCGAGATTATTGATTCTCATGGTTTAGACGTTTGGATCTTCAGCGATCGCGATTGGTTTGTGCGCGATCGCCACGCCCCCCATGTTGACCGCGAAGAATGGACAATCAAGTTTGCACCAACAGTTGTGCCAACATTTGATAACATCCTCAACAACGTGGCAAAGATTGTCGGTGTTAGTGACGACCTAGAGCTGGTGGCGCAGTGCGAAGCAGACACCCAACAAGAGTTTAGAGAACAAGTTTGCTGCAAAACTAGTACCAGTTCAGGTGGCGGGGAACTAGTCTCTGCCGCTCGCTCCCAACCTTATTACCTCGACGTAACCCACCCACACGCTAACAAAGGGTTTGTCGTCGAGCGGCTCTCACAGATGTTAGCAATTCCTACAGAAGAGATTGCAACTATCGGGGATATGCCGAACGATGTGCCAATGTTCTCGAAAAGCGGTCTGAGCATTGCAATGGGCAACGCCAGCCAAGAGGTGCAACGTGCTGCCAAATATGTGACAACCTCCAACGAAGACGAAGGTTTCGCCAACGCGGTAGAACGCTATATTTTGGGCACTCAAAGTTCGGCTCACACTCCGAGCGCAGTTTATCAAATGGAAGAAACAAAATGAGCAAGTATGTACAAGAAATTCTCAGCTGGTACGGCAGCGACAATCCAGGGACGCTGACCAACCTGTCTCGACTACTCAACCACGGCAAACTTGCAGGTACTGGCAAACTAGTTATCCTGCCAGTGGATCAAGGCTTTGAACATGGACCTGCACGTAGTTTTGGCCCTAACCCACTTGCTTACGACCCTCGCTATCACTTTGAGTTAGCTATTGAGGCAGGCTGTAATGCCTATGCTGCCCCCTTAGGTTTTTTGGAAGCAGGAGCGCGAGAGTTTGCAGGCGAAATCCCTCTGCTTCTTAAAGTCAACGACCATGATGTCCTCCTTGATGAACAAGACCCGAATCAAGCTCTAACTGGCAGCGTAGCAGATGCACTACGCTTGGGATGTGTAGGCATCGGCTTTACTATCTACCCCGGCTCAGCACATCGGATGGAGATGTATCAACAAATCCGCGCCTACGCTGAAGAAGCCAAGCGCTGTGGTTTGGTGGTAGTCATTTGGGCTTATGCTCGTGGGTCTGGTTTGAGCAAAAAGGGTGAAACCGCGATTGATGTCATCGGTTATGCTGCACAAATTGCGGCCCAACTTGGCGCACATATCATCAAAGTCAAGCTACCGACAGCACACATTGAGCAAGAAGCAGCACGTAAAGTTTACGAAAAAGAGCAAATTCCAATCGAGACACTGACCGAGCGAGTACGTCACGTAGTACAGTGTACCTTCAATGGACGGCGTATTGTCATCTTCTCTGGTGGTCCAACCGAAAACGATGAAACAATACTTGATGAAATCCGCTCCATCCATTACGGCGGTGGGTTTGGCTCGATTATCGGACGCAACTCATTTCAGCGCTCCAAATCTGATGCACTACAGCTGCTCAACGCCATCATGGAGATTTATAGAGAAGTTATTTAGCCGCTCATATCAAATTCCGTCGAATCACTGATCATCAAAAGCTTACAGACCTTTTACGTCTTTGCGTCTTCGCGTGAGTTTTAATGATAACCATTGAAGCGGAAATGATATCACATCCATGAAACGACAGGTCATGTTATCAGTAAAGCCTGACATTCAAATTGTCACAAACCCTGAAGAGCTTAGCTTAAAAGCTGCAGAGGAATTTGTCCACCGCGCTGAAAAAGCGGTACAAGCACGAGGGCTGTTCACCATCTCCCTAGCTGGCGGCTCAACACCCAAAAATCTTTACACGCTTCTGGCTAGCAATACCGCATCCTTTCGAGAACAAGTTCCCTGGAACAAAGTTCACTTTTTCTGGGGTGATGAGCGCCATGTCCCACCAGATCATCAGGATAGCAACTACCGTATGGTGCAAGAGCGGTTACTATCGCAAGTCCCTGTTCCACCAGAAAACGTACACCGGATTTTGACTGAAAATCCAGACGTTAAGAAAGCAGCAGACGAGTATGAGCAAATGTTACAGGATTTCTTTGAATTGCACGAGGGGCGATCGCCACGCTTTGATTTAGTGCTTTTAGGAATGGGAGCAGATGGACACACCGCCTCTCTGTTCCCAGGAACCAATGCTATCCACGAACAAACTCATCTCGTTGCTGCTCCCTGGGTAGAAAAACAAAATACCTACCGGGTGACTCTGACACCACCAGTCTTGAACAATGCCTTGTCCATAATCTTTCTTGTTAGTGGAGCAGAAAAAGCAGAAGCCTTACAAGCAGTGTTGGAGGGCGAACTTGAACCCGATCGCTTTCCCGCTCAGATTATCCGTCCAAAACAAGGGACAGTGTTATGGCTAGTAGACCAAGCAGCCGCCCACCTCTTGCAGCAAACAAGTATAGATAGCAAATTTCACCTCACCTCTAAACAAAACTAAGGAGATAAAAATGACTAACGTATTAATAGTATACGCAACAGACTACGGCAATACACGGAAGATGGCTGAGGCGATCGCCACAGGTGCCAAGTCAGTTCCTGGTACTCAAGTCTCAATCAAATTAGCGGAAGAAACCACAACAGATGATTTAATTGCTAGTGATGCAGTTATTGTTGGGACACCTGTTCACATGGGAAGCCCAGATTGGCGCGTCAAAAAATTTATCGATACAGTATGCAGTCGGCTTTGGATGAAAGATAGCATGGTTGGTAAAGTTGGTGCTATATTCGCTACTGGCAGTGGCTATGGAAATGCTGGAGGTGGATGTGAACTCACGATGCTGGCTCTACTTAATAACCTGGTTGAGCTAGGGATGGTGATAGTACCTCTTCCCAAAAATACCCCTGGCTACCACTTGGCTGGTCTCCAGTGGGGACCTTACGGACGCTCCGCTGGAGAAAAGATGGAACAAACAGGTGTAACAGAAGAGAGACTCGAAGCTGCAAGACACCACGGAGCCAATGTATCTAGAATTGCTTCTGTTGTGAAAGGTCACGATTTGTTTGCCAAACCAACTCCAGTTTTAGCGTAATAGACATAGGCGTGAAAATGAGATAAGGGCGAACAGCCGTTCGCCCCTACAAAGGATTTTGACGAACGCGTGGTTAATTTCTGGAGATGTCTATTGAATTCAATTCAAAAGAAAACCGCCATATCCAAAAAGGAAAATAGAAATGAAAATAGAAGGTAAAGTAGCTTTAGTAACTGGTAGCAGCCAGGGAATTGGTCAAGCTATAGCGGTCCGCCTTGCTCAAGAAGGCGCAGATATTGTGATTGACTACCGCAGCCATCGGGAGGGTGCTGAGGAAACCCTAGCTAAAGTAGAAGCCACAGGACGCTCTGGCTTCATTATGAAGGCAGATTTAGGTGTAGTCAGCGAAGTCCGCCAGTTGATTGAGTCAGGTATCCAACAATTCGGTAAACTAGACATCTTAGTGAATAACGCTGGGATTGAAAAGAACGCTGATTTTTGGTCAGTATCAGAAGCAGATTATGACGCAGTTCTGAATGTCAACCTAAAAGGTGTGTTTTTTGTCACTCAAGCCTTTGTCCAGCACTTGATTGAAACTAAACGGACTGGAAAAATTATTAACATCAGTTCAGTGCATGAAGAACTCCCGTTCCCACATTTTACTTCTTACTGTGCGAGTAAAGGTGGCGTCAAAATGATGACGCGCAACTTAGCTATTGAACTGGGACCTTTTGGAATAACAATCAACTCTGTCGCGCCAGGAGCAATTGAGACCCCTATCAATACTAAGCTTTTGAATGACCCAGAGAAGTTGAGTGCTTTACTCAAGAATATTCCTTTGGGTCGTTTAGGTAAACCCCAAGATGTGGCTTCTGTAGTTGCTTTTTTAGCCTCCTCTGATGCTGACTATGTGACAGGTACAACCTTCTTTGTGGATGGTGGACTGCTATGGAATTATCAAGAGCAGTAAAAATTAGACATGATTTAGGAAAAATAGGAAAAAAATTATGACTCAAGAAGAAGCAAGATTAGCAGCCCACCGCGATCGCACAGCATACTGGAAGCGGTGGGGTCCTTATTTAAGTGAACGACAGTGGGGAACAGTGAGAGAAGATTACAGCGCAACTGGGGAAGCCTGGAACTACTTCACCCATGACCAAGCTCGCTCCCGCGCTTATCGATGGGGAGAGGATGGTATTGCTGGAATTTCAGATAACCACCAACGACTTTGTTTTGCGATCGCTCTTTGGAATGGTGAAGATACCATTCTTAAAGAGAGAATGTTTGGTTTAACGGGAAGTGAAGGCAATCATGGGGAAGATGTCAAAGAATACTACTTCTATCTAGATAATACCCCCACGCATTCCTACATGAAATATCTTTACAAATATCCCCAAGCGGCTTTCCCCTATGCTCGATTAGTTGAAGAAAATCGTAACAGAGACCGCAATAGCCCAGAATTTGAATTGCTCGATACGGGTGTGTTTGCTGACGACCGCTACTTTGATGTGCTGGTAGAGTACGCGAAGAATTCACCTGAAGATATCCTCATTAAACTCAGTATCACCAACAGAGGACCAGAAGCAAAAACGCTGTATTGTTTGCCGACTCTCTGGTTTCGGAATACTTGGTCTTGGGATCTTAGTCAAGAAAAACCTGTTTTAAAGGTTTTCACATCTGATACTCATTTAAGCATCATCCAAGCCTCTCATCCAACTCTAGGAGATAGATGGCTCTACTGTGAGGGTGCTACCCAATTACTGTTTACAGAAAATGAAACTAATTATGAAAGATTGTTTGGGGTGAGTAATACTTCTCCTTACGTCAAAGATGCAGTTAACGACTATATAGTACATGGTCGAAAAGAAGCTGTCAATCCCAATCTTATCGGTACCAAAACCTCAGCTTATTATGAATTGTCAATTGGTGCAGGCGAAACCAAAGTAGTGCGATTGCGGTTGAGCGACATCTCCCCATCCCACTCTTATCAAGGAGAAGAAGGTGTAGAACCGTTCGGTATTGAGTTTGAGAGAATTTTTCAAAATCGGATCTCGGAAGCAGATGAATTTTATTACCGCATTTGTCCTTTTCAGTTATCTGAGGATATGCGGAATGTGCAACGACAGGCATTTGCTGGTATGTTGTGGAGTAAGCAATTCTATTACTACGTCATTGAAGAATGGCTCAAGGGCGATCCAGGTAATCCACCGCCACCACCGGAACGTCAGCGTGGCAGAAATCATGAATGGAATCATCTGTTTAATGATGACATTATCTCTATGCCAGACAAGTGGGAATATCCCTGGTTTGCGGCTTGGGATCTGGCGTTTCATCTGATCCCGCTCGCAATGATTGACCCAGATTTTGCCAAGTACCAATTGGATGTACTGACGCGGGAGTGGTATATGCACCCTAACGGTCAAATTCCAGCGTATGAATGGGCTTTTAGTGATGTTAACCCACCTGTTCACGCTTGGGCTGCCATGCGTATTTATCAGATCGAGAGAAAAATGTATGGTCGCACTGATAAACAATTTCTGGAACGTGTGTTTCAGAAGTTGCTGCTCAATTTTACCTGGTGGGTGAATCGGAAGGATGTAGAAGGGAACAATGTTTTTCAGGGTGGTTTTCTAGGATTGGACAATATCGGTGTTTTTGACAGAAGTGCTGAACTTCCCACCGGTGGACATATTAATCAAGCAGATGGTACTAGCTGGATGGGAATGTATTGTCTGAATATGCTAGCGATCGCCCTGGAACTGGCAAAAGATAATTCTACCTACGAAGATATTGCTAGTAAGTTCTTTGAACATTTCCTTTACATTGCTGATGCCATAGACGGCATTGGCAAAGAAGGAATCGCTTTATGGGATGAAGTTGATGGCTTTTACTACGATGCACTGCATTTGCCCGATGGTAGTCATTGTCCCATGAAAGTGCGCTCGATAGTAGGGTTATCCCCACTTTTTGCCGTTACCACCTTGGAACCAGAGGATTTGAAGAGGTTCCCAGGCTTTAAACGACGGATGGAATGGTTCATTCGCAATCGTCCTGACTTGAGCCGAAATGTTGCTTGTATGCAAACACCTGGTGTTGGTGCTAGAAGACTGCTGGCGATCGCGTATCGAGATAAACTCCGCCGCATCCTGCAAAAAATGCTAGATGAGACAGAATTTTTAAGTCCCTATGGGATTCGCGCTATTTCTAAGTATCATGAGTCCCATCCTTATATTCTGGCAATAAATGGTCAAGAATACCGGGTAGATTACGAACCTGCTGAGTCTCGCACTAGTCTGTTTGGGGGAAATTCCAACTGGCGTGGACCGATTTGGTTCCCGATCAATTATCTCATCATTGAGTCACTCCAAAAATTTCATCATTACTTAGGCGATGATTTCAAAGTGGAGTGTCCGACTGGTTCTGGTCAAATGATGACACTTTGGGAAGTTGCGGCTGAGTTATCTCAGAGACTGACTCGGATTTTCTTGCAAGAACCATCTGGTCAGCGACCTGTTTACGGCGGTACAGAAACCTTCCAAACCAACCCTCATTGGTGCGATTTCATTCTTTTTAACGAGTATTTTCACGGAGATAATGGTGCCGGAATTGGTGCTAGCCATCAAACAGGCTGGACGGGGTTAGTAGCAAAACTGATTCAGCAGTACGCAGAATATAGCGGAGAAAATGGTTTTGTTCCAAAAACTGACAATGCTTTGGTGAAGCCAAATGCTAACCGTTCCACTGTTGGCTCAGTAGCATGAAAACCACTGTTAAGTTTAGCCTTAACTTGAAGTTCTTGATTGGTCAAAATCTTCAGAGTGCATCATACTAAGTTAAATCACTTAATAAACAGGAGTGTTGGGAAAAATAAGACAAAGTCAAGAAAAGCATTCAGCACCTCAGCTATCAGCACTTACAGCATTTAGCAGGTAAATGAAGTACATCGGTAGGGGCGAACGGACGTACCTGTGGGTTCTCTGTTGAGTACGCCCTTACAACAATCTGTACCGCAGGCTTGTTGCAATCTGCTGCAAGAGACATCTCCGACAAAGATGTAAGGGCGAACGGCAGGAGCGCCCCTACCAACGCTTTCAGGACACGCATATTTAATTTCCACGCCTATGTCTAAGACTGTTTCATTCTTCGTCAGAAGAGGATTTCGTACAAATTTTGTCAAAAGCTCTTAACTGACGGCTGATAGCTAAATGCTCACCCTACGTCAAACAGTTCAGTTAAGGCAAGTTTTGTGAAAATTTCAGGTATGTAGCGACAAGTTCCCTTGGGAATCCAAAGGGAATAATTTTGCGTTTTTATATTGTAGCAACATTTATTAAGTTAGTGGCTAAAAAACATAGTGAGGATACCGTAGTTGTAAAGGGAGCTATACCGAAAACTTTAAAGCTTAAGTTTAAGGTTCTCTGTGTACAGAAAGAATTGGATATGAGTGCGGTGTTGGAGGATTTGCTCGGGCAATGGATAGAAGCTGATGCGCCTCTTACTGAATCTTTTGTTGATTCGTTTAATCAAGACTTTGAGGATGTTAAAGCATATGTCCCAAAATCTTTAAAGCTTCAGTTCAAGATGCTTTGCACTCAGAAACGAGTGACGATACGTTCTGTTTTATGTATGCTCATCAAGCAATGGATAGAATTGGACGGTTCTAGTTCTGGGTCTTTGCCACTTTAAACAAAATTCATGCTCACAGTGGTTACATCAAGGATTCTATCTCAGCTATAATAATAAACCCAAGTATTTTTAACCTCTAAAAACACTGAATTCGACAGTTCTTATTAAATTTGTCCTTAACCTGTGGATCTTTAATGGACAAACCTGGACAGGATTGAAATACTTAGTAACAGAAAACTTCAATCCATTCAAAAAACTATGAACAACAAAACAGAATTGAAAATTGATTAACATTTACGATTTAAAATTTTTAATTCGCCTGAATAAGGGGAATATTTGTCTTAAATAGCCATCACGAACTCCGGTTTACCAGAACGTATGGAAATTTCTTCGCCCCATACCTCATATACCCCCTATACATAGACATCAAATACCTGTACCTTTTTACGGCGTTGCCATTTCTGCCAAAAAAGCGCAAAATTGATTTAAAATCCGAGGATATTGGCAAATTCTAGATTAGATAGCAAAATAAAAATTTTTGTAGATAAGTCTAAAATAGTCAAAATGTAGTATCATTAAGTTGACGGTCAGGTACAAAAGATTAAAGTAAGCTTAAATAGATTCTCATTAATGTTTCAATTGCTACGTTTCTTCTGATTAGCTTACGAGATTTGGTTTGTTGTGCATATTTGTCATTAGACCTAGAGCAAGCTATACTTTGAGCGGTCAGCTTTCAGCTATCAGCTAAGAGCCAAAACCTTATAGCTCATAGATTCTAGCTGAATTGAAAGCTCAGTTTGTTCCCGTGCAAAGTATATTCAAAAAAGCAGTTGTATGGAGGTGCAAAATGTAAAGTCATCAAAGTCTTTGTGATTTAAGCGGATGAAGTAAAGCGACTTTGAAAAGTAGGAAAATCATCTTCGAGCAAGTGGTTCATTGATGATTCATGCTATGTACTCTGACATATTTCAGACTATTTAATACAAAAGAAGGGTGCATTATGTCTAATTCTTCCGTTTTGCCTGGACATTCCCTCTTACCATTGCAGATCGAGACTGCTATCCGACTGCGACTTCAAAAGAGTATAATATATGGGTGGGAAAGTATATCGCTCACCATGCTTTTGTCACCAATGTAGCTATCAGCTAAGAGCCAAGAGCTTTTCACAAGATTTGTAAGAAACGCTATTTGATCGACGCATGAAACAGTCTTAAGTGCGGATAGCTGTGATATGACTGTTAAATGCTTACGACATAACACTCTCACAAATAGTAATAGACCTTGAGAAAGTCTTTTAAACTTTTAAAAAGTGCTTTCTTGCTAAAGTATCTTAGTACCTAAGGATTTTAGAACTGCGATGAACACACATAAAGGAGTTGACAAATTACCCTAGTTCTCGCTTAGGATACATATGTATCTTGAAAGAATCCAACCGCCGCAAAATTTGAGGTGTTTAACGCGGCTACTTAAGGCAGCACATCTTGCTCAACTACTGCCTATCTGGGCTTTCCTAATCTTTGGAAATTCTTGATAATGACATCGATTGTGTCAATGATATATGCGATGTCAACAAGGTTTATAGTGGGTTGTCAACCGTGACTATTAATATGCTGAATCACTCACGATCGCCTCTGCTGCGTTGAATTGCCTTTCTAGCAGATGTCTTTTAACGCTGGAGCTGCTTTTGCAATTTCTCAGGCATACTTTGCTAATGGTTTACCAGTTGCAGTGTTTACCAGAACAATTTCGGAGCGGGCGATCGCTTTAACTGGATACTAAGCACCTACACAAATGCCAATGCAGATGTTTTTACATTGGGGATCGCTATTTAACTATGTTACAACTCAACGAGTGCAACAAGCAACTCCGAAGAGATTTATCTAAAGCTCGCCCTCGGTTTAGCATAGCTAGATAGCTTGTAATTAATCTGAGTATTCCCACTGTCATCCAGCTAATTGAAGCAAGAAGAATTTTTCCACAAGTGACTTTCTCTAATTTTTTTAGAGCCGCAAATGAAGAAACAAACCATGCGTAATAACTTTTTAATTGATACTGAAGTGGTGCATACTGTCCTTGACAAAGTGGTGCTGAAGCCTGCCAACTCCAACAGGGTGCATCAACCTAGTCCTGTCGGAAGTACGGAGCGCAGTGCTCCAAAAATGATTGACGCAAACAGCATAGCCAAAACCCAGAAGATGTTGGATAGGGCAATAGTATTAGCCTGGAGAGACGTAAAGACGAGCCGCAGACCACCAGCTTTGACGCGTACACGTTGGGTATGGCGTCTTGCTGGTGCCTATCACTCAAGTCGCCATACCACACGACTGATGGAGGAAGCGCGAGATCGCTTTGCTGCATCTGGTCGTAAAAATTTGGCACAGTGGGCTGCACAAAAAGCCAGAGAGGAGGCTGGACATGACCGACTTGCCCTGCTTGACATTCAGTCTATGGGATATGATGCAGAGGCTGTAGTACAAGTGCTTGTACCATCTGCTGCAACAGCTTTTGTAGAATATTTAACCCAAACTGTACAAGCACTAGATTCGATTAGTTGTATTGGTGTTGTTTATGTAGGTGAGCGTTTAGGGACATTTGCAGGAGAAAAGTACATTCAGAGTGTAAAAGCTTTGTTACCACCGAGTACTTATGCTACGCGCTGGCTAAGCATACACAGCTGTGTAGGTGATGAAGTCAAGCATGTAGAAGAGACAGTTAAGGTTGTTGCAAAGCTTACGTCTCAAGAACGCATTTGTGTAGCGAGAGCTTGTTATGAAACTGCGTTGTTGCGCTTTAACCCACCCAAGCAGGGCTACATATCAGATGAGGATATTCAGAATTTATTGAAACCACTGGAATTGAAGACTTGTTCTACCAATTCTTTGTGAAGCTTTCTCAAATTCCTTTAATTGTACTATTCAAAATACAAGGAGAAGAAAAATGCTATTTCGGATTTTAGATGTTGCATTTTCTATTTTAGTATTGCTAGGGTCGGGTTTTAGCAATGAAGCTGTTTTTTCACAGATATTTCTCAATGAACTGAAGACTAAAACTATTGAGCAGCAGTTGTTGAGGCAGGATCTCACTAGTCACCTCATTGAAATCGGCTTTAATATCTTGAATGACATCGAACTTGATGATTTGGAAAGTATCATAAACCATGATTTCGCGCAAGGATTGCCAAGCGACACCGAATTTAGTGTTTTTTAACTAGCGTTCTTTCATTACTGGAGTTTAGACTAATTTGACACTATATGAGTGAACACGGTCTTGTTGACAAAGCTAGACCTATTTTTTTTACCATAAATTGCTACACACTTTACCTCACAAGCTTTTCAGGGCGCTTCGTCGCCCCGTCAGTACTGTTATCAAGCTGACTTGGTTCTAAAACATTTGTAGCTAGAATGAAATGCCCTGCACTCAACACATCCTGATTTATCTTATTTTCATTCTTAGTTATGGTTGCTAATATTTGATAAACAGTTGATGGAGTCTCTGTTTTTTTTAGTTCTGGCGTTTTTACAGTAACTTTAGTTTCCTCAATTCGATGATATTTAAATTTGTTAGAAAGTTTTGATAAGGCTTTAATTGCATCCGCTTCACAAGCAAACTCTTCGTACGCTAACTTCTTTAAATCACTCCGAGCTTTTTCTCCTACTTTTTCTTCAGTTCCTATGTACTATTTTTTCTTGGTTGTGTATTTGTGTGACAGTCAGGGTGCGGAATGGGGGCTACAACGAGACTTTGACAAAGCCCTTGGGGGGGAGTCAACCAGTAGCGCGAACCCACACCCACGTTTCACATAGTTGCTTGCTGAGGCTGTTGTTCTCTAGCAACTGCCCCCAATACTTTTAAACTGGTAATAGTTGCTGTAGTTAAACCTGTAACCCCCATAATGTTCATGCCCGCATAAGGTTTCTCAGCTTTCAGAGTTTTTAAACACTCACCTGTTGCTAGATTCCACAGTCTAATTGTTTCATCCTCACTACTGCTAGCCAAAGTTTGATTATCTGAACAAAAGGCGACTGACCAGACCCAACCCGTATGTCCTTGCAAAGTCCTAAAGCATTCACCAGTACTGGCATTCCACAGCTTGACTGTGTAGTCTTGACAGCCAGTGGCTAGTATCTGGCTGTCTAAACTAAAGATAACTGATTGTAACCAACCTGTATTTGTATACACAATTCTTTTGCATTCACTAGTGCTGAGACTCCATAATCTTAATGTTCCATCTGGACTAGTACTTGCCAGCAACTCACCATCCGGACTAATGGTAATGGACCAAACCCAGTTTGTATGCCCTTGCAATGTTCTTTTACACTCACCAATGCTAACATCCCATAATTTGATTGTATGGTCTAAAGCACCACTTGCTAGTATCGTTCCTTGGGGACTAAAGGCAACAGACCAGACCGCAGCCTGATGTTCCTGAAATGTTTGTAAGGCTTGAGCTGTATTAACGTCCCATAACCTTACAGAAAAGTCATAACTGCCACTTGCTAGTGTTTGACCATCAGGACAAAAAGCAACAGACCCGACCAGAGCCTGGTGTCCCTGGAACGTTCTCAGGTTTTGACCTGTAATGACATCCCACAACTTTACTGAAGAGTCATGACTCCCGGTTGCTAGTGTCTGCCCATTAGGGCTGAAAGCAATAGACTGGATCGCCGCACGATGTCCTTGAAATATTTTCAAGCACTGACCAGTACTGACATTCCACAATCTCACTATAGAATCGTGACTGCCACTTGCCAATGTCTGCCCATCCGGACTAAAGGCGACTGAAAGTACCTGATTTGTATATCCCTTGATAGTTTTGAGGCATTCACCCGTGTGAATACTCCACAGTTTTACTGTCTGATCGTAACTAGCACTGACTAGGAGATTACCCAGTAAATTAAAGGCGACCGACCATACCCAACTGTGATGTCCTTGCAATGTTTTGATATTTTCACGAGTACTGATATCCCATAACTTTACCGTCTGGTCAAAACTGCCACTTGCTAGGAGATTACCCTGTGGACTAAAGGCAACGGAATACACTTCATTGGAATGTCCCTGAAAAGTTTTGAGGCATTCACCGTTACTAACATCCCATAACTTTACCATGTGGTCTTCACTGCCACTTGCGAGCATTTTACCATCAGGACTCAAAGCAATTGCTCGTACCCCATCACCGTGTCCTTGAAAAGTTTTGAGGCATTGACTGGTATTGATATCCCACAACTTAATTGTGTGATCATCACTGCCACTAACCAGCATACGCTCATCTTTACTCAAGGTAACGGAGCATACCCAACTAGTGTGTCCTTTAAACGTTTTGAGACATTGACCAGTGTTGACACTCCATAACTTAATTGTGTGGTCATCACTGCCACTTATTAGTGTGTTACCATTTGGACTAAAGGCGACTGACCAAACCTCGTCATCATGTTCTTGCAAGCTTTGCAGGCATTCACCAGTACTGACATTCCACAACTTCACGATGTAGTCTCTACTACCACTAGCAAAAGTTTTTCCATCAGGACTAAAGGCAAGCGACACAACCCAGTTGGTATGTCCCTTACACAACAGAAGTTGTTTCCAATCTGAAACTTGGTACAAGCGAATCTCACCATTGGTATCACCCAAAGCCAAAAGTTCGCCATCAGGGCTAAAGGCTACCGACAAAACACCACCGAATGTTTCAGCAAAAACAGATTTAGCTAGATTGGCGTAATGAAAATTTACATCGTGTAATTTCACATTCCGCAAGTCAGCTTGCCATACACTTAGATAAGAAAAATCATAACCACTTAAATCTATTTGTAGTTGACAAAGCAGATTGATAATATTTCCAGCTGTATATCCTGGTTCTAGGAGCGATTCCTCTCGCAGTCTTGCTAGAATTTGAGTGAACTGATTTTCGAGATTTTTTTTGCTTCTAAAAACAGTGAGCAGTCCATCTACAAGTGGCTTGAGGATAAGGCGAATTTGAGTCTCCTTAACATAATCCTTCGCTGTCGCCTTGATCAAAGCATGACACCTGAACAAATCGACACGCTGAGTTTCAATTTCTCTACAAACTTGCTCTATCAATCGCTGAGTCACATACTCCATAACTACAGGTTGTAGCGTGAAGGTTGCTGCGCTTTTTTCAACAAGTGATCGCCTTACCAGTGACTCCAGTGCCTCCAGTAATTTTTGTGGTGGTACTGGTGATACAATATCTTCTTGTAACTCGGATAATGATACTGGCTCACGATTAATTGCCAGCCAGTACATTATGTCTACTTCTAAACATGACAACCGCGAAAACTGCTGGTCTAAAAGTTCGCAAATGTCGCCAAAAACAGTTGTTTCTTGTTGCAAAAATTTTGTGACACTACCACAAAATACATCTTGAATTGTCGTAGCAACTACCTTCAAAGCTAAGGCATTCCCTGCATAGCGCTCTACCAGTTTTCTTAATTCTGACTCGGAAGCAGTGATCCCCTTTATTGCTAAGATTTCCTGTCCATCTACCGAGTTTAGACCACTTAAACAAAAGGAGCGTACGCACAGCGTTTTTCCTTCTAGTAATGCTATTTCTTTGGGTTTTTCCCGACTTGTCAGCAGCAAGCAGCTTTGGTGAGTAGATTCTCCCACTCTTCTGAGCAGCTCACCATACTCCTCATATCCCTCTCGATAAAGTCCCGCCCGACTTCCACCACGAAAAATCGCCTCCATATTATCTAGTATCAGCAGACACCGATGTAGGCGCAGATAATCAATCAGTCGAGACACTCTCTCGCCCACATTTTCTGGTAGAGTAGCTTCTGTTTCCTGCTGATCGGACAAAAACTGAATTAGGTTCCCCAGAATGGCTTTAGCGGGGGGAGCTTCTCGTAGCGATCGCCAGATGATGTACTCAAAATTCTCCTTAATCTGTTCTCCAAGCTTTACAGACAAAGCTGATTTACCAATTCCTCCCATTCCTAACAGGGCGACTAATCTACACCGCTCCCCCACTAACCATTGCTCTAAAGTAGCAAGTTCTTCCGTACGTCCATAAAAAACTGATGTACAAATCGCTTCTCCCCAATCCTGATGCTGAGATTGGTCTGAATTTGTATAGCAATCTCTATCCAGTTCTATATTAAAAGCTTGAAAGAAAAGCTCAAGTGTTTTTCTGTCAACCCCTTCTCCACGAGACAGCACTTTGGAGATTGTCGCAGTATTTATTCCTATCCTGTCAGCTAAATCTTCAAGGGTGTACCTGTTTCCATAATTTTCGTCTAATTCACTAGCCAGTTTAGCTGCTTGGAGCCTTTGCAGTCCTTCAGGTGTCAAGATGAGACCACGTTTGCGCTTTTGCTTTGTACTTTTCATTATAAATACCTCTTTTCAGCATCTACGTAACTTGACCGGAGCTACCAATGCCTTAGGTGTAAAGGCAACCTTTCGGAAATTGCATTTACAATTAGCTACCTGCCCTCAGGCATTACCTGCCTTCAGGCATACTTAGTTGAGTGACAAATGATAATTTTTTACTTTATGTTTCAGTATTACAAAAAGTTCTTAAAGCCGCAAGTACCCTAGAAAACTTATTAGAAATATGAGTTTTATATAGTATTCCGCGCATCATTTATGAGAAAAAAGTAACTTGGCATCTATTGAGACACCAAGTTTCCCCGAGTTTGTTAATTTACACTTTTGATTTTCTGACATCCTCCCTAGGTTAGAAAATTAACCAAACCAGTTAGAAGGAGCGAAACTTGGCTCGATAACTCCTGGAATTCGTTGGCTAATTTGTTCTTCTTTTTTATAAAGTATTTTCTCAATACCTTTATGGATCAAAACTTTAATATGCAACGTTTCTTCAGTAAGCAAATGTAAGGACTTAAAAGAGGATTTTTGTTCTTCCTCAACTGCTACATAACGATTAGCAACTCGACTCAAAACATAAGCAATCAGTTCTTGCCGTAAGTCAGGAATTAAGAAAAGCTGTCGATAGGGATGATAAGGATAAGTTTCTAAAACATCCTCAATTTCTCCAACAACTGCTGAGAGTGTTAGATTAATAATTGTCTTACTCATAGTTTAATCTCTGGGTTAAAGTTGTTGTCTATCTACTGGTAAATTTTTGTTTAAGGCGTGACTGGTGCGATCGCTCAAAAAACAGATATTCATCTCTCGCATTACTTGGTACGATGTGGTACTTTAACATTTTTGAAAATACAACGATAATTAGGAACGTGAAAAAGCTTCCCTGTCAAAATCTCGTGTTTACCCATAGAGAGGAGTTGAAAAACCACTACCGCAGCGATCGCTCCCATTGGTGGAGCAATACAGTAAAGCCACTGATCTTGCCAATACCATGTGACAAGAGCGGGTCCAATGCTACGTGCGGGACTTAAACTCGTACCAGAGATAGGAGCTTCTAACCAGACTATAGTTGCTACTAAAAGCCATGTCATCAGTGGTGTCCAACGCATAAGCCGATGACTACTTAAAAAGATAAAAATAGACAACACCAGCAAAAAGGTTATGGTGACTTCAGCTAGAAATACATACCAAAGAGCGTAACCACTACCAGGCAGAGTCATACCATTATGCACACTAACAGCATAATTTCCCCAAATCAAAACCACTAAGACAGCAGCAGTAATTGCACCGAAAAATTGTGCAATAATGTATCCGATAAAATCATGTTGATGCATCTTGCCTTTCGCCCAGAATGCTAGGGACACGGAAGGATTGAGGTGCGATCCACTCAATTTACCCAATGGAGAAATCGCAAAGAGTGACCCACTACCAGCAAATAATAACCCTGTAATTAGCAAACGTGTACCTTTATCAGGTACGAGAGCTTCCATCGGCAAACCCTTACCAAAATTGAAGACGATAGCATTGAGTCCCACAAAAATATTAAATGCAGTTCCAATAAATTCCGCACCATACTCAGACCAATGCAATCTGTTGTACTTACTGAAAATTTGTTTTACCTCTTGGACCATCTCTCTTCTCCAAAATAAGTCAATTTGTCTTAGTAGTAATAGTTGCAACAAAAGCTGATAATGAGTTATGGCTTTCTAAATTCAGCAATGGCATTTCTTGCCAACAGCTTCGACAGAACCAGTACACACGATTATTCCGAATATGCTGCAACAGTTGATGAGAACAGCAAGGACAATTGTTTACCTGAACAGCTAGATTCAAATTCACTTCTGAGAGCTGACTGTCTCGATATTGAATCGATGACTCATTCCAAGTATTTTCTACACAATACATTAATATACCCTTCCTATTCCATGAATTATAAGTTGCCATCATGAACTATGGTGTAAAGTACATATTAATGAAAATTTCTTTTCCCTATACCCCACTTTTCTTGCCAAGAGTATAAGTAGATGCCAGAGGAAATTAAGGAAGAAGAGAAAGGTAAAAAGTGTACTTTTCACCTTTGCCCTTGATTGTGGTAATGGTATTAAAGAAGAAAGAAATATGAATATTATTTATTTTCCTATCTATTTTCACCAGTTAAGATATGCACGTTAAAGCAGAACTTAGTACTACCTTTCATAAATTCTTATCGAAATAAGAGCTTGTAGTTGCGCTTTAGAGCGTTAGGGCATTTCTACTAAAAAACTATCCCAAAATTTGTTGTTGTGCGGGATTGATGTCCGCTGAATACTGCGTAGCTTTTCGGTAGCTGAGGAGCTAGTACAACAAGACCAAAGTAAAAAGTTACACATTAAAAAGAAAGAAGTTTTACGTTGTCAGCTTTTTAGCTCTTCCAAATGGTAGCTTTATTTCTACCGTCTTGTACTAGAAATCCGCTTTCTTGAAGAAACTGGGTTTCTTTTGCATTGTTATCCCTTGCAGTATTAAACGCAGATGTACGCGTCAGACTGAGTAGACATCTCCGAAAAAAATGTAAGGGCGTTAACGGTGTCTATCAATGATCGATCACTTAGGGACAAACTTAATTGCAATAGGAATATGCTGAAAAACTCAGCTTACCCCCATAGTCTCTACACTCTCTCAGATCCCCCTCCACCAACATAGAAAAATGGTAATATTTTCAGGTAAATAAACCACAGTCGTAAGGCTCTTTGCTGTACTCTACCTTGAATATCTTTGCCCAACGCTTATATAAATGGTGTGAGATGTCATTATGGTGAACACCGTTGTAAAAAGTTGAAGACTGTCTGCTGATAGCGAAAAGCTTACCAATAAAGGACTTCCAAATAAAAAATATCCAATTTTTTCTTGTGGTACGAGTATCTGACTTGTTAGGAATGAGAGGGTGCAGGTGAGGACGCCCGCCCCACAAGATGGATAATTTATTTCTTGGAAATCCCTAAGTTACCCAAAAAATCTCAGCTTAGCGAAATAACTTAAGTTGTTCCTTAACCTCAGGATTTTCTCTGGTGAAAATTTTCTAGGCTTGAAAAACTGAAAGACGAAAAGCGTTCCATCCTTGACGAGGGTGCAGTAAAAAGAGTAATGATTAAAAATATCTGCACGTTTACTTATGATGGAAACTTAAGTCAAGTTCGTTATCAAAGTTTTTAGCCTTACCACACAAGCAAATCTCACCTACCAGCTGTGTGTATTTCAAAATAATCTTTGCAGTAGAATAGCAAAACTCATGTAAGAGGTGGAGAAAAATTATGAAGCAGGGTGATTCTGCGACACTCGTTCAAGCTGAAAAAGCAATTGCATACAAAAACGCGGTTTTAGACGATGAAAAACTTCAAGATGGTTTAAAAAGCATCAATCCGAAGTTTGGAGATTTTTGTACTCGTGTAGCAGGTGAAGCATGGGGTCTTCCATTAATTGATCAAAAAACCAAAGCTCTGATAACAGTCGCTGTTGATGTTGTCAATCAGGATCAAGTAGGACCTGGTAGCCCTTTTGCAGCACACGTGAATATGGCTATGCAACAAGGTGCTACCCGAGCAGAAATCGAGGAACTCCTTTTGTTTATGTGCGTTTATGCGGGATTCAATAAGGCTGCAGGGTGCTTTGGTGCCCTCAATGATATTTTCGGTCCTTCAGCATAATCTTCTGAGAAGCTCATAGAGTTGAGCCGATTAGTAAAGTCCATCACCTATCACTGCAATTCTTACTACTATCACAGAGGTTTGAAATGAAAAAGCGGACTAACTGCTACCAACAACTGTCTGCAGATTATTCAAAGCCAGGTTTAGTTGACAGTGTGTTAGCAAACAAACTGATTAAAGACGCAGAGGAATATATTTCTCTTCGTGAAGAAAGCTTACCTGAAATCACTCCGGAATACGACTTAACACAAATAGAAAAGGAAAACAGGGATTGGTGGCCAACCCACTGCGAAGCCCTGCGACAAGGGAGAGGAGACATTCTAGCCGGTGAATACGCTAATAGTCTTGTCTATCTGTGCGCTGATGGACCTTTTTATGGTAGAACAGCCGGAACAGAGAGAGAGGCAAATTGGTGGGCAGTAATTGCCCAACCAGGTGTAACAATGACTTGGCCTATTGTTATGTTTCATGGTGAAGTCGTCTACTTTGAATGGTACTGTATGGACGACGAGACGAATGAAGTCATTGCTAAAGGAAACGTAACTTGGCTCCGACGTGGACATAGAGGCGCATGTTACTTAAAATGCGAGCAACTCACCTTCTATCGCGATGTTTTTGCACCAACTGAATTACTACAGTTGATCAAGCGCTAATAAGACATGTAACAAGTCACTCAGTGGCACACTGAAGATTTATCAGTCCAGATCATACAGGGACAAAAGACAACATGGCACTTACAGCTTCTAAGATTAAAGGAAAAATAGGCGTACTCATTGAGGAGCACTTTGACGAAATTGAGTTTCGAGCATTCAATGAGTTTTTCCCTGCAAATGGATACAAAGTAGAATACATATCCCATCTTTGGAACCAAGACCAATTGACCTTTAAGGGTATTGACTTAACAGAAGAAGTCACAGTTACGGTAGAAGTCAATAATATTGAACCTACCGATTATGAGGGGATTCTTCTGATTGGTGCATATGCTATGGATCGTCTTCGTTATGAAGAGCGTCATCACAAAGGTCAGTCCAACCAAGCTCCAGCCGTCAAATTTCTCCGAAAAGCTGTAAAGGCTATGGATGCTGGTAGAATAAAGATTGGAACTATTTGCCATAGCCTTTGGCTCTTTTGTGCCGACCCAGAACTCCTTAAGAATCGTGAAGTTACTTGTGCTCACAACATCATATGTGATGTTCAAAACGCTGGAGGCATTATTATCTTCGATGGTGATGGTACCAAGGACTTACATATTGATGGTAATCTGATCACAGCCAAACACCCTAATGTAGTCGCTGAGTTTATGGACATCTTCTTAAAGGCAATGAACGAGCAGCAATTGCAAGTACTAACCAAGTAAAACAGTAAAACTATACTTTGAGCGAGCAGCTATCAGCTATCAGCTATCAGCCATCAGCCAAGAACTAAAAGTGTCTTAGCTTAATTAAAAGCTCAGTTTATAACCGTACAAAGTATAAACT
The DNA here is from genome assembly GCA_035967975.1 of Scytonema sp. PMC 1070.18. Classification (GTDB taxonomy): domain Bacteria; phylum Cyanobacteriota; class Cyanobacteriia; order Cyanobacteriales; family Nostocaceae; genus Scytonema. Next base: position 46,408 of record JAWQFQ010000003.1, read on the forward strand.
ATAGCTAACTTGAAGAATTTGCGAATGAGGCTGTCATTTGTCATTTGTTCAAAGTAAATAATACAAATGACTATAGCGTTTTCTAGGTTGCTGAGATACAAATTTATCTGCGTTTATCTGCATCCATCTGCGGTTAATTCTTTCTTCGGCGTACCTTACTAAGATAGAATTTTTGATAAGAACGCTCCAAGTATAGTTTTTCAGAAATCAAGCAATTATGACTCAAATACTTGATTCTCTACCTTCAGAGCAGCCCGATAGAATTCACTGCGCCTACGTTAATACCACTAGCCAGATTCAGATTGCTCGAATTGTAAATGTTCCCAATTGGTACTTTGAACGAGTTGTTTTCCCAGGACAACATCTTTCATTTGAAGCACCACCAGAAGCTCAGCTAGAAATTCATACAAGCACGAAGGTCTGTGCAATTTTATCAGATAAGATATTGTGCAACCGCTTACGCATCAACTTGTGAAAGTAGTTAACCAGATGCAGTATCTTTGCAAAGTTTAAAACATCTTACCGAATTGGGGTAGATGATTAATAGACACTCTCAAGCAAGAGAAAGAGTAAAATGACAGCAACAACACCTAAATTCCAGATAGAACTAGCCGTACAAAAGTACCAAGTAGAAGTGGGACGCTCAAATCCCTTAGGTGCAACACTGTACGAAGACGGAGTAAACTTTTCAATCTTTGCAGAACATGCAACATCTGTCGAACTCTTATTGTTTGAAGAACCGAATGACCCAGAACCTATCCACACTATTAAGCTAGACCCCAGAAACAACAAAACTTTCCACTTTTGGCATATATATGTAAAGGGGTTGAAACCTGGAACTGGCTACGCTTATCGAGTTGACGGTCCTCAAAATTTACACCAAACAGGAAACCGTTTCAACAAACATAAAGTACTGCTCGATCCTTACTCTAAGGGAAACGCCAATACACTCTGGAACCGCATTGATGCTTTAGGCTCAAAAGACAATCTCAGGAGCTCAATGCGTAGTGTAGTCATTGACATATCGGATTATGACTGGGAAGGCGATCGCCCTCTCAATCGACCAATGAGTGATACCATAATTTACGAGTTACATATTGGCGGATTTACTAAATCGTCCTCCTCTGAATGCAAACATAGAGGGACTTTTTCTGGAATCATCGAAAAGATTCCTTATTTAAAAAAGCTAGGCATAACAGCCGTTGAGCTTCTGCCAATATTTGACTTTGACGAAACAGAAATTGTCCGAGAAGTTAACGGTAAACCTTTGAAAGACTACTGGGGATACAACCCCCACAGTTTTTTTGCACCTGAAGTTTCTTACTGTTATTCTCCTAAGGAGAACAACCCGATTAACCAGTTTCGGGATATGGTCAAGGCATTGCATAAGGCTGGAATCGAGGTTATTCTAGATGTCGTCTTTAACCACACTAGTGAAGGCAATCATCAGGGTCCGACCATCAACTTCAAAGGTTTTGGGAATAGTACTTACTATCACCTCGTACCTTGGGATAGGCAGTACTACATGGACTATTCCGGATGCGGAAATACATTCAACTGCAATCACCCAATTGCAGAGAAATTAATTGTGGAATGTCTGGAATTTTGGGTGAAAGAAATGCACGTGGATGGCTTCCGGTTTGATGAAGGGTCTATTTTATCCCGTGGACAGGACGGAGCGCCTATGGTCCATCCACCAGTCATTTGGCACATAGAAACATCTGCCGCTTTAGCTGATACCAAAATCATTGCAGAGGCTTGGGATGCAGGTGGACTCTATCTCATTGGTTACTTTCCTGGTTATCGTTGGGCAGAATGGAATGGGCGTTTCCGCGATGACATCAGACGCTTTGTCAAAGGAGATCCAGGATTAGTTGGAGCAGTTGCTGCACGCCTTGCTGGAAGTGCCGATCTGTATCAAGAAACTGGGCATTTACCGATTAACAGTGTTAATTTTATCACTTGCCATGATGGATTTACCCTGAATGATTTAGTCTCATACAACCACAAGCACAATCAAGCGAATGGTGAGAACAATCAAGATGGCATTAATGAAAATTTGAGTTGGAACTGTGGTGTAGAAGGAGAGACTGACGACCCAAGAATTGATACATTGCGAAATCAACAAATTAAGAACTTTGCAACCATTCTTTTGCTTTCTCAAGGCGTTCCAATGATAGTAGCTGGGGATGAAGTCAGACGCACTCAAAAGGGCAACAACAACGCCTACTGTCAAGATAACGAGATAAGTTGGTTTGACTGGAATCTGGTTGAGAAGAACGCAGATATATTCAGGTTCTTCAAGCTAATGATTGAATTCCGTAGTTGCTACTGTCATCCTAGCTTACGCCGCAGTTATTTCTTCACTGGCGAAGTGAATGAACGCGGTCTAGCAGATATCTCTTGGCATGGTTGTAAGTTATATAGCCCTGGTTGGCACGACCCTTATGCAAGAACTCTGGCATACACTTTAGGAGGCTTTGATGGGAACGCAGATATACACGTCATGTTTAATATGTACTGGGAGGATATCGAGTTTGAAATTCCCTTTCTCCAAGACAGGAGGTGGTATAAAGTTATAGACACGGCTGAACCTTCTCCTCTGGATATTGTGGAAAAAGGAAAAGAAACTATGGTTTCAGGTGATGTATATATCGTCAAAAACCGCAGTACTGTCGTTCTAATTTCCCGATAATTTTAACTCATCAACTTCACTTTTAGGAAGAGATCGCATGAATAGCATCAATTTTTCGTTTTCAGATATGCTGGCTGGATATGTGACTGATTTTGACTCCCATCAAGGAGCTAATGGCACTTTCGGTATTAAAACATCAGACGGAAGGAGCTATAAAGTAGCATTAACCTCAAACACCTATGCTGAACTGGTACGCAATTTAGGAGAACCTTATTACGATTGCACCAGCCAGATGAAGACAATGCTTGTTCCAAATCGGTATCTTTTTGTGTATGGCATTTTCTATCCTGAGACGGGTGAACACAACTTTGAAGGCAAACACATAGTTTTTCTAGGCAGGACAGAAAAGGAATATCTTTTTGAAAGACCAGACTGGTGGCTCAACCAGATACAAAGCCTTGCTAATTTTTACCTCAAAGCCCAGTTTGAAGATGGCGAAATTGATTATCGGAAATATCGCACTGGTATCGGTTTAGTTGGCTCCAAAGAAGATACTAATCGTCAGGAAACTGATACCATTTCCCGACTGGTTTACGGTTTTGCCACGGCTTACATGATGACTGGAGACGATCGCTATCTAGAAGCTGCGGAAAAAGGCACTGAATACCTGCGTCAACATATGCGTTTTTTGGATGAGGGCGAAGGGATTTGCTATTGGTATCATGCTGTTGACGTAAAGCCAGATGGTAGCGAGCAGAAAATATTTTCCTCAGAATTTGGGGATGATTATGATGCTATTCCAGCTTACGAGCAGATTTACGCGCTGGCAGGTCCTACGCAAACATATCGGGTGACGGGCGATCCGCGCATCATGAACGATATTGAGTTGACCGTCAATCTGTTTAACAAGTATTTTAAAGACAAAACAGATAAAGGAGGATTTTTCTCACACATTGACCCAATTACGCTCAGCCCTGATTCTGAGAGTTTGGGTCACAACCGGGCAAAGAAAAACTGGAATTCAGTAGGTGACCATGCCCCAGCCTATTTGATTAACCTCTGGCTAGCGACTGGTGAGGAAAAATATGCTGATTTCCTTGAGTATACGTTTGACACCATTGAACAGCGCTTTCCAGATTACGACCATAGTCCGTTTGTTCAGGAACGTTTTCATGAGGATTGGAGCCATGACAAGACTTGGGGATGGCAGCAGAATCGAGCTGTCGTGGGTCATAACCTTAAAATTGCCTGGAACTTGATGCGGATGAATCACCTCAAACCAAAAGAAGAGTATGTCGTTCTAGCTGAAAAGATTGCAGAAATTATGCCTGCAGTTGGCAGCGACCAACAGCGTGGAGGATGGTATGATGTTGTAGAGCGCATATTACAACCAGGACAAGAGGTACACCGTTTTGTATGGCACGATCGCAAAGCTTGGTGGCAGCAAGAACAAGCTATTTTAGCATACCTCATCCTGACTGGCTCATTAGATAAGCCTGAGTATCAACGGCTGGCACGTGAATCAGCAGCTTTCTATAACGCTTGGTTTCTCGATAATGAGGCTGGTGGTGTCTACTTTAACGTTTTGGCAAATGGGCTTCCCTACCTGCTAGGAACAGAGCGAGCCAAGGGTAGCCACTCTATGAGCGGTTACCACTCCTTCGAGTTGGCATATCTAGCTACAGTTTATACAAACTTGCTAATCACTAAGCAACCAATGGATTTGCACTTCAAGCCAAAACCAGGTGGCTTCAAGGACAACATTCTGCGGGTTGCACCAGATATTTTGCCACCTGGTAGTGTACGTATTAGCGAAGTATGGATCAATGGGCAAAAGCATTCCGATTTTGATGCTGAGAGTCTAACAGTTAAACTGCCATCTTCTCAAGACGAATTGAAAGTTCGAGTCAGACTTCTTCCCACACAAGTATTCTTTGACGCAACACTATTGGAATTTACTAATGGCACTGCCAAGATTTCTTTAAGAGGATTACTAGATGCGGATGCTGTAGGACGTTTTCAAGAAGAGTTAGCTAGAGTAACACAAAAGCCTGTCAAACGTCTCGTCTTACTGTTCCAAGACTTGGAATGTATAACAACTGCAGGTATGCGGGCTCTCATTTTCATCAAGCAAAAGTTGGGCGCTAATGTGGAATTGTATGTCGTTGGCGCACAAGTGCAAGTGGAGCACTTTCTCAGGATGAGTGGATTTTGCGAGGGTGTCAAACTGGTAGATAAGTATGAAATGATTGAGCTAGCTAGTGTGTAGTTAAGGCAAACAGCCGAGACAAAAAATTATTTCCGTCAGCTCAATATGTGGGTAAGGCACGGAAAGAATATTAACGAATGAGGGAATATTATGGCTAAGCCTGTTCTAATTACAATAGACGACGATCCAGAAGTTCTACGGGCGATCGAGCGCGATTTACGCCGTGAATACGGTGAGAACTTTCGAGTCCTGCGTGCCGACTCTGGTCAAGCAGCTCTAGAGATACTGAACAAACTAAAACTACGTAATCACCCAGTAGCTCTATTTTTAGTAGACCAGAGAATGCCAAACATGACTGGTGTAGAGTTCCTGGAACAGGCAATGGAAATCTTTCCGGACGCCAAACGTGCCTTACTTACAGCCTATGCCGACACTGATGAGGCTATCCGTGCTATCAATAAAGCCAAAATTGATTATTACTTGATGAAGCCCTGGACTCCTCCGGAACAAGGTTTGTTTCCGGTACTTAACGATTTACTCGAGATTTGGAAAAAAACATTTCTCCCATCGTTTGAAGGTGTTCGTGTAATTGGCGATCGATGGTCACCCAAAACACACCAAGTCAAAGATTTTTTGGCTCGCAATCATATTCCCTATCAATGGTTAGACATTGAGTCAGAAGAAGGGCGCAAACTGACTGCAGACGTTAACCTTAGTGAACTAAAACTACCACTCCTGCTTTTTCCTGATGGCACACATCTTTTACAGCCGACAAATATCCAAATTGCTGAGAAAATCGGGCTGAAAACCCGTGCCGAAATGCCGTTTTATGATGTGATCATTGTGGGGGGTGGTCCGGCTGGTTTAGCTGCAGCAGTGTATGCTGCTTCTGAAGGATTAGATACTGTCATGGTTGAAAAGGAGGCTCCAGGCGGACAGGCGGGAACCAGTTCTAGAATTGAGAATTATCTCGGTTTTCCAGTTGGATTAAGTGGTAGCGATTTAGCTAGGCGTGCTGTTGCACAAGCTCAGAAATTCGGAGCAGAAATTCTTACCCCACAAGAAGTTACTAGTCTTCGTATAGATGGTCAATATCGATATGTAACCCTAGTAGACGGTTCAGAATTAAGCAGTCATACGCTAATTATTGCAACTGGTGTATCGTATCGTAGACTGAACGTGCCTGGTAGCGATAAGCTAACCGGTGCTGGCGTGTACTATGGAGCTGCAATGACCGAAGCAATGGGATACCAAGGTGAAGACGTACTTATTGTTGGGGCAGGTAATTCGGCTGGACAAGCTGCTATACATCTTTCTAAGTACGCCCGTTCAGTTACCCTTTTGGTACGCAAAGACTCGCTGAAGAAAAGCATGTCTAAATATTTAATCGATCAGATTGCAGAGACGAACAACATCGTCGTAAAAGTGTTAACCGAAGTGATTGAAGTGTTGGGTCAAGACAAGCTTGAGGCTGTAACTATTACCAACTCATTAACTCATGAGGTTGAAACTGTCCCTGCTTGCGCCCTTTTCACTTTTATTGGCGCAATACCGCGTACGAACTGGTTGCAAGATGTTGTAGAGAGAGATTCAAAGGGATATATCCTGACTGGTCCTGATGTTTTGCATGGTGAGATGTATCCTAAGGGATGGACACTACCCCGGTCACCATATCTTCTCGAAACTAATATACCAGGAATTTTCGCGGTAGGTGATGTGCGCTATCAGTCAGTGAAACGAGTTGCTTCAGCGGTGGGCGAAGGTTCAATTGCTATTCAATTCATACATCAATATCTCTCATCCTTGTAAAAACACTGTAGATTTTTGCCATGCTTGAGTTGTTACAGACAATACCCCTGTTCAAAGACTTGTCTGAGAATCAGTTAATGTGTTTGATGAACGGTACGGACATCCGACTGAATCCAGGAGACATACTCTTTAAGCAAGGAGAGCCTGCAAAATGCTTTTACGTGGTCTTTGAAGGAGCAATCCGCCTAACACGAGAGGTTAGTAACCAAGAAGTTGTTTTAGCTACATACGAAGCTGGTACATTTTTTGGTGAAGTTCCACTTCTTGCAGGTACACTTCATCTTGCCAGTGGGCAAGCAGTCGGTCAATGTCACATATATTGTTTGCATGAGGAAGAGTTCTGGCAGATGCTCATGTTCTGCCCGTCGGTGAGACAAGCTGTTCTCGGTTTCATGGCAAGCCGAATGCAAGAGTTACAAATGTTATCTCAGCAACACGATAAACTCATTTCCTTAGGCACACTAGCAGCAGGTCTTGCCCATGAACTGGGTAATCCAACAGCAGCAGTACATCGGGCTGTGGGACAGTTACACGATATGGTGAATGTCTTGCACAACTGCTCGTTTGAATCTACTAAGCAACACCTTTCCCCAGATCAACTAGAGTACGTCTTGGATCTCAAGAGTAAGGCTATTAAGCAGGTGGTTTTACCCTGTAACTTTGATCCCTTAGCTCAGATGGATTTAGAGGATGAACTAACAGACTGGCTAGAGTCACATGGTGTTGCTGATGGTTGGAAATTTGTTCCTACTTTAGTTGCAGCAGGAATTAACGCTCAGCAGTTAGAAGTGATTGGCGAACAGGTAAGTGCTAGTACACTCAGTGATGCATTGACTTGGCTAGAAGCAACTCTAGCTATGACAAGTTTATTAAATGTCCTTGAGCAAGGCGTTACTCGCATTTCAGATCTTGTCCATGCTGTTAAAGCCTACTCATATATGGATCAGTCTCCACTAAAGGAGATAACTGTTCATGAAGGGATAGAGAATACTCTCACCATTTTGAGCTATAAGCTCAGAAAGCATCGTATTCAAGTAGTGCGTAAATACGAGCAAAATATGCCTACTATCGAAGCATATGGAAGCGCACTAAATCAAGTGTGGACAAATTTGATTGACAACGCTATTGATGCTTTGGGTGAGGAGGGTAAGATTTGGATACGTACTTTTAGCGAACAAGATTGCATTACGGTGGAAATTGCGGATAACGGACCTGGCATTCCCCCTGAAATTCAATCCCGAATCTTCGATCCGTTTTTCACAACTAAGGGTATTGGTGTAGGGACTGGGTTGGGTCTAGAGATTGCTTATCGGATTGTAGTAGGTCAGCATAACGGACGTATTCGCTGTTTCTCAAAGCCAGGTGACACACGTTTTCAGGTGAGTTTACCCCTCCGCTCATTCCAAGAAATGAACATATCTAAAAATGAGGCAGTTCTTGTCTCAAACTCAAAGAACAGATAGGGCGATTCTCATTTAAGTGAGGTACACCGTAGAAAAAATTAACCGCAGATAAACGCGGATGAACGCAGATGTTTATTAGACATCTCCAGAAATTAAATATGCATTATCCGAAAGCCTTGGTAGGGGCGAACGGCCGTTCGTCCTTACATCTTTTCTGGAGATGTCTATTGATAAATTTGTACTTCAATAGACTAAAAAACGCTATAAAGGAGAATTCATGACTATGGAGTGTACACATCTTAATCAGCGACAAGCAGTCAAACCTAAAACTGATGGCTGCGAGGAATGCTTGGCAAGTGGAGACACTTGGGTACATCTGCGGGTTTGCCTTATTTGCGGGCATGTTGGTTGTTGTGACTCTTCTAAGAACAAGCACGCCACCAAGCACTTCCACAGCACTGGTCATCCCCTGATCAAGTCCTTTGAGCCTGGTGAAAATTGGGGCTGGTGTTATACCGACAAAACATTCCTGTATTTAACCGCAGATGATAATAAATTTTGATACAAAAAAAAGAGGCTTTACAAGTGAAAACCTGGTTACAACCTCCTCGTCTACGTATTAATACAGAAATAAAGGAAGAAGATGGTCACGCTACTTGGCTAGAACTTTTTTATGACTTAGTGTTTGTGGTAGCGGTTTCACAAGTTGCCCACAACCTGAGCGAAAATATTTCTCTATCAGGATTTTTCGGCTTTGTGTTTTTGTTTATGCCCATTTGGTGGGCATGGATTGGCACTACATTCTATGCGAACCGATTTGATATTGATGACATAGGTCATCGGTTGTTGATTGGTGTGCAAATGATCGCCATCGCCGCCTTAGCAGTGAACATACACCACGGCTTAGGCGAAAGTTCAACTGGCTTCGCCCTTTCCTATGCTATTGGGAGAGTCGTACTTGTCATCGAATATCTGCGTGCAAGGCACATTCCCCTAGCACGTCCATTAGCAACTCGTTACGCACAAGGTTTTGCGATCGCTGCCGCTCTCTGGCTGATATCAACATTTTTACCCATTCCATTGCGTTTCGGCTTTTGGGTGTTGGGATTAATTGTAGATTTCGCCACGCCGCTCAGTGCAAAACGCTTACAGTTTGGGCTAACTCACCACGTCGAACACTTACCTGAGCGTTTTGGGCTGTTTACCATCATCGTCTTAGGCGAAGCGATTATAGCGGTGGTCAATGGTCTTTCCAATCAGACATGGGATGCTAAGAACGAGATTGTCTTTGGCACTGCTCCTTGGGCGATCGCCGCAGTATTCGGCTTTAGCATCGCTTTTAGCTTGTGGTGGATCTACTTTGAGAACATCGGTAGCTCAGCTTTGAGGTCTGCCAATGCAACTGGTCGAATTGGGGTTTATCAAATCTGGCTTTACGGGCATTTACCACTAGTCATTGGACTTACTGCTACCGGAGTTGGCGTGGAACACATTGTATCCAGTATCCAGAGTGTAGCACTGCCTACCCCAGAGCGCGTACTTCTCTGTGGCGCAGTAGCTTTATGCTTGCTAGCTTTAGCTCTTCTACATCGTACTGGAGTTATACGCTACTGCAAAGTCCGTTCCCGGTTTCGCCTTCGCTCTGCAGTTATCCTCCTCGTACTCGCCATAGTTGGCAAAGGTTTGTTACCCGTTGTGGTAATCGGGCTTGTAGCTATAGTCTGTGCTGTCCAAGTGATTCAAGATTTGTATCAAAGCCGTCCCTCAGTTGCTTAACAAACATAGTTATTAGTCATGAAAACCATCAATCAGAAACCAACAAAAGTCAATTATGCATCCCGCGATCGCAATGGAAAAGCAGTATTTTATGTTCTCCTATGGAAAAGAAAAGGTATAAGCTTAAAGATGTTTGATGACTACTGGCGTGATGTACATGGTCCAGTTTGCGCTAGATTACCAGGTCAATACCAATACTGGCAATTCCACGTGGCTCACAATGAAGGCGGTATGTGGCCCACTGTGGATGGCATAGATTATACTTGTCCAGAATCAGACCAGTTTGATGGTATTGCTGAGTTAACCTTTGCAACAGTTACCGACCGTCAGAATTGGTTCCATGCTGCTGCTATTCTTATGGATGACGAATACAATATTTTCAGCAAAGCCATTGGGTACAATACTCACCCTGGGAATTCTCAAACTTATCTAGATGGTATTCCCACAGGTGACCCTAATGGAGAGTTAAAAATTCTGAAATTTCATGTCATGGTCAAAAAAACAGATGGCGTGAGTTTAGAAGCTTTTCGTCAATACATGACAGACAGTTTTACTCCCGCTATTATCAGGAGTGATTCAGTTCTCAAATTCCGACTACATCTGTTTGAAGAAGTAGACAATTCCCGACCAGATGCACCGGGCGTTATCCATGTTGAACCCTTAGAGAAGCAATATCAGGCTGCTTTTGAAATTGCTTTCTCTAATCCTCTGGATATGGCTAACTTCTTTGCTTCCCCTGAATATAATTCAACCGTCAATTCACAACCGAAATACATCAAGCAAATCAACACATTTCCAGAAAGAGCTGTTTACACCTTTGTTTACGACGGTCAGATGACTCTAGCAGGTCAGCGGAGTTCTACGGTAGCGGAACTGATTACAAACATTGGCGCAATCAATCAATTGAAGGAGAACATTTCTTCTCTTATGCTTGGTTGTTAGCGAAGGGCTTTCAACGGTCAAGCCCCTACACCCCGCACCGTTCGCGTAGCGTCTGGTGACAGGAGAAGGCTTCGCCAACGCTCCTACAACCTATACTCCACATTAATAGGGCGAACAACCGTTCGCCCCTACACGCTACACCCCTACACTCCTGTTTCTCGTAACTCCAGCAATGGCAGATAGGACTAGCCACGAAATAACATTTAATCGAAAATCGAACAAACTGACATCCACTATATTAAATAATATCCAACTCATCAGCACGACAAGATAACTAAAAAATATCACCTTGTCATCTGCCTGCACAAATTTTGACGTTTGTAAAACCTGAAAACCTGCAATCAACATCCAGCCAAGTAAAGCACAGAATAACAGAGTTGCAGGAAGACCAGTTTCAGCAGACAACATCAAAAATAAACTGTGGGGATGTCCTAACCAAATATTCATCTTTGCTTGGTAGAGAGGAGTAAAATTGCGTAAACCCCATCCCGTCCAAGGGCGTTGTTGAGTTAAAGACAAAGTAAATTGCCATTGTGTTGTACGGAGTAACGCGACTGGTCTATCAGGATAAAGTTGGTCATTTAATCGCGCCCAAAAGAAACTTGGAACAACTTTACGAAACAACTCAGCAATAGGTGAAGGAGCAAAAGCAGCCAAAAGTACGCTGGTCGCAATACTTACAACACCAGCTACAAGTATACGCCAGCCTAGGTAAAGTGCGTAAGCCAAACAGGCAAATATGGCGATCGCCCAAGCATTCCTGGAGTTAGTCAAAATCAAGGCAACAAAGTTGGCGATGACTGCTACTGTGAGGAAGAGGAAGGGGAGGCTACTGATTGCTGTTATTTTCCTCAACTTCCTAATTTGCTGATAACTGTCCACCCATAAACCTAGGGCTAGGATGAAAACTATCATCAGATAACCCGCTAAGGTGTTGGCGTACATAAATATAGAGGACATTCGACCTGGTGGTTCTCCCCCTGGTGCGATCGCCCAACCCAATACACCAGCCCATGCTTGTGAGTTAGCCCATCCCAAAAATAACTGTCCTAAGCCAATAACAATCACTGGCAAGGAAGTTATAACTAAAATCCAAGATAGTTGGCGTAATTGGGTTTTAGTGTGAATAAGAGCACTGAAAGCAGCGAAGACGAAAAAATATGGTAAAAAATTAAATAAACCTAGAAAAGCCTCCTGTTTATTGTAGGCAAAGCCAACAGAGATCAATAGCAAGACACTTAGGAAAGCAAACCCCCAGTTAAGGGGGCGTTTGACGATTGTGCGGTATTGAGTCATCCAAGTTCCCAAGACCGCCACAACCAGAACTATGACACCAAACAATGGACTCAGTGGAAATATAAGTAGTCCCAGTTGAGTCAAGTCCCAAAAGGATTGCAAACTATTTTTGGGATAATGAAAAGCAGTTTTCAAGCAAACTCCCAACATTCTGTACGGGTCAAGCGAATTTGAGCTAGGGTAAATATGGTAGGTATAATTCGACCGTAATTAGTTGCGATCGCTCTCCACCCCAAATCCGCAAAAAACCAAGCCCACATCATTGGTCCTAAGACAGCGAAAACACTGCGAGCTACACTATAACGAGCTGCACTGACTGCCATACCTCGCTTTGCCATATGTAAAGTGACATAATTTTGAAACTGAGCTGCTGCAGCTTCAGTCCCTTTTACCAGAGATTGTCTGGCGACTTCATAACTAGCAAAGTGGATAGCAAATTGACGAGCAATCTGTTTGAGTAACAGTGGCTGAAGAACGGAGGTAACGGCTAAAGCACTACCACCTTTGAAAAGTAACTTGAATGGGTCTCCCTGTAATGAAAGTGGTAACGGTTGTGTGAGTTGAGATTGCGCTAACTGATGCTGTATTTGAACTGTCAGCTTTTGCTTATCTTTTTCCGGTAATTTTTTCCAGACACGTCCCAGCAGATACAAAAATACCTCTGCTTCCAAATCAACAGTAGTCAGTTCATCGGAATAGGGCATTTTCAAATACTTACACACTTGAATGAGTGCTTGTCGGTAAGTGACCTGACTGGTCCGTCCACGCAATACTGTGACCCCATCTGCTGCTAAAAAGCGAAAGCGCTCCTCCAGTGCATCTAGCCAAGCTTTGCGACCTTTACTTTGTATTTCTACTGGTTCAGGCGTGTGAACATAATCAAGGGGATTAAACTTACGGCTAAACAGAATTGCCGTCAAATCTTGCAATTCCTCTTCTGTTGCCAACTCTAGTGCCGCCCTGAGTTCATCCAATTTCCCTTCCTCCCTTCCATGCAGCTTTGTCTGTACCTTATTCTACTATTAGCTTTTGTAGCTATCAGCGTTTAGAACTCAGCTAATCATCATCAGATAGTGAAAAGATTGTAAGCTGAAAAAGCTGATAACTGTTAGATTCTATGACTGATGTAGCAATAATTGGTGCCGGTATAGCAGGTTTAATGTGCGCTCAACAGTTAAGTCAGGCTGGGTATTCGGTGCTGGTGTTGGAGAAGTCTCGGGGTTTGGGAGGACGGGTAGCGACACGCCGATTACATGGTTCTTGCGCGGATCACGGGGTATGTTACCTCAAGCCTAAAGGCGAATTTTTTAAATGTTTCGTAGATTTTTTATGTCAACGCCATCTTCTTGAGATTTGGACTGATACGGTGTATGAATTTAAACCCGGTTTTGGACTGATTGTACCCAATCTTCCAGTTCCCCGATATATTGCACCAAACGGAATGAATGCGATCGCTAAATTTCTCGGTCAAGGTTTAGAAATCTTGCTAAATCAACGTGTTACATCCATTAACAGAACTCCTGAAAATAAATGGCGTCTTATCTTAGAATCAAGCAACGAAGAAATAACCGCCGCAGCTGTCGTAGTAGCCATTCCCGCCCCCCAAGCTTTAATGCTTTTGGAACCTCTAGGAGAAACTGTTCTTCATGATACATTTCTTAATCGCCTCCGTTTTGTAGAGTTTGACTCCTGCTTAAGTGTTATGGCGGGATATCCAATGGCATCACAACTTCTACCAACGTGGAAAGCAATCACTTTTATTGAAGATGATGACTTGGCTTGGATTGGTTTGGATAGTAGTAAGCGCCCAAACCCACAGCAACCCATTTTCGTCGTGCAAAGCAGCAACGCTTTTGCCCAAAATTACGACCAAACTCAGGATTTACAGTCAGCTGGAGAAATTATGTTGCAACGGGCTGCTGAAACTCTGGTACTTCCCTGGTTCAAGACTCCTGACTGGATACAAGTCCATCGCTGGCGCTACGCTTTTCCCAGTCGTCCTTGGCACGAAACTTATCTACTTGCTGGTGATTCTTTGCCTTTAGTTTGTTGTGGAGATTGGTGTGGCGGAAACTTGGTAGAAGGAGCAATGCTTTCCGGTCTAGCTGCTGCTGAGCAAATTAATCATAATTTACGCAGTTTACTTCTACCAAAAGAAATATTTTTAGATATTTTTTAAATTTTTTTTAAGGAAAATCCACAAAAAACTTTTCTCCGTTACCCCATACCTCTATTTTCTTAAAAACTTTAAGATAAATTTTATAAATAAACTATAGTAACTCACAAAGTTAAAGTGCTAAAAATAATGTTATAGATTTTCGATCCCCAGCTTAGTGTTGTACAAGGAAAATCAAAATTAAAGTGCTAAGAAATGTAAATCTTTATCAGATTAAATTTACGTTTCTTCCACAATAAACTTTTTCCTTCAAAACTAAGCCGACCTATCGTAATTTATGCAGCGTTTTGTGTATTTTTCTGCCCCAAAAACAGAAGTTTGTCATAATTATCCTGAAAGATAGGCAAAAGATATATTCCCAATTTGATGAGATGGCTTTGTCAGAAGGTGTTTCCTACCGAAACATCTGTTCTTCTTCAGGTAAATACAGCCAGAATTTTATCGGATTGCAGGGTCATAAAGTTAGCTCGGTTGATTATCTCCTGCTTCAATATCTCGTTGACTGGCTGTGTCATGACGGTATTTTTATCTAGGTTCAAATTTGTTAATCCTTCCTTAACCAATCGAACAGGAGTTAAAAATTTATGAACACAGTAATCAATTTAACACATCAATCAGTAGTCAAAGAAATTGAAAGCATTTTAGATAATTATCCTTATTATCCTTATCAAAAAGCTTTCACAATTCCCGATTTACGTCAAGAACTAATCTCTTACGTACTTAGCCGTATTCCTTGCTACCATACAATGGCATCAGAAAACACTGATTGGTTAAGCTACAATTTACCACGACAACCATTGGCGCAACAACTACATTTAGAAAATTTAATTCATCAAGGTATTTTAGCGATCGCTCAAGCAAAGTCAGATTGGATGGATAATCATGTCTGCGACACAGCTACACCAAACTGTGACGCTTCTCACTGGTTTGGCTGAAGGAATTATGAATTATGAATTATGAATTATGAATGATAAGATAAATCCATAATTCATAATTTTGTTTTACTGAAAATTACCCTACAGTCAGTGACTGCAACCCAACCCAAAAAAAGAAACACAATTAATTTTTCCCTATACCCTAAATCCATACACCCTTACACCCCTATTTAAGAGGATCGTGTCCCCAATTCATGAGAGAGTAACGCCACCGAGTGTCCTTCACATCGCCTTCTGGGCGCTGTGCTAAATGGCGATGGACATAACTGATGACTTTTTTCATGTGCGAAATATCATCATCAGTGTAGTCATCTTTCTTCTTTCGCAATATCTCGACGATGTGCTTTCCAGACTTGTGTCCAATAGATTCATCGTCGTCCTTTTTCTGTCCAACCGATTGAGAATCTTCAGTTTTCAGCCAAGATTCCAATTCCTTCGCCGTCATATTAACTGAAGAACGAAACTCCTCTATAGTAGTCATAGATTTAATGTAGAATCTTCGATAAGACCGCTAATAGCTAATAGCTAATAGCTAATGGTAAGAAAAGCAATTAGCTATTAACAATTAGCAATTAGCAATTAGCTTTTCAACATTTCTCCAACGACTCAGGTTTATGAGCTGCTTTTTTTCCTGATTTGTCGCTTTTCACCAAATATTCAGGATTATCTTCTGAAGCGGCGACATGGTGTCCTTTAATATCTGTAGGAGAGGTGAGTTTCTTTTCTACCTTACCAGTGGTTTCCCCTTGTGATGTGTTCCACTGAACCTTATCACCTTTTTTAAATTCTTCAGTCACGGGCTTTATCTTGTTTGGTGGTTTTACACCTATTTATTATGTTGTCAGTATACGAGAAATGAATCAGTCCATTGACAGAATCTTTAATCTCACGAATGATTTAGGACGTAAGCGTTCAGCACTTTAGCCGTCAGCAGTCAGCTTTGAAAGCTATTTTTAAGTATTTTATAAGCGTTTCTAATACCCTATTGAACACCACTATGACTTATAAAGCTGAGGGCTGAACGCTTACTTTAGGACTGCTATATCTGGAGCAAAAAACCCTTTACAAAGCCAAATTAAAAATCTGTTGTGCGGCAAGGTTCAATAGTGGGAAGGTAGGGGAGACAATCACATCACTGTCTCTAAACGTTGTTTTTACATACTCCCCGTCAATTAATTCATATACAAAGATCGTGCTTTGTTTTGGATAGCCGATAAACTCACGCCCTCCTAAGGCAGCATAATCGACAATCCAGTATTCGGGAATGCTCATAGCTTCATAATCACGACGTTTGTCGTAGTAGTCGTCTTGCCAATTGGTATTAACAACTTCTACTATCAATTTGACCGAAGTCGCGTTTTGAATAACTGACTCACTTTCCCAGCGTGTCTCAGTACCAATAGTTTCTTGATTCAAAACTATAATGTCCGGTTCGTACCCAGATTTTTCGCGGTAAGGTTTTACAATCGATTCTCTAGGTATTGTCCAAATGTCAGTTTTACCCATCTTATCAATGGTTGTAAGCAACCGTCCAGCGAGAGAACCCGTTAAATTTGAATGCTTCCCCCTAGGCTTAGGCATCTCGACAATTACTCCATCATATAATTCATACCGAACTGCCGAGTTTTCTGGATACCATTCAATAAATTCATCAAAGGTGTATAATTTTTGCTCGGTTTGGGCTTGGCTCATAGTTACAACTTCCACATATATTTCACTTTAACATTCACTGCCTTGGTCTCAGTCAGATGTGGCACAATGGCTGCACGATTGAAGTTTGGCATGTTTAATATTCAGCTTCTATAAGTCCCGATATGAGTGTGCGTTTAAACTCGGAGACATTAGACTATTTCCTCTTGCATTCTTGTCACTCTAAAGTACTAAAAATAACGCAATTACAATGTTTTCTAGTTTGTTGAGGTACAAATTTATCTGCGTTTATCTGCGTTTATCTGCGGTTCATTCTTGCCCTCTGTAGCTCATGAATGCACGAATCGCTATATACACTGCAGTTGAAGCATCAAGCTAAAGCAAACGCAACACTTGTCAGTTAAGGGTAATTGAGGTGCCAAAAACCTACCTGAAACCAGGTTTCTAATTTTAGCTTATCCAAGTAGTATTGAGAGGAAACGCATCTTATTTTTGAAGAGTAATTCAACGAATTTATTTGTATACTGCAACTTGTGACCTTTACAATTAGACTTTTTTCCAAATTTCATGCCTTTAGCTCTTTATTAAAGCTTTTTATAGTTTTCCGTAATTTTACAATTGCCACTTTACAAATTATACTCATAATCTTTCTATAGAATATCCTGCCTATGTACTTCTGTAGAGAGATGTCAATTATGGCTAAAGGAGACCATGTGTATATCAGTTTTTTCTTTGATGGCTTTCCCGTAACTCATCATGGAATTGACTGCGGTGACGGCAACATTATTCATTACAATATGCAAAGAGTTGCCATGATTCCGAAAACTCAATTTGGCAAGGGTAGAACCCTTCATGTCAAAGAGTATGGGAAGTGCGATTCAGATAACATGGTTGTGGAACGAGCCAAAAGCAAGTTATCTGAGGAGGCGTATAATGTCTTTTTCAACAATTGCGAACATTTTGCCTATTTCTGCAAAACAGGTAAGCATGAAAGCGAACAATTGAAAAAGCTGAGAGCCATAGGAAGTGGTGTAGTTGCTGGGAGTATTGTCAGTGCAGGTACAAAACTTGCTACTCAAGAGGTTGCAAAAGCCGCCACTGTTACGTATGTAGATCCGCTTACACAAGTTATTATGAATACAGCTATTCAACAAGGACCGACTGTAGTTGGTCGTACGGCTGGAAGTATTGTTGGCGTTGGTGGTTTGGTGAGTGGTGTAGCAACTAACCTAGTTGTCAGAAAAATACTTGACGATAATGAAACTTTGCCGCAAAGTGAACGTATTGCTAGAAAAAATGCCAGACGTGCAGGACGAGTCGCATCAACTACTGGTGGAATTGCTGGAACTTTTGCAGCTGCTAAGGTAGGCGGTGGTGCTGCTGTTGCGGTAGGTGTTGCTGCGCCAGCTGTATTAGCAGTGGGAGTTTGTCTGCTGACTTACCGTTGGACAAAAGTTAGGCAAAATCGAATCTATGCTTTCTCTTTAAGAATGTTCATCTTATCTAATAGACATTTCCTATCTTCTTTTTCGGAGATGTCTAATTAATTAATTTTTCGGAATTTTTACTCACTATTGATTCCAAAATAAAATGGTAATTACCTTTCGTCAGTGGTTTCTTCTACGAGCTGGAGGGGTAATACCAATTCGTAATTCGTAATTAAGAAAGCCCTATTGGGTCTGGATTTCAGGGCTTGAATGTGTTACCGGATTTTAGAGAATTGGTGTAACTCCTTGGTTAATCAGTAGCACTTTATACAAATAAAGGTTAACAAAGATAAGCTATTTGATGCATGGACAACACACACCTAAAGATTGTCATCTTTGTCAACCAGCTTTAAAAAAACTATTTGAGGTACCCGAAACTCGATTTCTCAAATCTGCTTACTTAAGCACGGAAAAATTGACCTCTCGCGTAAGTCTCCCTTAACATAAAGGACTCGCTTCAAGCTTAAGTTACGACTTAAAAAAGTAAATAAGTAGTCGTGCAAAATAAATTATCTAGTTAAGAGTTGCCCCAGGGAATAGACAATCTTGCTATAGTACTCTCCTACAGCGATTTCATTCATCAGGAAAAATAGATAAATATTTTTGCTTAGGTACTTATATTAACCCATTTTAATGGGTTT
Source organism: Scytonema sp. PMC 1070.18 (assembly GCA_035967975.1). Taxonomy (GTDB): domain Bacteria; phylum Cyanobacteriota; class Cyanobacteriia; order Cyanobacteriales; family Nostocaceae; genus Scytonema. The sequence goes on from JAWQFQ010000003.1 coordinate 65,367, forward strand.
GAGCTTTAAGCCGGAACTTTAGTTCACGGCTATCAAACTTCAGAATTGAGAAATCTGCAAATTGCTTTTCAATCAACCAAAATTCGTAGCCTCTTGATGATACCGTTATTGTATCGTCAGCAGTTGCTAGGGTACTGTAGTATTTTCAGGGATGAAATAGATACAGAAATTTTGTGGGCGGGTCAGTTTGACCCCGATCAACGACAACTTTATCCTCGTCTATCTTTTGAGGTTTGGCGAGAATCTAAAAAAGCACAAACTCGCGAATGGACTGCGGAAGATATTGAACTAGCCCACGCATTGGGTAGACAATTTGCCTTGGCAATTCAGCAGTACAAACTCTATCAACAAGTGCATGCTTTTAATGCCAACTTATACCAAAATTTGATTGGCTGAAGCAATATCCACTCATCTAAAATCCAAGAACCCAAAATGGTATGTCCCCCATTGGTGAACGAGATTTGCAGGTACGTCTAGAACAAGAAAATTTGCTGCGCCGTATTGTCAACAGTATTCGTGAAACACTGGATTTGAATGATATTCTGACAACAACAGTGGCGGAGGTTTGTTCTTTACTGGAAACAGACCGAGTGATGATTTATAAATTTCATTTTGATCGCAGTGGTCAGGTAATTGCTGAGTTCATTCGCAACAGTCGATTACCATCGTTGTTAGGGCTCAATTTTCCGGCTGATGACATTCCTCCCTATGCTAGGGAAATGTTTGTCAAATTCCGAGTACGTTCTGTTGTCAATGTTTATACACGCCAGATTGGACAAACCCCTCTGGATTACGCTGAAGAAAAAGTTTTAGGGGAGATACAATACCGTTCTGTAGACCCATGTCATGTGGAATACTTAACTGCAATGGGGGTGAAGTCATCACTTGTCATACCTATTTTTCATCAAGAACAACTTTGGGGGTTATTGGTTTCTCATCATTCGGAAGCCAGAGTGTTCAGTGAGGATAACATTGAAGCCGTGCAGATGGTGGTAGACCAACTCTCAGTTGCGATCGCCCAAAGTAATATTTTAAGTCAAACTCAATCCATTGCACAAAAAGAAGCACTTGTCAATCATGTAGCTACCCTACTACATTCCATGCCCACTATTGAATTACAGCCAGCGTTAGAAGAAGCTGTTGCAGCATTGAGTGGTTCGGGGGGTAGGCTTTGTATTCGAGATTGTGCCTTTCATTTCAATAACAATATAGTTGAAAGTTTAGCTGAGTGTCTGAAAGCGGAAGAACCTTTAGTTAAGGTTTATACCAGCGGGCAGCAACCCATTATACCAGAAATTGCTAAGTATCAATTGATGGAACAATATAGCGTCTGGCAGGAACATTATAAGTTAGGAGAAACTGATGTTTGTGCAATTCCAGACATCTATAAAATGCCACTATTACGAAATCTGCAAGTTGCTTTCCGTTCCACTAAAATTCGCAGCCTTTTAATGATTCCATTATGGTACCGCCAGCAATTGCTGGGGTATTTGAGTATTTTTCGCGATGAGATCGTTTAAAACCAAGACCAGACAGTCCTGGGATTGACATAGTTAAGGAGTACGGGAATATACCGAATGTTGGGTGTTATCCTGGACAACTCAACCAAGTCTTTATGAACGTTTTAAGCAATGCAATTGATGCTCTAGACCAATATAGAGCGTCCACACCGGAACCTCGCCAGGGCAAAATTACCATCTCTACATCTATGGGTCAACTACACGGTCATCTACCAAGTGCAGTTGTTCGCATTACAGATAACGGCTTGGGAATACCACAAGACCTCATGCAAAAAATCTTCGATCCATTTTTCACTACTAAACCTGTAGGTAAAGGTACTGGTCTGGGGCTGTCAATTAGTTACCAGATTATTGTGGATAAGCATGGGGGAATCTTTAAGTGTAATTCTCAACCGGGCTCAGGTACGGAGTTTTGGATTGAAATTCCCATGCAACAAATTTAGAAAGGCAACTAAGTAGCAATCATGTATTTGCAAACACCAGAATGGATGAAAAAACCTTTCTTTCCTTCTCAATACTACTTGGTTAAGCCGGAATAGAAACCGGGTTTGGTGAGCACGCGAAAAACCCTAACTGAGCAGTATTGCTTTCCTTCTACCCTCTGCTTTTTCCTGGTAAATATTTCTGTCCAATTACTTATTTGATTAGTTTTCTCTCATTGAAATTTTGCGGCGCTCTCAATTGAGTATTCATAGTATAAACAACAGCTGTTAAAGCTATCCCCATTAGAAAAACTGACCCAAGGATTAGCAGAAGCTTAGTCGGTATTTTATTCGATTGCTGCTGTCTGGTTTCTATTGGGGGTCGCGATTGCATCATTGTCCTCTCTAAATACTGTGGTGCGGATGGAGGGGTGGAAGGTCGCGGTTGCATCATTGTCCCCTCTGAGTGCTGTGGTGGTGATGGAGGGGTGGAAGGTCGCGGTTGCATCATTGTCCCCTCTGAGTGCTGTGGTG